>NZ_JCAXDU010000018.1:0-106241 GCF_059759155.1 Rhodococcus sp. GQ147
CCGTGGTCTTCTTCGCTGCGGTGGTCTTCTTCGCCGCGGTCGACTTGGTGGCGGTGGTCTTCTTCGCCGCCGTGGTCTTCTTCGCCGCCTTCTTCGCTGCCGCGGTCTTCTTGGCCGCTGCAGCTGCACCGCGCTTCACGGCCGGACCCGAAGCCGGGAGCTTCTGGGTGCCCGCGATGATGTTCTTGAAGGACTGGCCGGGACGGAAGGCCGGCACCGAGGTCGGCTTGACCTTGACCGTCTCACCCGTGCGCGGGTTCCGCGCGACACGCGCGGCCCGACGACGCTTCTCGAAGACACCGAATCCGGTGATGGTGACGCTCTTACCGTCGTGCACGGCGCGAACGATCGCGTCCACGATGTGCTCGACGGCCGCGGTGGCGGTGCGCCTGTCCGAACCGAGTTTCTCGGTCAGAACGTCGATCAGTTCTGCCTTGTTCATTGATTTCCTCCGCACATACACGGTCCACCGTCAGACCGACTCCAGTCCACGGTAGACCCGCAAACGGGCAAGAGTCTATGTGCCACGCGGATTCTCATGCAAATAACCTCCGGGCCCGGCCCGACGGGAGCGTCGGACCGGGCCCGGAGAAGGCGCGTTCGGGGGTGTTTTCAGGGCGCCGGAAGGGTACTCGGTTTCCATGACGGCCTTGACTTTTCGTACTCGGAAATCGCGTCTACCTGGCGCAATGTCAATCCGATGTCGTCGAGACCCTCCAGCAGACGCCACCGCGTGTAGTCGTCAATGGTGAACGGCACCACGGTGGTTCCGGCGGTCACCGTCCGGTTCTCGAGATCCACTTCCAGTTCGAGTCCGGGCTGCTGCTCGATGAGCTTCCACAGCAGTTCGACGTCGTCCTGCGAGACCTGAGCGGCGAGCAGACCGGCCTTTCCGGCGTTGCCCCGGAAGATGTCGGCGAAGCGGGACGAGATCACGACCCGGAATCCGTAATCCGACAACGCCCACACGGCATGCTCACGCGAGGAGCCGGTGCCGAAATCCGGTCCGGCGACGAGAACGCTGCCGCGGTCGAAGGGCGGGGTGTTGAGGACGAAGGACGGGTCGTTGCGCCATGCGGCGAACAGACCGTCCTCGAATCCCGTACGGGTGACGCGCTTCAGGTACACGGCCGGGATGATCTGATCCGTGTCGACATTGGAGCGGCGCAGCGGGACGCCGATGCCCCTGTGGGTGGTGAAGGCTTCCATCGAAAATTCTCCTCGTCGGTCCTGTGGTCTAGTCCAGATCCGCCGGTGCGGAAAGCGTTCCCCGCACCGCGGTTGCGGCGGCCACGGCCGGCGAGACGAGATGCGTCCGTCCGCCCTTGCCCTGCCGTCCTTCGAAATTCCGGTTCGAGGTCGACGCGGAACGCTCGCCCGGCGCCAACTGGTCGGGGTTCATGCCCAGGCACATCGAGCACCCGGCCTGACGCCACTCGGCCCCTGCGGCGGTGAAGATCTCGCCGAGACCCTCCTCCTCCGCCTGCGCGCGCACCCGCATCGAACCCGGCACGACGAGCATCCGGACGCCGTCGGCGACCTTGCGGCCCTGCAGGACATCCGCCACGGCACGCAGATCCTCGATGCGGCCGTTGGTGCACGAGCCGACGAAGACGGTGTCGATCTTCACGTCGCGCAGCGGCATGCCCGGTTCGAGATCCATGTAGCGCAACGCCTTTTCCGCTGCAGACCGCTCGGTTTCGTCGGCGATCTCCTCGGGTACCGGAACGCTGGACCCGAGCGCAGCGCCCTGGCCCGGGTTGGTGCCCCACGTGACGAAGGGGGTCAGAGCGCTGCCGTCGATGTGGACCTCGGCGTCGAAAACCGCGTCGTCGTCGGTCTTCAGCTGCTCCCACGCCTCCACGGCAGCATCCCAGTCGGCGCCCTTCGGGGCGTGCGGGCGGCCCTTGATGAACTCGTAGGTGGTCTCGTCGGGGGCGATCATGCCGGCGCGGGCGCCCGCCTCGATCGACATGTTGCAGATGGTCATCCGCGCTTCCATCGACAGTGCGCGGATCGCCTCGCCGCGGTACTCGAGGACGTAGCCCTGTCCGCCGCCGGTGCCGATCTTCGCGATGATCGCGAGGATGAGGTCCTTGCTCGTCACTCCCGGCGCGAGGGTACCGCCGACGTTGATGGCCATCGTCTTGAACGGCCGCAGCGACAACGTCTGTGTCGCCATGACGTGTTCGACCTCACTGGTGCCGATGCCCATCGCCAGTGCGCCGAAGGCGCCGTGGGTGGAGGTGTGGCTGTCGCCGCACACCACCGTCATGCCGGGCTGCGTGAGACCGAGCTGCGGGCCGACCACGTGGACGATGCCCTGATCGAGGTCGCCCATGGGGTGCAGACGGACACCGAACTCCTCGCAGTTGCGGCGCAGGGTCTCGACCTGTGTGCGCGAGACCGGGTCGGCGATCGGCTTGTCGATGTCCACCGTGGGGACGTTGTGGTCCTCGGTGGCGATCGTGAGGTCGGGACGCCGCAGCGGGCGTCCTGCCAGCCGCAGACCGTCGAAGGCCTGCGGGCTGGTCACCTCGTGTACGAGATGCAGGTCGATGTAGATCAGGTCCGGCTGTCGCGCCGATCCCTCTCCTTCACCGCGCACGACCACGTGCTGGTCCCACACCTTTTCCGCCAGAGTCTTTCCAGCCATCTTCTCCACCTTGTCGTACGTGACGAACGCGGGATCCCGGGGGCTGTCCGGCCGCGTATGGCGTCGTCCCCACCGTTCTCGGCATGCGATATGCTTCCCATTATGCGAGACGGAGGTATCGACCTATGAGACAGCATAGCGGGATCGGAGTGCTGGACAAAGCGATGACAGTCCTCCATGCGGTTGCCGAACAGCCGTGCAACCTCAACGAGTTGTGCGCGCGGACCGGCCTGCCCCGTGCCACGGCGCACCGTCTCGCCGTGGGCCTCGAGGTCCACCGCCTCCTCATGCGCGACAGCGACGGACAGTGGCGTCCCGGCCCCGGACTGGCCGAATTGTCCGCGGGCGCAGGCGACACGCTCGTCGAGGCCGCCTCGCTCGTCCTCCCCCGTCTGCGCGAGATCACCGGCGAGAGCGTGCAGTTGTACCGCCGCGAGGGCACCCAGCGGGTCTGCGTCGCCGCTCTCGAACCGCCGACCGGTCTGCGCGACACGGTCCTCGTCGGCGCACGCCTTCCGATGACGGCCGGCTCCGGCGCGAAAGTTCTGCTCGCGTGGGCCGATACGGCGACCCAGCGCGCCATCCTCCCCGACGCGGCCTTCGGTGAACGCGTGCTCGTCGAGGTCCGCCGCCGCGGCTGGGCGCAGAGCGCCGCCGAACGCGAACCCGGTGTGGCGTCGGTCGCCGCACCCGTGCGCGACAGCAGCGGTGGCGTGATCGCCGCGATCTCCGTATCGGGCCCCATCGACCGCATGGGCCGCCGACCGGGCGCCCGCTGGGCCGCCGACCTCCTCGCCGCCGCAGAAGCGCTCCAGAAGCGTCTCTGAGGCCGACCGCATGCCCGTGTCCCTCCCGGGTGGAGCCCAGGAGGGACACGGGCGGGGCGGGAGGAAGACAGCCGTGCGGCCCCACGCTCTGCCAGAGTGCTTCGCATGGGAACCAACCGCCGCGCAGGCATCACGATGACGGAGTCGGAGATCGACGAGTTCCTCCACCGCAGCCGGGTCGCGAACCTGGCGACCCTCGGACCGACGGGCACCCCGCACCTCGTCGCCATGTGGTACGCGGTGCTCGACGGGGAGATCTGGTTCGAGACGAAGGCGAAATCGCAGAAGGTGGTCAACCTCCGGCGCGACGATCGCGTGACCGTCCTCGTCGAGGCCGGCGACACCTACGACCAGTTGCGTGGCGTCTCGATCGAGGGGCGGGCGGAGATCGTGGACGACCACGACCGCCTGTTCGAGGTCTGCCGCGACGTATGGGAGCGGTACACCGCCCCGTACACGGAGGAGGCGCGCCCCGCGGTGGAGCAGATGATGCACAAACGGGTGGCCGTCCGTGTGGTGCCCGCGCGGGTGCGTTCGTGGGATCACTGCAAGCTCGGGATGCCTGCCATGGAGATCGGCGGCACGACGGCCGCCTATCTTCCGTCCGCCGCGCACTGACCGCCCATACGCGAAAGGCTCTCCGATCGATGATCGGAGAGCCTTCGTGGTTGTACCCCCGATGGGATTCGAACCCACGCTACCGCCGTGAGAGGGCGGCGTCCTAGGCCGCTAGACGACGGGGGCCTGGAACTTTCCGAGGAATCGACGAGCCGACGCCTCCGAGAGAAGAACACCCACCGACCCGGAGATCGGTGGGTAGTCCGTTGTACCCCCGATGGGATTCGAACCCACGCTACCGCCGTGAGAGGGCGGCGTCCTAGGCCGCTAGACGACGGGGGCCTATGGAACTTCTTCTCTTCGCTTCCCGAAGGAAGCTCAGCCAGCATAGCTGGCTGAGACGTTGCGGGCAAACCGCCGCGTCTCAGCTGGGGTACCAGGACTCGAACCTAGAATGGCTGAACCAGAATCAGCTGTGTTGCCAATTACACCATACCCCAATGGTTTGTTCCTTCGGCCTGCCCTGCGGGCGTTGTGGCCTCCGTTCCGAACCGAGAAGAAGATTAGCACCAACCCCGCCACCAACTACAAATCGGCTGGTCAGAGGAGTGCAATCGAGCTCAGGACGAGCTCGGTGGCATGAAATCGAGCCCGGAGGGAGTTCGGCCCGTCGCCGGCGGGTGCCGACGACGGGCCGAGAGCGACCATGCAGGGGTCAGGCGATGCGCGCCCGCCCGGCACGCAGTCGTGCAAGGGTGCGCTCACGGCCGAGCAGTTCCATCGACTCGTAGAGCGGCGGGCTGACGTGCGAGCCCGTCACCGCGACCCGCACGGGAGCGAAGGCCTTCCTCGGCTTCAGTTCGAGCCCCTCGATCAGTGCGCTCTTGAGCGCCTCCTCGATCGCCGGCGTGGTCCACTCGGTCAGGCCCTCGAGGGCGGCGACGGAGGCGTCGAGCACGGGCGCGGCATCCTCCTTGAGATTCTTCGCCGCGGAGACCTCGTCGAGCGTGAAGTCGGCGTCGTCGACGAACAGGAACTTCAGCAGGTCCCACGCGTCCCCGAGAACGACGATACGGGTCTGTACGAGGTCGGCGGCCGTCCGGAAGAGCGCGTCGTCGACGTCGGCCCCGATCCGGCCGTGCTCGACGAGGTACGCCTTCAGCCGGGTCGCGAACTCCTCCGGCTCGAGCAGGCGGATGTGCTCGGCGTTGATGGCGTCGGCCTTCTTCTGGTCGAACCGGGCGGGGTTCGAGTTGACCTTGGAGATCTCGAAGGCCGCGACCATCTCGTCGAGGGAGAACACGTCGCGGTCGTCGGCGAGACCCCAGCCGAGCAGAGCGAGGTAGTTGAGCAGGCCCTCGGGGATGAACCCGCGATCGCGGTGCAGGAAGAGGTTGGACTCCGGGTCGCGCTTGGAGAGCTTCTTGTTGCCCTGCCCCATCACGAACGGCAGGTGGCCGAACTCGGGCGTGAAATCGGTGACGCCGATGCGCTGCAGCGCCGCGTACAGCGCAAGCTGACGCGGGGTGGACGACAGCAGGTCCTCGCCGCGCAGGACGTGTGTGATCTTCATCAGCGCGTCGTCGACGGGATTGACGAGCGTGTAGAGCGGGATGCCGTTGCCGCGGGTCAGCGCGAAGTCGGGCACCGAGCCCGCCTTGAAAGTGGTCTCGCCGCGGACCAGGTCGTTCCACGTGAGGTCCTCTTCGGGCATGCGCAGTCGCACGACCGGCTTGCGCCCCTCGTCGAGGAATGCCTGCCGCTGCTCCGGGGTGAGGTCGCGGTCGAAGTTGTCGTAGCCGAGCTTCGGGTCGCGGCCGGCGGCCTTGTGCCGCTCCTCGACCTCTTCCGGCGTCGAGAACGACTCGTAGGCCTCCCCGGAGTCGACGAGCTTCTGCACGATCTCGAGGTGAAGGTCGCGTCGCTGCGACTGCCGGTACGGCTCGTACGGTCCGCCGACCTCCGGACCCTCGTCCCATTCGAGACCAAGCCACCGGAGGGCGTCGAGGATCGCCTGGTACGACTCCTCGGTGTCGCGTGCGGCGTCGGTGTCTTCGATGCGGAACACGAAGGTGCCGCCGTGATGACGCGCGAAAGCCCAATTGAACAGGGCGGTGCGCACCAGACCCACATGCGGGGTTCCGGTCGGTGACGGGCAGAAACGTACGCGTACTTCGCTGGTGGTCATGACTCGCTCAGGGTTGAGGATCGACGGGAGACCTTCCCAGGCTATCCGCCCCGCAGCGAGCTCCGGTCAGGATCCCTTGGCGACGACCGGATTCGTGAGCGTTCCGATGCCCTCGACGGTGATCGAGACTGTGTTGCCCGGCTCGATCGGTCCGACACCTTCGGGAGTGCCGGTGAGGATGACGTCGCCCGGCAGCAGGGTCATGACACCGGAGATCCATTCGATGAGCTTCGGGATGTCGTGCACCATCTTCGAGGTGCGGCTGCGTTGGCGGATCTGCCCGTCGACCTCCGCCGAGATCTCGAGATCGGAAGGGTCGATGTCGGTTTCGATCCACGGACCGAGCGGGCAGAAGGTGTCGTGGCCCTTGGCTCGGCCCCACTGGCCGTCCTTGCGCTGATGGTCGCGCGCGGACACGTCGTTGGCGATCGTGTAGCCGAGGATCGCCTCCCGGGCCTTCGCGGCGGGGACGTCCTTGCAGGGACGCCCGATGACCACGGCGAGTTCGGCCTCGTGATGGACGAGCGAGGTGGTGGGCGGAATCACGATGGGCGCGCCCGGGCCCACGATCGACGTGTTGGGCTTGAGGAAGATCATCGGCTCGTCGGGGACCTCGTTGCCCGACTCGGCGGCGTGGGCGGCGTAGTTGCGACCGACCGCGATCACCTTGGTGGCGAGGATCGGGGCGAGAATCCGCACGTCGGCGAGGGGCCAGCTCCGGCCCGTGAAGGTGGGGTTCCCGAAAGGATGCTCGGCGATCTCCTTCGCCGTCGCGGACTTCCCCTCCCCTTCGATGCTCACGAACGCGACACCATCCGGGCTGGCAATTCGACCAAGGCGCATGTCCGGAGTCTAACGGTGCGCGCACACTGCGATCGACGCCCGGGTGCCGCGGGTATAGAGTCCGACCAAGATTTCATATAACGGTACGACTTTCTCAGATAGTGGGACTCATGGACACTCCGGACATCGGTCGGCGCCGATGGCTGATCCTGGCCCTCGGCGTCCTCGCCCAGGCCTCCCAGGCCACCGTCATCAACGGCGTCGCCTTCCTCATCCCAATCCTGAACCAGGAGGGTGGCTTCACCCTCGCCCAGGCCGGAACCCTCGCCGGCGCACCGATCCTCGGCGGCGTGTTCACGCTCGTCGTGTGGGGCGCGATCGCCGACCGGTTCGGCGAACGTCTCGCGCTGGCCGCCGGACTCGGGATCGCGGCCGTCTCGATGGGACTCGCGAGCGCGACCACCTCACTGGACCTGTCCCGCACCACCTCCGCAGCACTGCTCGGCCTATTGCTGATGTGTGCGGGAGCCGGCGCCGTGAGCGCCAATTCGGCGAGCGGTCGCGTGGTGGTCGGATGGTTCCCGCCGCACCAGCGCGGCCTCGCGATGGGCATCCGGCAGATGTCGGTGCCGCTGGGTGTCGCCGCGGGCGCACTCGTCATCCCCACTCTCGCGGGCGACCACGGGATCGCCTGGGCGCTCTCGTTTCCCATGCTCGCGTGCGGGCTCGCAGCCGTCGTCTGCGCGGTCGGCGTGGTGGATCCGCCCCGACCCGGACGGGTGGAGGCCGAGCGCGCAGGCGTGCTCGGCAATCCCTACCGGAGTTCCATGTCCCTCACGCGGATCCATCTCGCGTCGATCCTGCTCGTCGTTCCGCAGTACGTCGTGTGGACCTACGCCCTGGTCTGGCTCATCGCCGACCGCGGCTGGGACGAGGTCGGCGCCGGTCTCGTCATCACCGCCGCCCAGATCCTCGGCGCCCTCGGACGTGTCGTCACCGGGGCCTGGTCCGATCGGGTGGGCAGCAGGCTGGGACCGATGCGCCTCGTCGCCGCATCGGTCGTCGTGTCGATGGTCGCGCTCTCCGTCACGGCGTGGACGGATTCGGCGATCGCGGTGGGCGTCCTGCTCGTCGCGTCGATCCTGACCTCGGCGCCGAACGGGTTGGCATTCACTGCCGTCGCGGAGATCGCCGGCCCGTTCTGGGGCGGCCGCGCACTCGGGATCCAGAACACCGGGCAGTTCGTGTTCGCCGCGGCCGTCGGACCGGTCTTCGGTGGGCTCATCGCCGCGGTCGGATTCCCCGCGGCCTTCGCCCTGTCCGCCATCGCTCCCGCAGCGGCGGTCCCGGTGATACCGAAGGACTGATACGCGAAACGCGCGTGGCGCCGGACGGGACGTACCCGCCGGCGCCACGCGCGTTTGTGCCGAAGAACTCGGTGCCCGGAGAGAATCCGCGCTCAGAGATCAAAGAGAAGCAGCGATCCGATCGCCGATCTCGGTGGTCACGATCGGACCGGGGCCACGATTCGCGAGGTCGGCCTCGACGGCCCGCTCGACGCGTGCAGCATCCTCCTCGCGCCCGAGATGGCGCAGCAGCAAGGCGGTGGACAGGATCGCCGCGGTGGGATCGGCGATGCCCTTGCCGGCGATGTCCGGTGCCGAGCCGTGGACCGGTTCGAACATCGACGGGTTGGTGCCCGAGGCGTCGATGTTGCCGCTCGCGGCAAGGCCGATACCGCCGGTTACGGCGCCGGCGAGGTCGGTGATGATGTCGCCGAACAGGTTGTCGGTGACGATGACGTCGAAGCGCGACGGGTCGTCGACCATGTAGATGGTCGCGGCGTCGATGTGACAGTAGGCCGTGGTGACCTCAGGGAACTCCTTGCCGACGGTCTCGACGGCGCGGGTCCAGATGGCGCCGGCGTTCGACAGCACGTTCGTCTTGTGGATGAGCGTGACGTGCTTGCGGCGGGTCTGCGCGAGCTCGAAGGCGTAGCGGACCACGCGCTCGGCTCCGAACCAGGTGTTCACCGAGACCTCGGTGGCGATCTCATGCGGGGTGCCGACGCGGATCGCTCCCCCGTTGCCGGTGTACGGGCCCTCGGTGCCCTCGCGGACGACGACGAAGTCGATCTCGTGGTCGGCGGCGAGCGGCGACTTCGAGCCCGGGTACAGGCGCGACGGCCGCAGGTTGACGTGGTGGTCGAGTGCGAACCGCATGTTCAGGAGGAGACCGCGTTCGAGGATGCCCGGCGTGACCGACGGATCGCCGATGGCACCGAGGAGGATCGCGTCGTGCTCGCGGATCGCGGCGAGATCGGCATCGGGCAGGAGTTCGCCGGTCGCGTTGTACCGGCGAGCACCGAGGTCGTACTCGGTCGTCTCGAGATCCGGGACGAGGGCGCGGAGCACCTTGAGAGCTTCCGCCGTGACCTCGACACCGATGCCGTCACCTGGGATGACCGCAAGTTTCATGAGCACTACTCACTTCCTGTGCGACGGTGGCCGCGACCGTGCAGACGGTCGCGGCCACCGGATGATGGAGAACCGAAGGATCAGGACAGGTCGACCTGGGCGACGCGCGCGTCGAGCGCCTCGGTGATCTGTCCGACCTCGGCGTCGCCGACGACGCGGTCGACACGGAGGATCACGGTGGCGCCGGGGCCCTCCGCGTCCTGGCTCAGCGCCGCGGCCTGGATGTCGATGCTCGCGTTGCCGAGCACGGTGCCCAGCGTTCCGAGGACACCCGGACGGTCCTGGTAGTGGACGATCAGGTTGTGGCCCTCGGCGCGGAGGTCGAAGCTGCGGCTGTTGATGTTGACGATCTTCTCGACCTGCTGCAGGCCGGTGAGCGCACCCGCGACGGACGTGACGTGTCCGTCCGGCGCCACGGCGCGGACCTCGACGGCGCTGCGGTGCGTGGTGGCCTCGCTGACCTTCTCGACCTCGACCGTCACGCCGCGCTGCTCCGCGAGCTTGGGGGCGTTGACGAAGGTGACGGGCTCGTCGCTGCTCGCCGAGAACAGGCCGCGGAGGGCGGCCAGGCCGAGAATGTCGGTGTTCTCGGCCGAGAGCTCACCGCTGACGACGACCTGCACGTTCTGCACGGCCTCGGGCGAGAGGGTGCCGGCGAGCAGACCGAGCTTGCGAACGAGCTCGAGCCACGGCGCGACCTCCTCGCCCACGGGGCCACCGGAGACGTTGACGGCATCGGGCACGAACTCGCCGGCGAGGGCGAGCAGCACGCTCTTGGCAACGTCGGTACCGGCGCGGTCCTGGGCCTCGGCGGTGGATGCACCGAGGTGCGGGGTGACGACGACGTTGTCGAGGTCGAACAGCTTCGAATCGGTGCACGGCTCGGTCTCGAAGACGTCGAGGCCGGCAGCGCGGACCTTGCCTTCGACGAGCGCGTCGTACAGCGCGTCCTCGTCGATCAGGCCACCGCGGGCGGCGTTGACGATGATGACGCCGTCCTTGGCCTTGGACAGACGCTCGGCGTTGATCAGGCCGGCGGTCTCCTTGGTCTTGGGCAGGTGCACCGAGATGAAGTCGGCGCGGGCGACCAGCTCGTCGATGTCGACGAGCTCGATGCCGAGCTGTGCGGCGCGGGCGGCCGGCAAGTAGGGGTCGTACGCGATGACGTGGGTTTCGAACGCCGCGAGACGCTGGGCGAACAGCTGGCCGATGCGGCCGAGGCCGACGACGCCGACCGTCTTGCCGAGGATTTCGGTGCCGTTGAAGCTCGACCGCTTCCAGGTGCGCTCACGCAGGGTGCGGTCGGCGGCGGGAACCTGCCGCGCCGCGGACATGAGGAGCGCGACCGCGTGCTCGGCGGCGGAGTGGATGTTGGAGGTGGGCGCGTTGACGACCATCACACCGCGCTCGGTGGCAGCAGCGATGTCGACGTTGTCGAGGCCGACACCGGCGCGACCGACGATCTTGAGGTTGGGCGCCGCAGCGAGCACCTCGGCGTCGACGGTGGTCGCGGAGCGGACCAGCAGCGCCTGGGCCTCGGGCACGGCCGCGAGCAGGGCGGGGCGGTCGGGGCCGTCGACCCAGCGCACCTCGACACCGTCACCGAGCGCATCGACGGTCGACTGCGCAAGCTTGTCGGCGATCAGGACTACTGGACGGCCATTCTGGCTCACGTGCGGACTCCCTGTGTCGTGAATGTGTGAGTGGTCGACGGCGCTCGCGCCCGACAGCATGCGTGGGCACCCGCGACCGCCCACAGTTTAGTGCCCCGGCCCCTCCCACGGGGCCACCGGGACCGGGATCACGGTGGTGCGGGCCGATCCTTCCGCGGGGGCGGGACGATGTCCTGCGGGGGTGCGTCGAGCACACTGCGCTCGATGCCGGGCTGGTTCCGGTGCCGGAAGGCCACCACGGCAGTGCGGACGGTCGGATGGAATCGACCGGCCCCGAAGCGATTCCCCGATTGCATCCGGTGCAACTTGTCCTTGACCGGCCCCTTCATCGCGGCGAAGGCGAGCCGTATCCCCCTGTGGGCGAGGTAGTCGTCGAGACGTTCGATCTCCTCGACGGCGCTGATGTCTAAATCCGTGATCGGTTCGGCCGCGAGTACCACCCACTCGATACGGTCCTCGCGTTCGCGGACGAGTTCACGGACGAACTTCGTGAGGATCACACCGTTCGCGAAGAACAGCGGAGCGTCGAATCGCACGAGCACGAGACCCGGGATGCGGTGGCCCTCGGGATGCCGCTCCCGGTCGTGATATCCGGCGATGTTCTCGAGTTCGACGAGTTCGGTCCGGTGGGGTTGCCAGGCACGCACGATCACGACCGCCAACGACAATGCGATCGCGACGAGTACACCCCTCAACACACCGGCGAGACCGACCGCCACGAATGCGGCGAAGGACAAACAGAATTCGATCTTGTTGACCCGCCACAGGCGACCGAGCCCCTTCGCATCGACGAGCGCACTCGCCGCGGCAATCACGACGGCAGCGAGCGCGGCCTGCGGCAGGTACGCCGTCGCCCCCGGCGCGGCGAGCAGGAAGATCGCGACCGTCACCGCTCCGACGGCACCCGCGAGCTGGGTACGCGCTCCGGCCTGTTCGAGGACGGGAGTGCGACTGCCGCTGCCGCAGATGGGGAATCCGCCCGTCGCACCGGCTGCGATGTTCACCACACCGAGGGCGCGCATCTCGGAACTGCCGTCCACGTCCTCGCCCCGTCGGAGCGCGAACGAGCGCGACAGCACCGCGGTGTCGGCGAACGCGATGACGGCGACCGCGACCGCGGGTGCGAGCAGTTCGATCACGTCTCCCCGTTCGATACCGCCCAGAACGGGCGCGGGGATCCCGGAGGGCAGCGCCCCCACCATCTCCACCCGATCGGTGAGCCCGAACACCTCGACCGCCGCGGAGGCGGCGACCACCGCGACGAGCACCGCGGGTATGCGGGGAACGACCTTCTGCAGCACGAGGATCACAGCGAGGGTGCCGGCGCCGAGGAGAAGTCCGACCGGTTCGACACCGTCCTCGAAGACGTCGTCGACGACGTCGAGAACCTCGGCGACGACACCGGATTCGTCGGCCGAGGTGCCCAGCAGGAGCGGGAGCTGCCCGACGATGACGATGATCGCGATCGCGTTGAGGAAACCGACCCGGATCGGTGTGGAGAGCAGATAGGTCAGGAATCCGAAGCGGAGTATCCCCCCGACGAGGAGGATCGCCCCGACGAGGAGGGCGAGCACACCGGCGAGGGCGACCGCACGCTGCGGGTCACCGTCGGCGGCGAGCGGGATCACCGCGGCCGCGATGAGCGGGGCGAGCGCGGAATCCGGTCCGAGCACGAGGATCCGGGACGGACCGACCACCGCGTACACGAGCATCGGCACCACTGTCGCGTAGAGACCTGTGTAGGGCGGCAGTCCCGCCGCCTGGGCATATCCCATGCCGGTGGGGACGAGCAGGGCGCTGAGCGCGAGACCCGCCGTGACGTCGCCCCGCAGCCACCCCCGCCGGTAGGACCGTGCGGTGGCGACACCCGGGAGCCGCCCGAACGCGGCGAGGAGCCACATCAGCCAAGTATCCTCCGCGGCCTCGGCCCGTGGCTGCGACATCGCTCACGCGCACCGACGACGGCGGCCCGGCACCCCCGTAGGGGTACCGGGCCGCCGTGACCGGATCAGGTGGCTGTCACGCCGTCTCGGTGATGGGGCGATCGACCCAGCTCATCAGGTCGCGCAGCTGCTTGCCGACAACCTCGATGCCGTGCTCGGCGTTCTGCTTGCGCAGACCTTCGAGCTCCTTGTTGCCGCCCTCGACGTTGGCGACGAGACGCTTGACGAAGGTGCCGTCCTGGATGTCCTTCAGGATCTCCTTCATGCGCTCCTTGGTGCCGGCGTCGATGACGCGCGGGCCGGAGAGGTAGCCGCCGAACTCCGCGGTGTCGGACACCGAGTAGTTCATGCGGGCGATGCCACCCTCGTACATGAGGTCGACGATGAGCTTGAGCTCGTGGAGAACCTCGAAGTAGGCCATCTCGGGGGCGTAGCCCGCCTCGACCATGACGTCGAAGCCGGTCTTGACGAGCTCCTCGGTGCCACCGCAGAGCACGGCCTGCTCGCCGAAGAGGTCGGTCTCGGTCTCTTCCTTGAAGGTGGTCTTGATGACGCCGGCCCGGGTGCCGCCGATGCCCTTGGCGTAGGACAGCGCGAGCGCCTGGCCCTCACCCTTGGGGTCCTGATGGACGGCGATGAGCGCGGGAACGCCCTTGCCGTCGACGAACTGACGACGCACGAGGTGGCCGGGGCCCTTGGGGGCGACCATCGCGACGGTCACGTTCTCCGGAGCGGTGATGAGACCGAAGTGGATGTTGAGGCCGTGGCCGAAGAACAGCGCGTCGCCGTCCTTCAGGTTGGGCTCGATGTCGTTGGTGAAGATCGACGCCTGGGCGGTGTCGGGCGCGAGGATCATGATGACGTCGGCCCACTCGGAGACCTCGGCGGGGGTGCCGACGGTGAGACCGGCTTCCTCGGCCTTGGCCCGCGACTTCGAGCCCTCCTTCAGACCGATGCGAACGTCGACGCCCGAGTCGCGCAGGCTCAGCGAGTGCGCGTGTCCCTGACTGCCGTAGCCGATGACGGCGACCTTACGACCCTGGATGATCGACAGGTCGGCATCGTCGTCGTAGAACATCTCGACTGCCACAGTGATTACCTCTTTCAGCAAGTATGGGTGTGTTAAGGCTAACGGGTAGCCGTGATGGACTTCGGACCGCGTCCGACGGCGACGACACCGGACTGGACGATCTCGCGGATTCCGTACGGTTCGAGCATGCGCAACAGCGCGTCGAGCTTGGACCGCGTACCGGTCGCCTCGATGGTCAGCGACTCGGGCGAGACGTCGATCACCTTGGCGCGGAACAGATTCACCGTCTCGATGACCTGGGTGCGTACACTCGCGTCGGCGCGCACCTTGATGAGCACGAGTTCGCGGGCGACGGACGCCTCGTCCTCCTGCTCGACGATCTTGATGACGTTGACGAGCTTGTTGAGCTGCTTGGTGACCTGCTCGAGCGGGAACTCGTCGACGGTCACCACGATCGTCATCCGCGAGATGTCGGGCACCTCGGTGCCACCGACGGCAAGGGATTCGATGTTGAAGCCGCGTCGCGAGAACAGCGATGCGACTCGGGCGAGCACGCCCGGCTTGTCCTCGACGAGAACACTGAGGGTGTGACTCGTGCTCACTTGGTCTCCTCCTGGGCCGCAGCGTTCTCGCTGCGGGTTTCGAGCGCGTCGATGGTCTCGTGGATGACGGCGGGATCGTCGGCAGCGGCGTCGTCGTCGAACAGCGGCCGGATGTCGCGAGCCGCCATGATCTCGTCGTTGCTCGTGCCGGCGGCGACCATCGGCCACACCTGCGCGTCCTTGCCGACGATGAAGTCGATCACGACGGGACGATCGTTGACCTCCTGCGCCCGGCGGATCGCAGGCTCGACGTCTTCCTCGCGCTCGACGCGGATGCCCACGCAGCCGAGGGCCTCGGCGAGCTTGACGAAGTCGGGGATGCGTAGCGAGTGCGTCGCCAGGTCGGTGTTCGAGTATCGCTCCTCGTAGAAGAGGGTCTGCCACTGCCGGACCATGCCGAGATTGCCGTTGTTGATGAGCGCGACCTTGATCGGCACACCCTCGACGGCGCACGTCGCGAGTTCCTGGTTGGTCATCTGGAAGCAGCCGTCGCCGTCGATGGCCCACACCTCGGTGTCGGGGCAACCCATCTTGGCGCCCATCGCGGCGGGCACCGCGTAGCCCATGGTGCCGAGACCACCGGAGTTGAGCCAGGTGCGCGGCTTCTCGTAGTCGACGAACTGCGCCGCCCACATCTGGTGCTGACCGACGCCTGCGCAGTAGATCGCGTCGGGACCGGCGAGCTTACCGACGGCCTGGATGACGTACTGCGGCGACAGGGTGTCGTCGGTGGGACGGTCGTAGCTCAGCGGGTAGGTGCGACGGATGTCGTCGAGGTAGGCCCACCATGCCGTGTAGTCGAGCTTCGTGCCGGTCGCCAGGTCGGCGCGGATCGCCTCGAGCAGTTCGACGATGACCTCCTTGCAGTCACCGACGATCGGCACGTCGGCGTGCCGGTTCTTGCCGATCTCCGCCGGGTCGATGTCGGCGTGGATGACCTTGGCGTCGGGCGCGAAGGAGTCCAGCTGACCGGTGACGCGGTCGTCGAAGCGGGCACCGAGGGTGATGAGCAGGTCACTCTTCTGCAGTGCGGCCACCGCGGCGACGTTGCCGTGCATGCCGGGCATGCCGCAGTGCAGGTTGTGGCTGTCGGGGAACGCACCGCGGGCCATGAGCGTCGTAACGACCGGGATGCCGGTCAGCTCGGCGAGCTCGAGCAGCTCGGCCGACGCCTCGGCCTTGATGACACCGCCGCCGACGTACAGCACCGGGTTCTTCGCGTCGGCGATCAGTCGCGCGGCCTCGCGGACCTGCTTGCCGTGCGGCTTCGTCACCGGGCGGTAGCCGGGCAGGTGCATCTCCGGCGGCCAGCTGAAGGTGGTCTGTGCCTGGAGGATGTCCTTGGGGATGTCGACGAGGACCGCGCCCGGTCGGCCCGAGGAGGCGAGGTAGAACGCCTCGGCCAGGATGCGCGGGATGTCGGCGCCGTCGGTGACCAGGAAGTTGTGCTTCGTGATCGGCATCGTGATGCCGGAGATGTCGGCTTCCTGGAAGGCGTCGGTACCGATGAGCGGGCGACCGACCTGGCCGGTGATCGCGACGAGGGGCACGGAGTCCATCTGCGCGTCGGCGAGCGGGGTGACGAGGTTCGTCGCGCCCGGACCGGAAGTGGCCATGCACACGCCGACCTTGCCGGTGGCCTGGGCGTAACCGGTGGCAGCGTGCCCGGCGCCCTGCTCGTGACGGACGAGCACGTGGCGCACGCGCCGCGAATCGAAGATCGGGTCGTAGACGGGCAGGATCGCGCCGCCGGGAATGCCGAATACCGTGTCGACCTCGAGTTCCTCGAGTGCGCGGACCACCGACTGGGCGCCGGTGACCCGCTCGGGGGCGACCTGGCGTCGATTGGCGGGCTGCGTCGCGGCAGCTGCGGGAGTCGGGGTGGCGGACCCCGGCTTTCGCGGCGAGGGTTGAGGCCGTGCGGTTGGTGCGCTCACTGCGAATTCCTCTGATTCTGGCTCCGGGCAACAAAAAACCCTCGTCAGCAAGTCTGCTGTACGAGGGTGGCGCGTCGTGGGCGAGTTGCGAAATGCGGCTCAGGCGACGACGCGCCGGCCGATTACGAGCAACCCATTCTGATTCACGCGCTCGACGGTAGGCGCATGGTGTCCAGACAGTCAACTTGGTGCGGTCCACTGTCCCAGAATGTGAGATGCCGCGGCTGCAGTGCGAAGATGTAGAGGTGTCATCTTCCCAGCAGCCCGTGCCACCGCCCCCATCATCCCACACGCCCGATTCGACGACGCAGGTCATCCAGATCTCGCGACTGTCCTTCCTCGCGTGCGCTCTGCTGTTCCTCGCCCTCGCCTCCCCCGCGCTGGCGTGGCCGGAGGCCTTCGCATGGACGCTGATCATCCCGTTCCTCGTCGCCGCCTGGGTCGTGCGGGTACGCACCGTCGTCGGCCCCGAGGGCATCGTCGCGCGAGCGACCTTCAAGACGACGAACCTGAAGTGGGACGAACTCGACGGCCTCCGGTTCCCGAAGCGGGGCTGGGCCCGCGCACGGCTCACCGACGGCAGCGAGGTCGCACTGCCGGTCGTCACCTTCGGCCGGCTGCCGCAGCTGTCGGAGGCCAGCGGAGGCCGCATCACCGATCCGTACGCGGCCGCACAGCTCGCCGAGGAGAAGGCATACCGCGAGAAGGCGGCCGCCGAAGCCGGTCCGGATGCCGAAACCACCGACGACGCAGTCACCGTCGAGAAGAAGGGGGACCGCTCCTCCTGATCCTCGCGACCGGATGCGAATAGAGGCATCCGGAAGCACGCGAGTAGATTCGTCGGTGCCGTTGCCCGGATCCGCCCAGCCCGGCGCCCGGACGCGGCCCGGCCGATTGCGCACCAGCCACCGTCAAGGAAGTCAGCCCATGCCCCCGTTGAGGTCACGCACCACCACCGTCGGACGAAACGCCGCGGGAGCGCGCTCCCTGTGGCGCGCCACCGGCCTGACCGATTCCGACTTCGGCAAGCCGATCGTCGCCATCGCGAACTCCTACACGCAGTTCGTACCCGGTCACGTCCACCTCAAGGACGTCGGTGAGATCGTCGCGAAGGCCGTGCGCGAAGCGGGCGGCGTGGCGCGCGAGTTCCACACCATCGCAGTCGACGACGGCATCGCCATGGGCCACGGCGGCATGCTCTACTCGCTGCCGAGCCGCGAGATCATCGCCGACTCCGTCGAATACATGGTCAACGCGCACACCGCCGATGCACTGGTGTGCATCTCGAACTGCGACAAGATCACCCCGGGCATGCTCAATGCCGCGATGCGCCTGAACATCCCGACGGTCTTCGTCTCCGGTGGTCCGATGGAGGCCGGCAAGGCGGTCGTCGTCAACGGTGTCGCGCAGGCCCCCACCGACCTCATCACCGCCATCTCGGCCTCCGCCAGCGAGGCCGTCGACGACGCGGGACTCGACGAGGTCGAGCGCAGCGCGTGCCCGACCTGCGGTTCGTGCTCGGGCATGTTCACCGCCAACTCGATGAACTGCCTCACCGAGGCTCTCGGTCTCGCGCTGCCCGGCAACGGTTCGACCCTCGCCACCCACGAGGCGCGACGCGCACTGTTCGAGACCGCCGGCCGGACGATCGTCGAGGCCGCCCTGCGCTACTACCGCGACGACGACGAGTCGGTGCTTCCGCGCAACATCGCCACCCCGGCCGCCTTCCGCAACGCAATGGCGCTCGACGTCGCCATGGGTGGTTCCACCAACACCGTGCTGCACACCCTCGCCGCCGCGCAGGAGGGTGAGGTCGACTTCGATCTCACCACCATCGATGAGATCAGCCGCCGGGTGCCCTGCCTGGCGAAGGTCTCCCCGAACTCCGACTACCACATGGAGGACGTGCACCGCGCCGGCGGAATCCCCGCCATCCTCGGCGAGCTGCGCCGCGGTGGTCTGCTCGAGACCGACGTCTCCACGGTCCACACGAAGAGCTTCGACGAGTGGCTCGACACCTGGGACATCCGTTCCGGCAAGGCGTCCGAGACGGCCCTCGAACTGTTCCACGCCGCACCGGGCGGTGTGCGCACCACCGAACCGTTCTCGACGGACAACCGCTGGTCGTCGCTCGACACCGATGCCGCGAACGGTTGCATCCGCGACATCGAGCACGCCTACACCGTCGAGGGCGGCTTGTGCGTGCTGCGCGGCAATCTCGCACCGGACGGCGCGATCCTCAAGACCGCCGGTATCGACGAGGATCTGTTCCACTTCGAGGGCCCCGCCTACGTCGTCGAGTCGCAGGAGGAGGCCGTCTCGGTCATCCTCGGCAAGAAGATCAAGGCCGGCGACGTCGTCGTCGTCCGCTACGAGGGCCCGGCCGGCGGCCCCGGCATGCAGGAGATGCTGCACCCGACCTCCTTCCTCAAGGGCATCGGTCTGGGCAAGGTGTGTGCCCTGATCACCGACGGTCGCTTCTCGGGCGGCACCTCCGGTCTGTCCATCGGGCACGTCTCCCCCGAGGCCGCGTCCGGTGGTGTGATCGGCCTGATCGAGCAGGGCGACCGGATCCGCATCGACGTCGCGACCCGCACCCTCGAGGTGCTCGTCGAGGACGAGGTGCTCGCGGATCGTCGCGCGAAGATGGAGGCCTCCGAGCGTCCGTGGCAGCCCGTCGACCGTGAGCGCACGGTCTCGAAGGCACTGCGCGCCTACGCCGCTCTGGCGACCTCCGCCGACAAGGGTGCCGTCCGGCGCGTGCCGTAACACTTCACGACAGCAGGAACGAGGGCCCCGCGATCATCCCGATCGCGGGGCCCTCGCCTGGTGTCCGTCCTTCGTATGTCAGCGTCCGAAGATCCACAGGCACACGCCGGCCGCCACACCCATCAGCAGCACGACGAACGAGCCCAGGAACGGACGCGTCGCCCAGCCGCGTCGTCCGTCGATCGCGATGCGTCCCGGTCCGGTGAGGGTGATCGTCACCGCGCAGGCGACGAGAAGGGCCTCGAACTCGAAGCCCGACGATTCGGCGGCGAAGAACTGGACGCCCGGCTCGAGTTCGTGTTTGAACAGCACCGCGTTGACCATGATGGCCACGATCGCAGCAGCGGCGAACGGAGTGAGCAGACCCAGGACGAGCAGTCCTCCGGCCGCGATCTCACCGACCGCGCCGACGATCGCGAGCACGGCGGGCTGCTGGTACCCCGCGTCGCGCAGCAACGACTCGAAACCGTCGAGACCCGGGCCGTTCCACAGACCCACCAGCTTCTGCAGTCCGTGTGCGACGAGGATCGCCCCGACCGCCGCGCGCAGGACGAACAATCCGAGGTCGAGCGTCCCGCGACGCACCTTCGGGGTCTGCTCGCCGACTGCCACCGCGCCGCCCGCATCCGCACCGAATACCGGCTCCGGCCGGTACATCTGCTCGGTGGGAGCGGCGTAGGCGTCGGTGCCGAGGGGCGTTCCCCCGGCCCCGAAGTCGTCGTCCGATCCGAGATACGACTCGCGTGGTCGGTGCATCTCGAGTGTGTGCTCGTCGGGCTGGTTTCCGTAGGAACTCGAACCCGCGTCCGGTATGCCACCGTTCTTGTTGTCGGCCACGCTCCCAGCCTAGGCCCGTGACTGCCCCCACACCCGGCATCCGCGGGTGCGCGCGTCGTGCCGGTAACGTTTGCGGCATGACACGGGGTACGCGGTGGACGGGTTCGTGGGGCGTACGTGCGGCAGCGGCGGCGCTCGCCGTCGGAGTCCTCGCCGTCCCGTCCTGCGCCCGCTTCGACGACTCCGCATCGAGCCCGTTCACTCCCGAACCCACCTTCGATCCGGGACCGGGCGTCGGGCCCCAGGACCCCACCGAGACGACCACGCCGAGCGCCTCCCCCAAGCCTCCGGGGCCGTGTGTCGATCCCGACCCGTCCGTGATCGCGACCTGCCTCGACGTCACCGGCGGCCTGGTGACGATGCCCGACGGCAACTCCGCGCTCGTCACCGAGCGCCGGACGGGTCGGATACTGCAGGTCGCGCCGGAGACCGAGCCGGTGGAGATCGCGACGATCCCGGTCGACGGATCCGGGGACGGTGGGCTCCTGGACGTGGCACTCTCCCCCACCTTCGCCGAGGACCGACTGCTCTACGCCTACATCACCACGGCCTCGGACAACCGCGTGGTCCGCATCGCCGCGGGCGACACTCCCAAGGACGTGCTGACGGGAATCCCGCGCGGCGCGACGGGCAATTCCGGCGCCATCGAATTCGTCTCCCCCACCGAGCTCGCCGTCCTGACTGGCGACGCCGGAAACGCAGCGGCCGCAAACGATCCGAACGTCCTGTCCGGCAAGCTCCTGAACCTGCCGCTCCCGGCACCCGGCGCAGCACCCACTCCCTCGGTGATGCTGTCGGGGATCGGCACCGCGGGCGATGTGTGCCGCGATCCGAACGGCAACCTGTGGATCACCGACCGCACTCCCCTCGAGGACCGGCTCCAACGGGTCGGGGTCGACGGCTCGACCGGCACCGGCCCGGCCTGGACGTGGCCCGAGCGGCCCGGTGTCGCCGGGTGCGCGGCGGCTCCCGACGGGATCGCGATCTCGCTCACCGACGCGAAGGCCGTCGCGGTCGTCGCTACCGATCCGGGGACCGGCGCGGTCACGGCGTCCCCCGTCCTCGCGGCGGAGGACCGCTACGGCATGCTGCGCGGCGCCTCTTCGTCGCCCGACGGCCTGCTGTGGGTCTCGACGGTCAACAAGTCCGGCGCCGAACCGGGACCGAACGACGACCGCGTCATCCGCATCCAGTTCCCGGCCGGTGGCGGCGGATTCGACTGATCATGCCCGCCCCGGTGTCTGCGCCGCAGCGGGGTGGTGGAGCAGCCCCGCGAGCATCGGGAGGACGAGGACGGTGACGGCGCCCGCCGCCACGAGGATCGACGCGCTCGCGTTCGTCATCTGATCGGCACTCACCGCGACGCCGGTGACCGCGACGATCAGTGGCAGACCCGTAGTGGAGTACAGGGCGATCTGCAGTTGTTCGGCGGTTCCGAACATGCGGTTGCCGGTCTCGTCGCGTTCGAGGCGCGATGCGACGAACACCGGTACACCCCTCACCAGGACGAGCAGTCCGAGGAATGCCAGCAGGATGCCCGGGGCACTCGCAACGGCACCGACGTCGATCGCCATGCCCGAGGTGACGAAGAAGATCGGGATGAGGAAGCCGTATCCGAGGCCGTCGAGCTTCTTCTCGAGCCGCTCGTCGCCCGCCGGGATCGTGCGGCGCAGGATGAAGCCGGCCGCGAAGGCCCCGAGAATGATGTCGAGATCGAAGACGGCGGCGACGGCGATGAGTCCGACGAGCAGCAACATTGTCAGGCGCACCGGGATCTGGGCGGTGGTGTCGGAGCCGAGCCGGACGAACTGGGTGAACCGTGAGCCCTCCCCCAGGATCCAGGTCGGCAGCACGGCGACGGCGACGGCCACGACCGCGAACGCCAGCAGGACGATCAGCGAGCCGAGTGCGCCGCGCGCACCGAGCAGGGTTGCCATGGCCACAACGGGCAGCAGTTCTCCGAACGCACCGTGATTGAGCACCGACCGTCCGAGTGGGGTCGCGACGAGCCCGCGGTCGGCGAGGATCGGCAGGAGCGTCCCCAACGCTGTGGATGTCAGGGCGATCGCCACGGCAATCTCGGCGTGCACCTGGCCGACCGCTCCCAGGGCGGCGACGGTACCGAGCGCCAACAGCATGCACACGCACCAGGTGAGCATCGCGCGGCGCCCACCCCGCCCGCGCAACTCGGCGGGGTCGATCTCGTATCCGGCGAGCAGGAAGAGCATCCCCAGGCCGAGTTCGCGCAGGATGCCGATCTCGCTGCCCGTCTCCGCGAGGTCGAACGCGTAGGGGCCGATGAGGACACCGGCCACCAGCAGCAGCACGACCTCGGGCACCAGCCGACGCGGGACGGCGCCGGCGATCAGCGGTGCCAGCACCGCCGCGACGGCGATCCAGAACAGCGAGGTGGCGACAGCAGCGTCCATGCGCCGCTACTCTAGCCGCGCAAGATCAACTGCACGCAGCGATGACGAGTTCCTTCACGCGCGCCGGATCGGCCTGTCCGCGAGTGGCCTTCATGACGTCGCCGACGATCTTGCCGGCCGCCTGGACCTTGCCGGAGCGGATCTTGTCGGCGATGTCGGGGTTGGCGGCCAGCGCGGCGTCGACCGCGGCCTGCAGCGCCGAATCGTCGCGCACGACCTCGAGACCGCGAGCGGCGACCACCTCGTCGGGCTCGCCCTCACCGGCGAGCACACCGTCGACGACCTGACGGGCCAGCTTGTTCGTCAGCTTGCCGTCGGCCACCAGCGCGATGACGCGGGCGACCTGTTCGGGTGTGATAGGCAGTTCGGCGAGTTCGACACCGCGGGTGTTGGCCTGCTGGGCCAGGTAGGCGACCCACCACGAGCGGGCCTCCGAGGCGGGGGCGCCGGCCTCGGTGGTCGCGATGACGAGGTCGAGCGCTCCGGCGTTGACGAGGTCGCGCATCTCCTCGTCGGAGACACCCCAGTCGGCCTGGATGCGGGCGCGGCGCAGCCACGGCAGCTCGGGCAGCGTCGCGCGCAGCTCTTCGACCCAGGCGGCGTCGGGCGCGATCGGCTCGAGGTCGGGCTCCGGGAAGTAGCGGTAGTCCTCGGCGGTCTCCTTGCGGCGACCGGGCGAGGTGGTGCCGTCGGCCTCCTGGAAGTGCCGGGTCTCCTGGATCACCTCACCACCGGAGACCAGTACGGCCGCCTGGCGCCGCATCTCGTAGCGCACGGCCACCTCGACGGACTTGAGAGAGTTGACGTTCTTCGTCTCGGTGCGGGTACCGAACTCCTTCGCGCCGATGGGCATCAGCGAGATGTTCGCGTCGCACCGCATCGAACCCTGGTCCATGCGGACGTCGGAGACGTCGAGTGCCTCGAGCAGGTCGCGCAGGGCGGTGACGTAGGCGCGGGCGACCTCGGGGGCGCGCTCGCCGGCACCGACGATCGGCTTGGTGACGATCTCGACGAGCGGCACACCGGCGCGGTTGTAGTCGAGCAGCGAGTGGCTCGCACCGTGGATGCGACCGGTGGCGCCACCGACGTGCAGCGACTTGCCGGTGTCCTCCTCCATGTGCGCGCGCTCGATGTCGACCCGCCAGGTGGTGCCGTCATCGAGTACGACATCGAGATATCCGTCGGTGGCGATCGGCTCGTCGTACTGCGAAATCTGGTAGTTCTTCGGCTGATCCGGGTAGAAGTAGTTCTTACGCGCGAAGCGACCCCACGGGGTGATCGAGCAGTTCAGCGCGAGGCCGATGCGGATCGCGGACTCGACCGCGGCCTGGTTGACGACGGGCAGCGCCCCCGGCAGACCGAGGCAGACCGGACACACCTGCGTGTTGGGCTCGGCGCCGAAGGTGGTCGGGCAGCCGCAGAACATCTTGGTGGCGGTGTGCAGCTCGACGTGCACCTCCATGCCCATCACGGGCTCGAACTTCGCGAGCACGTCGTCGTAGGCGAGCAGGTCAGCGGACACGGAGGCAGTCATGGTGTCGATTTTAGACGGCGCCGACAGTGCCGACGCGCCGCCTCACCCGAACAGGATCCGCATCTCCTGATAGCGCTCGTCGGGCACGTACTTCGGTTCGGCGAGCTCGTCGAAATCGACCCGAGCGATGTCGGTGCCGTGCAGCGCGACCATGCGCCCCCAATCCTCCTCGGCGACGAGATCGGTCACCGCCATGCCGAGTCGCGTGGCGAGCACCCGGTCGAATGCCGTGGGGACACCGCCCCGTTGGATGTGACCGAGCACCGTCGCGCGGGCCTCGACGCCGGTGTGCTTCTCGATGAGCGGCGCGAGCACCTCCGCGATACCGCCGAGACGCGGCCGGTCGAATCCGTCGAGCCCCTTGGTGGAGTACGCCTCCTCCATCTCGGGCAGTGTGAAGCCCTCAGCGACGACAACCATCGGCGAACGCCCGCGGTCGCGGACGCTGGTCACCCACTCGCAGATCTGTTCGAGGCTCTCGGGGTGTTCGGGGATGAGGATGGCGTGTGCACCACCGGCAGTACCCGCGTGCAATGCGATCCATCCGGCGTGCCGGCCCATGACCTCGAGCACCATGCACCGCTTGTGGGAGTTGCCGGTGGTGCGGAGACGGTCGATCGCCACCGTCGCGATCTCGACGGCCGTGTCGAAACCGAAGGTGTAGTCGGTGTGGCTGAGGTCGTTGTCGATCGTCTTCGGCACACCGACGATGCGGATCCCTTCACCGAACAGTCGCTTCGAGGCGGCAGCGGTGCCCTCTCCCCCGATGGCGATCACCGCGTCGATCCCGAGGCGGCCGAGGGTCTTCTGGATGTTCTGTGCCCCACCGTCGGGTCCCTGGTACGGACCGAACCGGCTCGTGCCGAGGATCGTGCCACCCTGCTGGGCGAGACCGCGAACACGGCTGCGGTCCAACGGGATCACATCGCCCTCGACGAGACCGCGCCAGCCGTCGAGGAATCCGACGAACTCCTGTCCGTGGACCTCGGTGCCCTTGAGCACCGCACCGCGGATGACCGCGTTGAGCCCGGGGCAGTCCCCGCCACTGGTGAGAATTCCGATCCTCGTCACGCACTACCTCCCGTCGCATGGTTCCGTACCGCACGGACCGATACCGCCCGGACCGCTGCTGCATTGCCATCCTGCCCGTTCACCGGCGCGACGGCAGCCCGATTCAGCCGGGTGTGACGAGACCGGACTCGTAGGCGAGCACCACGGCCTGTGCCCGGTCGCGCAGGTGCAGTTTTGCGAGAACCTTGCCGACGTGGGTCTTCACGGTCTGCTCGGCGACGAACAATCGTTCTGCGATCTCGGTGTTCGACAGGCCGTGTGCGATCAGTTCCAGCACCTCGAGTTCGCGCGGGGTCAGCGGATCGAGGACACGGTCGCGCCCTCTCGCCGGCCCGCGCCGGCTGGTGACGTCGGCGATGAGGCGACGGGTGACGGTCGGCGCGAGCAGTGCCTGACCATCGGCGACCACCCTCACGGCCCGCACGAGTTCGTCGGCGGGGGCGTCCTTGAGCAGAAACCCGCTTGCCCCCATCCCGAGCGACTCGTAGACGTAGTCGTCGAGGTCGAAGGTGGTGAGCATGAGCACCTTCGACCGCGGCTCACGGGTGTCGGCAAGGATGTGCCGCGCCGCGTCGAGACCGTTCATCTCGGGCATGCGCACGTCCATGAGGACGACGTCGGGCCGCAGTCGCGCGACCTCCGAGACAGCCGCTCGACCGTCGGGGGCATCGCCGACGACGCTGATGTCGGGCTGGGCTCCGAGCAGTGCTCCGAAGCCCTGCCGGACCATTGCCTGGTCGTCGGCGATGAACACGGTGATGGGAGGGTGCGGTTCGGTCATCGGCACCCACCTTAGGCCCCGGTCAGCACCGGGAGAACCGCTCGGACCTCGAATCCGCCGCCGGGGCGGGGATGGGCGACGAGTTGCCCGCCCACGACGGACGCACGTTCGACCATGCCGAGGATTCCGTTGCCGCCGCTGCGGTCCGACTGCCGAACGGTGGTGTCGACCTGACCGGGCGAGGCCGGCCCGTTGGTCACCTCCACCGTGACGGTCGCCGGCTCCCACTGCAGTCGTGCGGACACGCGGGCGCCGGGTGCGTGCCGGGCCGCGTTCGCCAGGGACTCTTGCAGGATCCGGTAGACGGTGAGTCCGACACTGTCGGAGACGGGTGCGGGGACGCCGACCGTCTCCGTCTCGAGCGCCATCCCGGCTCGGCGGGAGGACTCGAACAGCTCACCGATGCGGTCGATGTCGGGCTGCGGTTCGTGTTCGGGGAGCTGCCCGTCGCTGCGGAGTACTCCGAGCAGGGTGCGGACCTCGTTCAGCGCCTCCCGTGCGGTCGCACCGAGGGCGTCGAACTCGGCGCGCACGTCGTCGTTCACGTCCGGGAGCCGGTAGGGCGCGCTCTGCGCCTGCACGACGATCATCGACATGTGATGGGCAACGATGTCGTGGAGGTCGCGTGCGATGTGGGCCTTCTCCTCGAGGATGGCGCGCCGTGCACGTTCGAGCTCGCTGGCTTCCTCCTGCTGGGCGAGTTGCCGTCGGGAGATCACCAGCCAGCGCACCAACAGCCCGAACACCATCAGGGCGCTGATCCCGATCCCCCAGCCCCAGCCGTCGCTGCCGGGGACGAAGGCCGCGAAGAGCAGAACCGTCGAGACCCAGACGACGAGGACGATCCGGATCTCCTCGCGGATCGCCACGGCGAACACCAGCGCGAGCATCACCATGATGTGCACGACCTGCCACGGATAGTCGTAGCCGGGGACCAGGTCGAACGCTATCGGGATGACGAGTCCCGCCGCCGCGGCCACCGCCCACCCGAGCGCCGGCCGGACGAGCACGAGGAGGAACGGGAACACCGCCATCCCCGAGATCAGCGGCAACAGGGGTGGGGAGACGTCGTGGGTCAGGGGCAGCGTCGGCCACGCGATCGCATAGAGGATCAACGTCACGGTGACCACGGTGATGACGCTCCACCGTCCCCGGCCCAGGCGTCCCGCGGTTCTCACGCCGGACTTCGCAAGCTCTTTCACCTCACCCACGCTAGGAGCCGGGGTCTCGACTGTCCTCATACCTGGGGGTGAGATCCGCATAGCTCTGCGGGTGGTGTCGGCCTCCTCGAGATCGCTCCGTCGCGGGGTCCGGTGCAGGGCTGCGCGTTCCTAGCGTCACCGGCATGACAGTGAGATCCGCAGCGGTCCGAGTCGCGTCGGTCGCCTTCCTCGCCACCGCAGCATATGCCGCCGTGCCGGGGGCGCTCGCCCACTCCGCCGCGCCCCCGACGGAGGACGCCGCGGCCGCAGCGACGGTGACGGCGCTCGTCGCCGACGACGCGGAGGGAGCACTGTCGTCCCTGCCGGCCGATTTCACCGCCGTGATGGGGTATGCGCCGATCGTCGAACAGTGGGCGGACGGGACGACGGTGCTCGCCGACCCCGAAGGTGACTGCTCTGCCCCGGTGCCGCTGCCGGCGGCGTTCGAATCGGCATGCCGGGTGCACGATCTCGGGTACGACCTCCTGCGGTACGCCCACACCACCGGTGGCGAGCTGGGCACCGGTGCCCGCCGCGACCTCGACGGTCTGTTCGCACGGCATCTCGACACCGTCTGCCGTTCCGAACCCGGCATCCCCTCCTGCACGCCGATCGCAGGGATTTCTTCTGCAGCAGTCGAATTCAACTCGTGGCGACAGGGTCACCGGACACCTGTCGCGGAATCGCCGTGGGCCCTGGCCGTCGCTGCGGGCTCGGTCGCTCTGGGCTTCACGGCACGAAAGGTACGGCGATGACGATCCTCATGGTGGTTCTCGCGACGGTGATCTCCCTCGCCCCTCCCCTGCTGCCGCGACAGTCGGTCGTGCAGGGCGTCGTCACAGGGGTGTTCGTCCTGGTCGCGCTGGCCGTTCTCCGTCTCGTCGTGACCGCGAGGCGGCGGACCGGTCGGGCTCCGCGGCCGGCGAGACCGGAACTGCGTGTGCCCGTCGCGCTCGTCGGCGGATCCGTCGTGCTGGTCACGGCCGCCGGTGCGCATCGGTGGCAGAACGGTCTGCGGGAGGCGATGGCGGTCCCGGCGCTGGATGTGCGCTGGTGGCTGGAGGCACTGGCAGTCGCGATCGTGGTCGTCGCGGCGCTGCTCGCCCTTCCGCGCCTCGTGCACCTCCTGTCGCGACGCGGGGTGGCGGTGGCCGTCGCCGCGACGCTGGGAATCGGCGCCACGGTTGGGATCGGCACCACGGCGGCCTTCTCACCCGGAGGGGCGGTCGACACGGTCGCCTCCCCCACCGCGCTCTCGGCGGGATTGTCGGGTGGCGTGGGATCGGCGGTGTTGTGGAACCGGTTGGGTCGAGAGGGGCAGAAGTTCGTGTCCCTGCCCTCCGAGGGGTCAACGATCCGGATCTACATACCGTTGTCGGCCGCGCCGGATCCGTCTGCGCGCGCCGAGTTCGCGGTGGACGAACTCCGCCGGGCGAGAGCCTTCGACCGACCGCATCTCGTGGTGGCCGTGCCGACCGGCTCGGGCTGGGTCGATGCCGCTGCGGTTCGCGGCTTCGAGGACCGGTGGGGCGACGATGTCGCCATCGTCGCCCAGCAGTACTCGGACATGCCGAGCTGGGTGACCTTCGTCCTCGATCGCGGTGCTGCGGAGGAGGAGGCCCGCGCGCTCGTCACCGCCTTGCGGGCGCACCTGTCCACGCTGCCCGACGAGCGACGCCCCGCCCTGCACGTCTACGGGCAGTCTCTGGGAGCGTCCGGCGCGAGCGCCGTCTTCGACGACGAACCGGAGCCGTGTGCACTGTTCCTCGCGGGGCCACCCGCGGGGGTCCGCACCGCCGGTGCGAGTGTCCGGGCGAACACCTCCGACCCGGTGGTGTGGTGGCGGCCGTCGCTGCTGTGGTCGCCGCCCGATCTGTCGCATGCGCGCGCCGATGCCCCGACCCCGCCGTGGCTGCCGGTGGTGTCGTTCGTGAACACAACGGTGGACCTGCTCACCTCGCTCGAGGCGGCACCCGGTCACGGTCATCGCTACGGCGACGATCAGGCGCGGTGCACCTCCGCCGACGGGTAGATCGCGCCCACACGGATCGGCGTCCGGATACACCGCGACCCGCCGGCCGACGAACGGCACGACGGGTCGTGGTGTGGGAAAGGATCAGGCGACGATGGGTCCTCGTGCCGCCTCGAAGGCCGCACCCACGCGGTACAGGCGCTCGTCGGCCAGGGCCGGGGCCATGATCTGCAGACCGACGGGGAGACCGTCGTCCGCCGAGAGGCCGGACGGCACCGACATCGCGCAGTGCCCCGCGAGGTTGGTCGGGAGCGTGCACAGGTCGGACAGGTACATCGCCAGCGGATCGTCGACCTTCTCGCCGAGCTTCCACGGCGTGAACGGGCTCGTGGGCGAGACCAGCACGTCGACCTGCTCGTAGGCCTTGTCGAAGTCCTGCGCGATGAGGCTCCGGACTTTGAGTGCCTGACCGTAGTAGGCCTCGTAGTAGCCGGAGGACAGCGCGTAGGTGCCGATCATGATGCGGCGCTTGACCTCCTTGCCGAAACCGGCGGCGCGGGTCGCGGCCATGACCTGCTCGGCACTCATCGTGCCGTCGTCGACGCGCATACCGTACCGCATCGCGTCGAAGCGGGCCAGGTTGGAGGAGACCTCCGACGGCAGGATCAGGTAGTACGAGGCGAGCGCGTACTCGAAGTGCGGGCACGAGACCTCGACGACCTCCGCGCCGAGCTTCGTGAGCGTCTCGACCGCCGCATCGAACGACGAGAGCACGCCGGGCTGGTAGCTGTCGGAGTGCAGCTCCTTGACCACGCCGACCTTCAGGCCCTTCAGGTCGCCGGCCGCACCCTGGCGCGCCGCCTCCACGACGGGACGCACGGGGGCGTTCACCGACGTCGAGTCGCGCGGGTCGTGCCCGGCGATGACCTCGTGCAGCAGCGCCGTGTCGAGGACGGTGCGGCCGCAGGGACCACCCTGGTCGAGCGACGACGCACAGGCGACGAGGCCGTACCGAGAGACCGTGCCGTAGGTGGGCTTGGTGCCAACGGTGGCGGTGACAGCGGCGGGCTGGCGGATCGAGCCACCGGTGTCGGTGCCGATCGCGAGGGGAGCTTGATACGACGCGAGCGCCGCAGCGGAACCGCCACCCGAGCCACCCGGGATACGGCTGGTGTCCCACGGGTTGCGGGTGGGGCCGTAGGCCGAGTTCTCGGTGGACGAACCCATCGCGAACTCGTCCATGTTGGTCTTGCCGAGGATGGGGATCCCGGCCTCGCGCAGCTTCGTGGTGAGCGTCGCGTCGTAGGGCGAGACCCAGCCCTCGAGGATCTTCGAACCGCACGTGGTGGGCATGTCCGTGGTGGTGAACACGTCCTTGAGCGCGAGCGGCACACCGGCGAGCGCCGAGGCCGGTTTCTCGCCCGCGGCGACGGCACGGTCGACCTCGTCCGCGGCGGCGAGCGCCTGCTCGGAGGCGACGTGCAGGAAGGCGTTGTACTCGCCGTCGACCTCGGCGATGCGATCGAGGTGGGCCTGGGTGACCTCCACCGACGACAGTTCGCCGGCATGGATCTTCGACGCCAGAGTCGCGGCGTCGAGGCGTGTCGTATCCGTGCTCATTCGCCCTCTCCCAGGATCTGCGGGACCGAGAAGCGATCCTCCTCGACGGCCGGCGCACCGGAGAGCGCCTGCTCGGGTGTGAGACCGGGGACGACGACGTCGGGTCGCGTCACGTTGGTGACGGCGTTCGGGTTCGCCATGGGAGCCACATCGTCCGCGGCCACCTCCGACACCGCCTTGACGTGGTTGAGGATCGAATCCAACTGACCGGCGAACTCGTCGAGTTCGGCATCGGTCAGCGCAAGCCGGGACAACCGGGCGAGATGCGCGACCTCGTCACGGGAGATGGCAGGCACCGTGAATGGCCCCTTTCCGATGGAGAGTGAACGTCCTGTCCAGGGTAATGCGTCCTGGAAGCGACGGCGCACGCGGTTCGGCGACATCACTCGTCGCCCGGTCGGCGTCGCGTCCCGTCCGCCGATGTTGCAAGCTTCGCAACGCTGTGTTGCGTTCGTGTGACATGCACCGTCGCGACCGGGGATTATCGATGGGGTCGGCATAATTTCGGATCTGCGCCGTCCCGGACGCCGGCGCCGAGGTGCAAGGATGTGGTCTGCCAGAGGTCGACACGGGCCCCTGGGCCGGCACTCGGATGCCGGCGCACCACGAGCCGTCGATGTGGCGTTCGTCGACGGCAGGAAACCGACTGGGAAAGGACTCACGTGTCGTACCTCTTGCGTGTCAGGCTCCCCGATCGTCCCGGTAGCCTCGGCTCGCTCGCCCTGGCGCTCGGTTCGGTCGGCGCCGACATCCTGTCGCTCGACGTCGTCGAACGCGGCACGGACTTCGCGATCGACGATCTCGTCGTCGACGTCGAGCCGGGCAAGCTCCCCGACACGCTCCTCACCGCGGCCGAGGCCCTGCCCGGTGTGACGGTCGACTCGATCCGTCCCTACGCCGGAATCCTCGACACCCATCGCGAACTCGAACTGATCGATCACGTCGCCGCCGCCCGCGACGACCGCATCCAGATCCTCGTCGACGGTGCTCCCCGGGTGCTCCGCGTGGGTTGGGCGACCGTGCTCGGAGTCGGCCCGAACGGCATCTTCCGCCTCGCGGGGAGCCCGGGTTCGCCGGAGACCCACCTCGACGGCGTCCCCTGGATGCCGCTCGCCGAGGCCACCCTGCTCGACCACGACGGTGAGTGGGTGCCGCAGCTCTGGCGCGACATGGACACGATGCTCGCGGCCGCTCCCCTCGGCTCGCCCGAACGTGTCCTCGTCCTCGGCCGCCCCGGCGGACCGGAGTTCCGTCCGTCCGAGATCGCACGCATCGGTTACTTCGCGGGCATCGTCGGCACCGTCCTCCGATAGTCCCCGGGGTTCCGGTCGTAGCTTCGGGAAAGGGTCTCAGCCGACGACGAGCCTGTGTGCCTGCGCGATCGCTTCCTCACGCGAATGCACGCCCAGTTTCCGGTAGAGGGAACGCAATTGGGTCTTGACGGTGTTGAGGGTGACGAACTGTTCCTTGGCGATCGTGCCCGCCGTGCCGCCGGCGAGCAATGCGTCGAGGACCGCGCGCTCGCGTGGGGTCAGCCGTACGACGACACGGATCTCGCGGAAGATGCCGTACTCGGCCATCGCCGGGTCGAGATCGATCGGCAGGTCGACCCCGAGCGACAGGATGTCGCGCACGGCCGAGGGCGGGACTCCGACGAACGGCCGTGTCACCCCGGCATGTTCCGCCAGCACCACGGCCCGCTGGAGATGCCGTCGCGCATCGGTGCGGCGACCGAGTCTCAGAGACGCCACCGATCCGATCAGGGCGAGTTCCGCACCGACGGCCGGACAGTGCTCACGGGCGGCATCCCCACGATGCACGATCACCTCCGCGCCTCCGGGATCGCCGCCGAGCAGACGCAATCGCGCACGGGCCGGAGCCGTGAGGGGGTGCGTCGAGCTGTCGACCAGCTCGCACGCCGCGCGGGCCTCGCCGAGCGCGAGGTGCAGGTCGGCACGCGCGGCATCGACCAACACCGCGGAGATACCGGTGAGGCGATGGGAGAAGTGCTGAAGTTCCGAATCGATGTACAGCAGGCCGTCGGCGGGCACACCGCTCAGCAGCGCCAGTCGCCCCCGCGCGTACATGACGGCCGCCCACAACTCTTCCGTGTGGCGGAGAGTGCCGAGTTCGGAGAGCGCGCGGAAGGCCGTGCCGGTGTCGAGCCTGTCGAGGGCCACGAGCGCGGTGGCGACCAGGCCCGCCGTACGGATGAGGGCCTCGGCCTCTCCCATGATCGGCGGATGCCGGAGCTCCTCCTCGATCCACCGGGTCGCCTCGTGGGTCCGGCCCCGGAGGGCTTCGAGGAGCGCGAGTTTGCCCGCGGCCTCTCGCTCGACGAACACACCGCGACCCGCCGTGTGGGCACGGCGCAGCATCGTTCCGGCATCGGTGGTGCGTCCGCCGAGGAGGTAGACGGTGCCGAAGTTGAGGTATTTCAGTCCGTGGGCGTGCCGGGTCGTGTCGTCCAGCGTCTCGAAATTCGGCACGGGTTCGGTGGCCAGGCCGTCGCACACTTCCATCGCCTCGTCGTAGGCACCCTGCATCCGGAGACTTCCGAGGCGAAGGATCGTTTCGAAGGATCGAGGGAAGGCCCACTGTTCCGGCTCTCCCGCCTTGTTCCGGGCACAGGTGATCGTCCGCAGCGACGCGACGGTGCGATCGTTGGTCGTCATGTCGTCGGGGAGCAGCTCGAGCAGCACGATCCCCAGGGAGCGGAGCGATCCGCTTCCGTACAGCGCCACCCAGTTCTTCTCGACGATGTCGATCGCGCATCGCCAGTCGCGCCGCTCCACGGCATGTTCGAGGGCGATGTCCGGACGCGAGCGCTGCAACCAGTAGTCGATGAGAGCCGACCGCGCATCCCGCAGCTCCTTCGGGTATTCGGCGCTGCCCACCCGCAGGAGTGATCTGTGGACGACCTCGGGATAGCGCCAGGCGGTCTCGCCGTCCGTGGAGTCCTCGTCCGTCGAGCAGGCCTCGATCAGTCCCGACTCGGTCAGCGCGGTGAGGAAGGCGTCGCTGTCGTCGATGTGCGGTAGAGCCGAAATCGACGACTCCGTCACCGTGTTGGGTGCGGCGGAGACGAGGACCGAGCGGGAGGACAGTGCCAGTGAGGGATCCGCGGCCACGACATGCATGACGACGAGATCGACGGTCGAGTCGACCAGGACGTCGAGGGCGTCGGTGCCGTAGACCCGATCCGGCTTCTCGGCACGCAGCGTCGCACACACCGCCGCGACGAATGCGGCGAATCCTTCGGTGCGGCGGGTGATCCACTCGATGGTGCGTTGGTCCCGCGCAAGTCCGAAGAGCCGGCACAGTGCAGCGGTCTCGTCCACGGTGAACGCCAGGTCGTCGTCGCCGACGATCGTCCTGTGCGGGTGTCCGTCGACAAGTTCGGCCCACGAGCCTGCGGCCCTGCTGGTGACCACCATCCGCACCTGCGGCCCGAGCCGCAGCAACTGCCCGACCCGGTCTTCGATCGCTTCGACCGACCGGACACCGTCGAGCACGAACATCACGGGCCGGGGGTGCCGGACCAGTATCGAACACAACGAGTCGAAGGAGCCTTCCGCCGCAACGGGTTCGTCGACTCCGAGGGAGGTGCACAGCGACGATGCCACCGTCGCCCAGTAGGTCTCGGGTGTGACGTCGTGCGCGGGTTCGGGAATCACCACCGGCGCCCACTCGGGACACGGGTCGGTCGCCAGCCACGTGTCGACGAGGGTCGTCTTGCCGGAGAAGGGGCCACCGAGGATCACGGCGAGTTCGGAATGCGCGGACAGAACGGAGAACAATCGGCGACGGGACAAAGGCAGTGTTCTCGGCACGTCCACTATCCCTTTCGCATCCGGGCAGCATCGCCCTCGAAACGGACTCACAGGTATGTGCAAATATTAGCAGCCGGCGGGGGAAATGACGGATTTCGCCGGAACTCCGATCGCGCGCCAGGAATCACATCGAAGTAACTCCGCACCTCCATTCACACGGTCCACGAACGGATTTCACGTCGGCGGGGGAGAAACTCGGTGAGCTTCTCCCCCGCTGCGACTTCGTTCAGTGTGCGAATGCCTGGTCGGTGTGGCCGCGACCGACACCCTCGCGGAGATATCCGACTACATCGGCGATGTCTTCACCGAGCTTGTGGGCGATGTCCCGGCTGAACCCCTCGCGAAGCACGATTCGCAGAACCGCGACGTCCTCCGCGTCGGCCGGCATCGTGTAGGCCGGAACCTGGAATCCGCGGGCCCGCAATTCGTGGGAGATGTCGAACACCGTGAAGCCGGGGTCGCCCGTCACCTCGAAGGAGATGACCGGGATGGCGGAGCCGTCCGTGATGATCGCCATGTTCTCGATCTCGGAGATCTGCTTCGACAGCATGAGCGCGGTGTCGCGCAGGGTCTCCATGATCTGCGTGTACCCGGCGACACCGAGCCGGATGAAGTTGTAGTACTGGCCGATGACCTGGTTACCAGGACGCGAGAAGTTGAGCGTGAACGTCGGCATGTCGCCACCGAGGTAGTTGACCCGGAAGACCAGGTCCTCGGGCAGATGTTCCTTCGAGCGCCAGACGACGAAACCGATACCCGGATAGGTCATGCCGTACTTGTGACCACTGACGTTGATGGACACGACCCGCGGCACACGGAAGTCCCATTCGAGGTCCGGATGGAGGAAGGGCACCACGAAGCCACCGGAGGCGGCGTCGACGTGCAACGGGACGTCGGGACCGCCGGAGGCCGCGAGCTCGTCGAGCGCGGCGGCGATCTCCGCCACCGGCTCGAGTTCACCGGTGAAGGTGGTGCCGAGGATCGCGACGACGCCGATGGTGTTCTCGTCGACCGCTTCACGGACCTGCTCGGGGGTGATGGCGTAACGGCCGGGCTCCATCGGCAGGTACTTCGGCTCGACGTCGAAGTAGCGGCAGAACTTCTCCCACACCACCTGCACGTTGCTGCCGAGCACCAGGTTCGGCTTCGACGCGTCCTTGCCGGCGGCCCTACGGGCCTCACGCCAGCGCCACTTGAGCGCGAGACCGCCGAGCATGACGGCCTCGGACGAACCGATCGTCGAGACGCCGGTGGCCGACGACGGATCGGCCGGATCGAGGTTCTCGGCGTGGAACAGGGCCGCGACCATGTTGACGCAGCGGGTCTCGATCTCCGCCGTGGCCGGATACTCGTCCTTGTCGATCATGTTCTTGTCGAACGTCTCGGCCATGAGACGACCCGCCTGCGGATCCATCCACGTGGTGACGAAGGTCGCCAGGTTGAGCCGCGAGCTGCCGTCGAGCATCAGCTCGTCGTGTATGAACTGGTACGTCGCCTCCGGATCGGTCTCCGACTTGGGAAGTCGCAGAGCAGGAATCGGGTCGGTACCGAGTCTGCCGGTGAAGGCAGGTGCGAGTGTCTCGGCTGGAGCATTGGACTCTGACATGGTTTCCTCCATTTCCCGCATCGAACACTCGTCGATCCGGTGACTTCAGGACATACGGGGCGGCTCTCACACCTCGATCGGCGGGTACAGCCTCTCCATCGTGTAGCGGCGGTTGCGCCGAACCGACAGGGCACTCAGCGTCAACGATACGAGCAGGATTCCGGCCAGGACAGCGATTGCGATCCACAATCGCGAATCGATGTTCTCGGCGACGGTAAGCTGCCGCAGACCGTTGACGGTGTAGGTCATCGGGTCGAACGGGTGGATGTACTGGAACGGCTTCGCCGTGGTCGGCACGGGGTAGATACCGCCGGCCGAGACCAGTTGCAGCATCAGGAAGGCCAAGGTCACCACCCGACCGACGGCGACGCCGAAGATCGCATTGAACGCTTGGATCATGGCCAGATACGTTGCGGAGATCAACATCAGGAACAGGATCGTCCCCACGACGTGCTTCACGTCCAGTCCGACGCCGAAATGGACGACCGTGTACATCACGACCACCTGCAGGATGCCTACCAGCAGAGCCGGCCAGTACGACGCGAGGACCGTGCGGTAGGCACCGAGTCCCGCGACGGTGGGCCGCGACTGTAACGGGGTGAGCAGCATCCAGGTGATGATGCCGCCGACGAACAGGGCGAGCGACAGGAAGAACGGGGCGAAACCGGTACCGAAGGTGGGTGCCTCGTTCGTGTAGTTCTGTTGCAGAGCAACCGGAGTCGACAACGTCTCGGCGGTGGCGGTGCGTTGTTCGTCCGTCCAGTTCGGCACCTGGGTGGCGCCCTGACTCAGGGCCTGCGCGAGTTCCTGCGAACCCGACTGCAACTCGACCATGCCCGAGGACAGCTCTCCTGCTCCGTCGGCCAACTGGACACTGCCGTCGGCGAGTTGGACGAGACCGGAGTTCAGCGTGGCGGCACCGGAGCTCAGTTCGTCGACACCGCTGCGGAGTCGGTTCACGTCCGCCGCCAGTCCCCCGTTCGACAACGTCGCCAGGGCTCCCTGTAGCGGACTGTTCGGGTTGCCGAGTTGATACTCGAGTTGTTCGGCGCCTGCCTGCAGACGCATGATCTCAGCGGCTTCGGTGAAACTCTCCGGAATCGTGATGGTGTAGTAGTACTTTCCGTCGGCCAGACCCGCGACAGCGTCCTCTTCCGACACCTCCGCCAGATCGAGCTGACCGGATGCGATGAGGGACTTCACGACCTGATCGCCGGCGTCGACCTGTTCCCCCGTCGACGAACGACCGGTGTCGTTGTTGACGATCGCCGCGGGAATCTTGTTCACCGCACCGAACGGATTCCAGAAGGCCCACAGGTACATGGCCCCGTACAGCAACGGCATGAGAATGATCGTCGCGATCGCGATGCGCGGCATCGTGCCGCGGAAGTATCGCTTCGAGTCGCTACCGAGAGAGACGCCTGCGAGCACTCGTCACTTCCTCTTCGTCAGGACGCCGATGTCACCAGGTCCGAGCAGATCGTGCATGTCCACCACGGCCCGTACCCCGCTATCGGGGTCGACAGGGTTCACGTCGCCGATGATCACCGCCTGGTTCTCACCGAGCGCGACGAGCCGGCCGAGCAGGGTGGCACGTTCGACGTCGTCGGCGATCCGATCGATCCGGCCCACCACCAGCAGTGGCGGACGCCGGGTGTTCGCAACCGAGATCCGCAGGAGCAGTTGCTGGAGTTCGGGGAGGTCGTCGACGAACGCCTCGAGCGGTGGCAGCGGTACGTCGCCGAAGATCTCCTCGCACATCTCGGCGATACCGTCCTCACGGACCCGCGGAACGAACTTGTACCACGGGGAATCCCACCGCTTCTGCTCGGTGACGAGATCGCGCACGGTGACCGACGGGCGTACCTCGTCGAGCTCGTTCATGCACGCAATCGCCGACCGCGCGATGATCTTCTGCGGTCTGTCCTCGCCGAGAACCGTCAGCGATCCCCGGGTCAGTCGCATGCGACCGCACAGAGCCATGAGCAACGCGGTACGCGCAGCACCGGCCTGCACGGCCAGAACCGTCACTCCCCCGGCGTCGAGGTCCAGGTCGAGGGGGCCGAAGACATGGCCCCAGGGTCCGTGGAGTTCGATCCCGCGCGCCGACACGAGTGTGCCCGGCGTCTGCCGGGCGGTTGCCCGCTGCACGACCGGAGCGCCGTACGGCGGAGTCCCGACATCATCCGGTTCGGCTGTGCCCACCGGTGTTCCGCCGTAGTTTCCGTCCACGACGAAGGGATCCTCGAGCTGCTCGTCCGACAACTCGTCCCAGGCCTCTGCGTCGCTGCGCTGCCCGTAGTGAGTCACCGACTGTCCTTGCGCCGAGCGAGTGGGGTGTGGTGCCGTGTCCGATGCGCTGCCACGGTCACAGGCTGTTCTTGACGACGTGGCCGTTCTTCACGATGACCGACAGGTTCTTTGCTGGATCGGCGATCAGACTCAGATCCTCGAGCGGGTTGCCGTCGACGAGGAGCACGTCCGCCCAGGCGCCCTTGTCGATCACACCCCATCGGGCCTGACGGTAGGGATCGCGTTCGCCTGCGAGCCGGAACAGTTCGGCGTTTCCTGAGGTGAGCATCCGCAGCGCGTCGAGGTTGTTGTAGTGGTCGCCGAGCCGCGCGGCCATCTCGCTCTGGCGCGGCGCGATCTGCGGCTCGAGCAGCAGGTCGGTTCCCCAGGCCGTCTTCACGCCGTGCTTCTGCGCCCACTCGTAGACGTGGTCGGTGCCGGTGCAGATCTGCTTGTCCTTCTCCGCGCGATCCGGGTCGGGATAGTGGTGGTCGCCGAGCGCGAAGGGCTGCATCGACAACCACACCTCCTTCTCCGCGAGCAGTGCGACGGTCTCCTCGTCGGCGAGGTGGCCGTGCTCGATCGACTTCACCCCGGCCGCGACCGCGCGGCGGATCCCGGTGACGTTGTAGACGTGGGTGGCCACGTACGTGCCGTAGTCGGATGCGGCCTGGACGGCGGCACGCAGTTCTCTGTCGATGAACTGGACGGTGTACAGCGGGTCGTACATGGACGCCGCTCCGCCGCCGACCATCAGCTTGATCTGCGATGCACCTTTCTTGAGTTGCTCGCGCACGGCTGCGAGGACCCGGTCCTCACCATCGGCGACCCGCATGAAGCCGATCTGTTCGGCGCGGGCCTGATCCCCACCGAGGGCTGTGGGGCATTCGTAGACGAAGCCGAAGTCGCCGTGCCCGGACGTCTGCGAGATCGCGGCCTGGGACGGGTAGATGCGGGGACCGTCGAACAATCCCCGGTCGATCACCGATTTGATGCTGCCGGTGTCGCCGGCCATGTCGCGGACGGCGGTGAAGCCGCGCAGCAGCATGTTGCGGGCCTCGGCGAGGCCGTTGAGCGCGATGTGCGCTTCGCTGCCCATCACCATGTCGATGTAGGAGTTCGCGTTACCGACGAGGTGGACGTGCGCGTCGGACATGCCGGGCATGAGGACCCGCCCGCCGCCGTCGATCACGTCGGTCTCGCGGCCGGGTTCGTCGCCGATCGGCGATTCGGATACGGCGACGATGCGGTCTCCGTCGATCAGTACGTCGCCGGTGACGAGCTCTCCGGAAACTCCATCGAAAACTCGCACATTACGAAAAAGAAGGCGCTGAGTGGACTTACCGGTTTCCGTCATGGCTGGGACGCTAACGCGCATCGAACACGACTTCCGACCAACCGAAAGGATCCCGAACCAATTCACCCCAACCGTTCACCCTTTTCGAAAGTTCGTTCTGAACTGCACCTATTCGATCGGATAGTTTCTTTTGAAAACACACAAATTTCCGATCTTCGACTTACACTGCGCCAATGCTGATTCACCCGACATTGCGCATGCAGTCCTGGGGATTCGTCATCGGCGCCGCCCTGTTCGCATTGGGTTCGGCGCCCGGAATTGCGACGCTTCTCGGCACCGCCGGTGCAAATACTTCGTTCTTCGTGGGTTCCTGGTTCTTCACGGGTGCAGCATTCGTCCAATTGATGCTCAGTGGGCCGGCCACCGTCACGGACAAGGGCAGCCCGGCGATCCGCGCCGACTGGCTCGCGTCGCTGATCCAGTTCATCGGTACGCTGCTGTTCAACGTCAGCACGGGAGCCGCACTGCACGCCCACACCGTCAAGGGTGAGAAGCACCTGGTGTGGAACCCCAATCTCGAAGGTTCCCTGTGCTTTCTGGTGTCGAGCGCGATCGCGTGTGCAGTCCTCTGGCGAGCGGGCTCGCATTGGGCGCCGCGCTCGAAGGACTGGATCAGCGGGTGGCTGAACATGCTCGGGTCGATCGCTTTCGGGGTCTCCGCCGTCGGTTCGTTCGTCCTCGACGACGGAAACACTCTCGACCCGAGCCTTGCCAACACCGGCACGTTCGTCGGGGCGATCTGCTTCCTGCTCGCCGCGGCGGTATTCCTCGGGAGGCGCAGCGCCGAGGAACCGGAATCCGCAACGGCCTCCTGAGAATCCGCGGGCAGGGCACCTCCCGGCGGAGAGCGTCTCAGTTCTCCCCTTCGCGCCCTTCGAGATAGGCGCGAGCGGCGTCGGGCCCCTCGTCGAGCAGGATCCGGAAACCGTCCTCGTCGAGCACGGGTACTCCGAGATCGGCGGCCTTGTCGGCCTTCGAACCAGGGTTGTCGCCGATGACGACGAAAGCCGTCTTCTTCGACACCGATCCGGCGGCCTTGCCTCCGCGCGCGAGGACGGCCTCCTTGGCCTGGTCGCGGGAGAATCCCGCGAGCGTGCCCGTAACCACGATCGACAGTCCTTCGAGGGTTCGCGGGATCGATTCGTCGCGTTCGTCGGCCATCCGCACACCCGCTGCCGCCCACTTGTCGACGATCGCGACGTGCCAATCGACGGTGAACCAGTCGGTCACCGCCGCGGCGATCGTCGGTCCGACGCCCTCGACGGCCGCGAGCTCGTCGACGGACGCGGCCCGGATCCGGTCGAGGCTGCCGAACTCGGTGGCCAGCGCACGCGCAGCGGTCGGTCCGACGTGCCGGATGGACAGGGCGACCAGCACGCGCCAGAGCGGCTGTTCCTTCGCCTTGTCGAGGTTCTGCAGCAGACGGTCGCCGTTCTTCGACAGCACGCCCTTGGTGGTGCGGAAAAACGGGATGCGTTCGAGGTCTTCCTTCGTGAGCGAGAACAGGTCGCCCTCGTCGGCGATGATCTTCCCCTCGAGCAGCGCCGTGGCCGCCTCGTAGCCGAGGGCTTCGATGTCGAACGCTCCCCTGCCCGAGACGTGGAAGACCCGCTCGCGCAATTGCGCCGGGCACGACCGCGAGTTGGGGCAGCGCAGGTCGACGTCGCCCTCCTTCGCCGGGGCGAGGGTGGTACCGCATTCGGGGCACTGCGTGGGCATCTCGAAGGCGTACTCGGAACCGTCGCGCAGGTCGACGACCGGGCCGAGGACCTCCGGGATCACGTCGCCGGCCTTGCGGATGACCACGGTGTCGCCGATGAGCACGCCTTTGCGCTCCACCTCGGACGCGTTGTGCAGCGTCGCCAGCGAGACGGTGGACCCGGCGACGGTGACCGGCTCCATGTAGGCGAAGGGGGTCACGCGTCCGGTGCGCCCGACACTGACGCGGATGTCGAGGAGCTTGGTGGTGACCTCCTCCGGCGGGTACTTGTAGGCGATCGCCCACCGTGGGGCGCGGGACGTGGCACCGAGGCGTCGGTGCAGCCCCATGTCGTCGATCTTGACCACCAGGCCGTCGATCTCATGTTCGATGTCGTGGCGGTGTTCGCCCCAGTAGCGCATCCGCTCGACGACCGCCTCGGCGCCCTGCACGCGAACAGTGTGCGGTGAGACGGGCAGGCCCCAGGCCGCGAAGGCCGCGTAGGCGTCGGATTGCGAGCGGGGTTCGAAGCCCTCCATGCGGCCGTAGCCGTGGCAGTACATGCGCAGACGCCGGCGCGCGGTGACGGCCGGGTTCTTCTGCCGCAGGGAACCGGCGGCGGAATTGCGGGGATTCGCGAAGGGCGGCTTGCCTTCGGCCACCAGCCCGGCGTTGAGGGTCTGGAAGTCCTCGAGCCGGAAGAACACCTCGCCGCGCACTTCGAGCAACGTCGGGATCGGGTATTCGGCGGTGCCGGTGAGCTTTTCGGGAACGTCGTCGATCGTGCGGGCGTTGAGGGTGACGTCCTCCCCGGTGCGTCCGTCGCCGCGGGTGGCCGCGCGGACGAGTTTGCCGTTCTCGTAGACGAGGCTGAGCGCCACGCCGTCGATCTTCACCTCGCACAGATAATCGGGGTGAGTGCCGGTCTCGACCTCGGCGCGCGAGAGCCACGCGCGCAGTTCGTCCTCGTCGAAGACGTTGTCGAGGCTGAGCATCCGTTCGAGATGCTCGACGGCACCGAATTCGGTGGCGAAGCCGCCGCCGACCAGCTGGGTGGGCGAATCCGGCGTGCGGAGTTCGGTGTACTGATCCTCGAGTGCCTGCAGTTCGCCGAGGAGCGCGTCGAACTGACCGTCGGAGATGATGGGGGCGTCGCGCACGTAATAACGGAACTGATGCTCGCGCACCTGTTCGGCGAGATCCTGCCAGCGCTCACGCGCCTCCGGAGGAGCGGTGATGGGTGCGTCCGTCGGTTCACTCACAGCCTGCAAGCCTAGTCGAGGGGACCGACCGGAATACTCAGAGCGTGTCGGCTTCCTCAGCGAAGGCCGACGCGACGTCGCGCAACGAACGCAGAGCGGCCCGTGCCCCCTCCGTGGAGGCCGAGGCCAGCCCGCAGACCGGGCTCACCGCCACCGATTGCAGCACCTTCCTGGGGAACCCGAGCCGGTCGATCAGCTCGACGGCCGGTGCCGCGTACTCGCGCCAGCCCGTCGAGGCCGGTGCGGTGGCGGGCACGAGTCCGAGTATCGGGACCGTGCCCGAGTCGAACAGTTCCCCGAGTCCGTCGAGGTCGGAGCGTCGCACGCATCCGACGTCGAAGGCCACAGCGTCGGCAGCGCTGCGCCGCAGGAAGTCGGCCGGGAAGGTGCCCGCGCAGCAGTGCACCGCGACGGAGAGCCCAGTGCCCCGAATCGTCGTGTCGAGCACGTCCAGCGCTTCCGGGTCCGGCACGGCAGGGACGGTCTCGAGGACGGTCCGGCCCTTCAGCGTTCCGGCGAGCACATCCGGCAGCGACGGTTCGTCGAGTTGCGCGACCACCTGAACCCCGAGCCGGCGGGTGATCTCGGCGGCGTGTCGGGCCAGGCCCTCCGCGAGCGATTCGGCCAGGTCGCGAACGGCGCCGCGGTCGGTGAGCACCCGGCGTCCCGTGGCGAGTTCGACGTGGGCGGCGAGGGTGAGCGGCCCGGCAGCCTGCACCTTCACGGGGCGGCCGGCATCCAGCCCGGCGCGTTCCCAGGCCTCCTCGAGCGCATCGAGGTCCTGGGCGAGCAGGTCGCGCGCCCGGGCAGCCACACCGCCGCGTCGCGACACGAGGCGGTAGCCAGTGGTCGAGGTGTCGAGGTACATGTCGACGAGCAGGGCGCTGACCCGCCCGATCATGTCGGCACCGAGGCCGCGTGCCGGCAGTTCGACGAGGTGGGGCAGATCCGTGAGTTCGCCGACGACGACCGCCGCGGCCTCGCGCGGGTCCGTCCCGGGCCACGAACCGATGCCTGTCGCGAGACCGGACCACACCTCGCGGCCGGTGGCAGGTGCCGTCACCGGTCCCCTGCCGCGATGGTTCCGCTGCCGAGGACGATGTCGCCCGCAGCGTCGGACCGGTACAGCACGGCGGCCTGACCGGCGGCGACACCGGTGAGCGGTTCGCGCAGCGAGATCTCGATGCCCGGACCCACCGCTTCGGCGACGGCCGGGGCCAGGCCGCCGTGAGCGCGGACCTGGACGACGCACTCGATCGGTCCGACAGGAGCGGTGCCGGAGGTCCATACGGCGCGCTCGGCGCGGATCGACTCGACCTTCAGCTGTTCGGCGCTGCCGACCCGGACGGTGCCGCTCTCCGGTTCGATCGCGGTGACGTAGCGGGGGCGTCCGTCCGGTCCGGGCCCGGCGATACCGAGTCCCTTGCGCTGGCCGATGGTGAAACCGTGCACGCCCTCGTGCTGCGCGAGCACCTCACCCGAACGGTCGTCCACGACGGCGCCGGGACGCACACCGATCCGGGCACCGAGGAAGGCGCGGGTGTCGCCCGACGGGATGAAGCAGATGTCGTGGCTGTCGGGCTTGTTCGCCACCGCGAGTCCGCGCTCGGCGGCCTCCTCGCGGATCCGGCTCTTGGGGGTGTCGCCGACGGGGAACACCGCGCGCGACAACTGCTGCGCGGTGAGCACGGCGAGTACGTACGACTGGTCCTTGTCGGCGTCGACGGCGCGGCGCAGCACCCCGTCGTTCAACTGCGCGTAGTGACCGGTGGCGACGGCGTCGAAGCCGAGCGCGACGGCACGGTCGGCCAGCGCCGAGAACTTGATCTTCTCGTTGCAACGCAGGCACGGGTTCGGGGTCTCACCGGCGGCATAGGACGCGACGAAGTCGTCGATCACGTCCTCCTTGAAGCGGTCTGCGAAATCCCAGACGTAGAAGGGAATTCCGAGCACGTCGGCGGCGCGGCGAGCATCGCCGGCGTCCTCCTTCGAGCAGCATCCGCGCGAGCCGGTGCGCAGTGTGCCCGGCGCGGCCGACAACGCGAGATGCACTCCCACGACGTCGTGTCCGGCCTCGACCATGCGGGCGGCGGCGACCGCCGAGTCCACACCGCCGCTCATTGCCGCAAGAATCCTCATCTCCGGTCACCTCCTCGTCCACCGGCGCTCGCCAGTCCGGCGGCGCGAGCCCTGTCCACCACGGAAGGGAGAGTTTCGATCAGTTTGTCGATGTCACTGCGGGTTGTGGTGTGCCCCAACGAGAATCGGAGCGAACCGCGTGCCGTGATCGGGTCCGCCCCCATCGCGACGAGTACGTGACTCGCGCGCGCGACCCCGGCGGTGCACGCCGAACCGGTCGAGCATTCGATACCGGCCGCGTCGAGCAACATCAGCAGCGAGTCGCCTTCGCATCCGGGGAACGTGAAGTGCGCGTTGTTGGGCAGTCGTCCGACCTCGCGAGGACCGTTGAGGATCGCGTCGGGGATCGCCGCCTCGACACCCGCGACAAGAAGATCGCGCAGGTGCGCGAGTTCGGCGGTGCGGCCGGGCAGATCCGAGGTGACCTCGCGCAACGCCGCGGCCATCGCCACGATGGACGCGGTGTCCTGCGTCCCGGACCGCACGTCGCGTTCGTGGCCCCCACCGTGGGCGAGCGGCACGCACGGTACCTGCCTGCCGAGCAGCAGCGCTCCCACTCCCTGCGGACCACCGAACTTGTGAGCGGCCAGGGTCAGTGCCGACAGTCCGCTCGCGGTGAAATCGACTGGGAGATGCGCGACCGCCTGCACGGCGTCGCTGTGCATCGGGACGTCGAACTCGGCGGCGACCGCAGCGAGTTCGGTGATCGGCATGACGGTGCCGACCTCGTTGTTCGCCCACATCACGGACACGAGGGCGACCTCGTCGGCGTGGCGCGAGAGTTCCTCGCGGAGCGTGGTGGGATCGACGCGGCCGGAGCCGTCCACCGGCAGCCACGTCACCTGGGCATCCTCGTGCTCGACGAGCCATTCGACGGCGTCGAGCACGGCGTGGTGTTCGACCGCGCTCGCGAGGATCCGGCGACGCCGGGGGTCCTGGGCGCGGCGACCCCAATAGATGCCCTTGACGGCCAGATTGTCGCCCTCGGTGCCACCGGAGACGAAGATCACCTCGGAGGGCCGGGCGCCGAGGGCGGCCGCAATCGACTCCCGCGACTCCTCGACGCGCCGGCGCGCTGCGCGCCCCGATCCGTGCAGGGAGGACGCGTTTCCGACGGTGGCGAGGACCGACGTCATCGCCTCGACGGCCGCAGGAAGCATCGGCGACGTCGCGGCGTGATCGAGGTAGACGGTCGTGGAGGTACCGGAGGGACCGGCGGCGGGCGAGGTCATGACCGATCCAGGATAGCGGGTCGGCGCAGGTGCCCGCCGCGCTCAGGGGGGTCGCCCGTCAGGCGGCGTCCACCGTCCGTGCCGTTCCACCGGCCGGTGAGCCGCCGACCGGCAGGAATGTCACGGCCTCGACCGGGCGCTCGGCACGGACCGCGCGGGCGCATCGGGCTGCGAGATCGTGCCGGTCCCGACCCGGATGTTCGAGCGGAGCGAGCATGACTTCGACGACGACACCGCGGTTCCGGATCATCCGCCGGATCGAGGAACCGATCGTCTCGTCACCGACGAAGGCCGGCGCGGCGGTGAGGTCTCCCCCGCGCTCGCCGTATCGCAGGCCGACGGGCTGGACGGGGCACTGCGCGTCCACGGCCGCCTGCAGCAGGGCGGGGCGGAAACCGCCGTGGGACCGTCCGCATCGCGTCGTGCCCTCGGGGAAGACGGCGACGCACCCGCCCTCCAGCAAGCGGGTGCGTACTCGCTCGATCACGGCGGGCAGCAGTCGCAGTCGTTCCCGTTCGATGGGGATGACACGCATCCGGCGTGCGAGCGCGCCCAGCAGGCCCCAGTCGAGCAGGTCCGCTCGTGCGACGAACTCCGCGGGAGCGACTGCGGTGAGGACGAGGACATCCGTCCACGAGATGTGCGGTGCAACGACGAGCACGCCCCCTGCGCGCGCCCGTCGGTCACGCCGATCGTCGATCGTCGGACGGATGCCTACGCACCACAACAACAGGCGCGCACTGCGCCGCACCGTGCTCTCCCGACGCGCCGCGGGAATCATCCGTCCTGCCAGCAGGAGCGGCACCACCGTCAGCACGACCGCGACCGTCGCGATGCGCAACCACACCGTCGGCAGACCCACACGATCCGTCCCGTCCGGCAGGCACCGGATCCCGCACGGACTCGACGGCATCCACGCGTGCACCCGTGTCGTACCGACCCGAGTCACCGCGACCCCCGCTCGGCACGCTCGGCGGCCGCGCGCAGGCGGGCGAGATAGCGGGTGTCCGCCCGGTCCACGGCTAGTATCGCGACGAAGTCGGCGACCCCGAAGTCCGGATCGTGGGCCGGTTCACCACAGATCCGGGCACCGAGCCGCAGGTATCCGCGCAGGAGCGGCGGGACCACGGGACGCGGCAACGGAGCGATCTCGTCGAGCGGGTGGCCTTCGACCATCACGGGATTCAGCGGTCGGACCCGCGCTGCGGGTTCGACGGCGTGTCGTTCGAGCAGCAGGTCGCGCACGGCCCGAACGTTCGACGCCTCGGGCTCGTCGGGCGTCGTGCGCATGGGCACCGAGACGCATCCGACGACCTCGTTGTGTCCGGTCGCCTCGAGATAGTGCAGGATGCCGGCCCACATCAGGGTGAGGACCGATCCGGAACGGTGGGCTGGATCGACGCAGGCCCTGCCCATCTCCACCAGGCCTCGCCCGTGTGGGTCGAGTGCGGAGAGATCGAATTCGGTGGCGGTGTAGTACCCACCGGCCTCGCGGGCGGCTTCGGGCGGCAGCATCCGGTAACAGCCGACGACGTCGTCGGTGACCCGATCGCGCACCAGCACGTGGTCGCAGAACTCGTCGAACCGGTCGGCGTCGGATGCGCCCCCCGCATCGGGGATCCGGAAGCCGGGTTCACCGGAGAAAACCCGGTACCGAAGGCGTTGCGCAGCCAGGCGATCCGACGCTTCCGTCGACACGACGAGGGAGTAGTGGGGGCCGGACAGGACGGGAGCGGTGAACCCACTCGGGCGGTACAGCACCGGCGATGTGGTCATGCCCCAAGGTGTAACGACCGTGGGAGGCGTGCCGGCGGCGACGGGGTGTCGCGGCGATGCATCGCCGATGAACACTCCCGCAGAATGCACGCGGCCCCGCTCCTTTCGAAGGAGCGGGGCCGCGCAGGGATCGATCTGCCGGAGCGGATCAGCCCTTGTGCTTCTTGACCTCCTCGGTCAGCTGCGGAGCGACGTTGAACAGGTCGCCGACGACGCCGTAGTCCGCGATCTCGAAAATCGGGGCCTCTTCGTCCTTGTTGACGGCGACGATGGTCTTCGACGTCTGCATGCCGGCGCGGTGCTGGATGGCGCCGGAGATGCCGAGCGCGACGTACAGCTGCGGGGAGACCGTCTTACCGGTCTGACCGACCTGGAACTGGCCCGGGTAGTAGCCCGAGTCGACGGCGGCGCGGGAAGCACCGACGGCGGCACCGAGCGAGTCGGCGAGCTCCTCGACGACGGAGAACTTGTCGGCCGAACCGACACCGCGGCCACCGGAGACGACGATCGACGCCTCGGTCAACTCCGGACGGTCGCCGCCGACGATCGGATCGCGCGAGACGATCTTCACGGCGTTCTCTTCCTGGGCCGGAACCTCGACGGCCACACGCTCGGCGGCGGCAGCCTCGGGCTTGGCCTCGATGGCGCCCGGGCGGATGGAGATCACGGGGACCTCACCGTTGGCCTTGGCGTCGACGGTGAACGCGCCACCGAAGATCGAGTGCACGGCGGAGCCGTCGGCCTTGACGTCGACGACATCGACGAGCAGACCGGAGCCGATGCGGGCGGCGAGGCGGCCCGACACCTCCTTGCCCTCGACGGACGCGGCGGTGATGACGGCGGCGGGGCTGGTGGACTCGACGAGCGACGCGAGGACGTCGACCTTCGGGGTCACCAGGTAGTTGTCGACGTCTTCGGACTCGGCGGCGTAGACCTTGACCGCACCGGCGGCGGCGAGGGCGTCCTGCAGCGCGTCGGCGGTGCCGGGGGCACCTGCGACGACGGCGGAGGGCTCGCCGAGCACACGCGCGGCGGTGATGAGTTCGGTGCTGACCTTCTTGAGCGCGCCCTCGGCATGCTCGACGAGCACGAGTACTTCTGCCATTACTACTTCTCTCCTAGATATGTCAGATGTTGTCGCGGGGCGCGATCAGATGATCTTCTGGCCGACCAGGTACTGAGCGATCTTGCTGCCGCCGTCGCCCTCGTCGGTGACGCGCTCACCCGCGGTGCGCGGGGGCTTCGGAGTCACACCGGTGACGGTGGACGCAGCGTTCGCAACACCGAAGATCTCGGGATCGAGACCGATGTCGGCGAGGGTGAGGGTCTGAACTTCCTTCTTCTTCGCGGCCATGATGCCCTTGAAGGAGGGGAAGCGGGGCTCGTTGATCTTCTCGGTGACCGAGACGATGGCGGGGAGCGGAGCCTCGATGCCGAAGACGCCCTCGTCGGTCTCGCGCTCGCCGGCGGCCTTGCCGTCCGCGATCGTGAGCTTGCGCAGGTGCGTCAGGTGGGGCAGGCCCAGGTACTCGGCGATGATCGCGGGCACGGCGCCCACGCGACCGTCGGTGGCCTCATTACCGGCGATGACCAGCTCGACACCCTCGATCTGGCCGAGCGCAGCGGCGATCGCGTACGCGGTCTGGATCGAGTCGGAGCCGTGCATGGCGGGATCGTTGAGGTGGATCGCCTTGTCGGCGCCCATGGACAGCGCCTTGCGGATGGCGTCGGTGGCGCGGTCCGGGCCGGCGGTCAGAACGGTGACCTCACCGCCGTCGCGCTCCTTGATGAGCAGAGCTTCCTCGACGGCGCGCTCGTTGATCTCGTCGAGCACGGCGTCGGCGGCCTCACGGTCGAGCGTGTAGTCGCCGTCGCTGAGCTTGCGCTCGGACCACGTGTCGGGGACCTGCTTGATCAAAACGACGATGTTCGTCATGGGTCTGCGTCGACCTCCTGTGTGTAGCTGCCTTTGGTCGGCAAGGCGCTGCCTGAACCGAGCACTCGTGTCTTTCGCACGGCGTGTGCGATAGATTATCAGCCGCTAAGTTACCAGTCAGTAACTTGACGGGATTCCCGGTTCACCATAGCCGTACGGAAGGACGACGAAACCTGTGATCTGGAACACCGGAGACCACCCCTCCGGGGAGAGGTCTAATGTCGTGGCGGTGAGCGACACCCCCGCCCGCGCCGATGACGCGCACGCCCTCCCCCTCACCGGCGAACGGACGGTCCCCGGCATCGCCGAGGAGAACTATTGGTTCCGACGTCACGAGGTCGTCTACCAGAACTTTCTCCCCCGTTGCGTGAACCGGGCCGTGCTCGAGGCCGGCGCCGGCGAAGGCTACGGGGCCGACATGATCGCCGATGTGGCGACGCGCGTGATCGGCCTCGACTACGACGAGAGCGCCGTCGCACACATCCGCGCGCGCTACCCCCGCGTGGACATCCGGCACGGAAACCTCGCCGAACTTCCCCTCGAGGACGAATCGGTCGATACGGTCGTGAACTTCCAGGTGATCGAGCATTTGTGGGATCAGACACAGTTCCTACGCGAATGTCACCGCGTTCTTACCCCCGGCGGCGAATTGCTCATCAGTACTCCCAACCGGATCACCTTCTCCCCCGGCCGCGACACCCCGCTCAACCCCTTCCACACCCGTGAGCTGAACGCCGCCGAACTGACCGAACTGCTCGAGGACGCCGGCTTCCGCGTCGAACTCATGACCGGCGTGCACCACGGCCCCACGCTGCGCGCACTCGATGCCAAGCACGGCGGATCGTTCATCGACGCCCAGATCGAGCGCGCCCTCGCCGGGCAGCCGTGGCCGGACGATCTCACCGCCGACGTCGCGATGGTCTCCACCGACGACTTCGCCATCGTCCCCGAGAACATCGATGCGAGCCTCGATCTGGTCGCGATCGCCGTGAAGGACCCCGCAGCGAAGGACACCGCTCCGTGAGTGCCGCATCGTCCCGCGAACCCGGGATGTTCGCGCTCGTCCTCCACTCCCACCTCCCGTGGCTCGCCCACCACGGCCGGTGGCCCGTCGGCGAGGAATGGCTCTACCAGTCGTGGGCAGCGACCTATCTGCCCGTCACCGACGTGCTGCGGCGGCTCGCCGCCGAAGGCCGAACCCGGATGCTCACACTCGGCATCACCCCGGTACTGGCCGCGCAACTCGACGACCCGCACTGCCTCGCCGGGATGCACCACTGGCTCGGCAACTGGCAACTGCGCGCGCACGAGGCGGCCGGCATGCGGGAGGAGTCCTACCGCGCACTCGGCGCCCGCGAGCACCGCGCCGCCACCGCGGCACTGGAGGACTTCGAAACCCAATGGCGCCACGGCGGATCTCCCGTCGTGCGGCAGCTGATCGACGCCGACGCGATCGAACTGCTCGGTGGGCCTCTCGCCCATCCGTTCCAGCCCCTCCTCGACCCGCGACTGCGCACCTTCTCGTTGTCCGAAGGTCTCGCCGACGCGCACGCCCGCTGGAACCATCGCCCCCGCGGCATCTGGGGCCCGGAATGCGGTTACACGCCGGGCATGGAGAACGATTACGCCGCAGCGGGAGTCGAGCACTTCATGGTCGACGGTCCTGCGCTGCGCGGCGACACCTCGCTCGGCCGCACGGTCCGCGACTCGGACGTCGTGTGTTTCGGCCGCGACCTGCAGGTCTCGTACCGGGTGTGGTCGCCGAAGTCCGGCTATCCCGGCCACTCCGCCTACCGCGACTTCCACACCTACTGCCACGACACCGGACTCAAACCGTCCCGCGTCACGGGCCGCACGGTGCCCTCGCACGAGAAGGCGCCCTACGATCCCGAACTCGCGTCGCACGCCGTCGACCGGCACGTCGCCGACTTCGTCGAGACCGTCCGGCAGCGATTGCGCAGCGAATCCGGCCGCATCGGCCGGGACGCACTCGTCGTCGCGGCCTTCGACACGGAACTGTTCGGCCACTGGTGGTTCGAAGGTCCGATCTTCCTCGAACGACTGCTCCGCGCGCTTCCCGAGGCCGGCATCGAGGTGGGAACCCTCGCCGATGCCCGCGACCGCGGATACGTCGGCGCCTCCGTCGATCTCGAGAATTCGTCGTGGGGTTCGGGCAAGGACTGGCGGGTCTGGGCCGGCGACCAGGTCGCCGATCTCGTGCGTCTCAACGACGAGGTGGTGCGCACGACCCTCGACAGCATCGACAAGTCCCGCGAGCAGAGCACGTCGTCGGTCGCGCTCCGCAACCGCGTGCACGACCAGATGGTGCGCGAAGCGCTGCTGACGGTCTCCAGCGACTGGGCGTTCATGGTCAGCAAGGACACCGCCGCCGCCTATGCCCGCGACCGCGCGCACAAACACGCCCACGCCCTGCGTGAGATCGCCGAGGCGGTCGACTCCGGACGCACCGAGACGGCACGGCGTCTGGCCGACGGATGGAACCGCGCCGACAATCTCTTCCCAGGACTCGACGCCCGACGACTGCCCGGACGCCACGGAGGCCCGCGATGAAGATTCTGCTCGTCTCATGGGAGTACCCACCCGTCGTCGTTGGCGGCCTGGGCAGACACGTCCATCATCTCGCCACCGAACTCGCCGCGGCGGGCAACGAGGTGGTGGTGCTGTCACGTCGCCCGACCGGCACCGATGCGTCGACCCACCCCACGATCAGCCACATCGCCGACGGCGTGCTCGTGGTGGCGGTCGCGGAGGACGCACCCCACTTCGACTTCGGCGAGGACATGATCGCCTGGACGCTGGCGATGGGCCACGCGATGGTCCGCGCCGGGATCGGGCTGACCCGCGGCGGCATCGGCGAAGGTTGGTATCCGGACGTCGTCCACGCCCACGACTGGCTCGTCGCCCACCCCGCGATCGCGCTGGCCGAGTACTTCGACGTGCCGCTCGTGTCGACCCTGCACGCGACCGAGGCCGGTCGCCACAGCGGTTGGCTGTCGGGCCGGATCAACCGCCAGGTGCATTCCGTCGAGTGGTGGCTCGCCAACGAATCCGACCGTCTCATCACGTGTTCGGCGTCGATGCACGACGAGGTCACCGAGTTGTACGGTCCGGACCTGCCGGAGATCTCCGTGATCCGCAACGGCATCGACATCACCACCTGGTCGTACCGCGACCGCGAACCGCGTCCCGGGCCGGCACGACTGCTGTACGTCGGCCGCCTCGAATACGAGAAGGGTGTGCAGGACGCGATCGCCGCGCTCCCCCGCATCCGCCGCTCGCATCCCGGCACGACCCTCGTGGTCGCCGGTGAGGGCACCCAGTTCGAGTGGCTGCACGAGCAGGCACGCGTACACCGCGTCGCACGCTCGGTGAGTTTCCTCGGCAACCTCGACCACACCGAACTGCTCGGCTGGCTGCACGGCGCCGACGCGATCGTGCTGCCGAGCCGCTACGAGCCGTTCGGCATCATCGCCCTCGAGGCCGCCGCAGCGGGTACCCCGCTCATCGCGTCCACCGCCGGCGGCCTGGGCGAAGCCGTGGTCGACGGCGTGACCGGACTGTCGTTCCGGCCCGGCGACGTGGCCGGACTCGTCTCGGCCGTCCGGGAAACCCTCGACGATCCCGAGGCCGCCCGAGTGCGCGCGCGGGCGGCTCGGGCACGACTGACCGACGACTTCGACTGGCGCCGCGTCGCCGAAGAAACCGCGCAGGTCTACTCGTCGGCGAAGCGGCGGGTGCGTCACCCGCTCGCACGCCCCACTGTCCCCCAACGTCCCCTCCCGGACCGCGGATGAACGAGCAGCACACGCTCCAAATCGAGCGCCTGGCACCGCACGAATCCGATATCGTCGCCGTCACCGCACTGCTCAACGCGGTCTACGCGGTGGCCGAGGACGGCATGTGGGTACCGGGCACCACACGGACCGACACGGACGAGATCACCCGATATGCGCGGGAGGGCAGCATTCGCATCGCCCGCTCGCACGGCCGGGTGGTCGGCTGTATCCGCGTGACCCCGGTCGACGCGACGACGGCCGAGTTCGGGATGCTCGCCTCCGACCCGAAGGTCCGCGGCACGGGCGTCGGCCGCGTCCTGATCGACACCGTCGAGACGGAGTTCGCCGAGCGGGGTTTCGAGGCAATGCAACTCGAGGTGATCCGTCCGCGCGACACCTCACACGAGTCGAAGGTGTTCCTCGACCGGCTCTACACCCGGCTCGGGTACGTGCCGGAGGAGCCCGCGCCGCTCGATACGCGCCATCCGGAACTCGTTCCGGCTCTTGCGGTCCTATGTGAAACGGTCGTCTACCGGAAGCCACTGGGCCGACCCTGAGTCGACCTTCGACTCACGAGGTAGCGGACAACTCGGCCGGAGCGAGCGGCGGCTGCCGATCGAACCACGGCCGGGCCTGTTCGAGTTCGCCTGCGAGGGCGAGGAGCACACTCTCCCCACCGAGTGGGCCGACGAACTGCACCCCGAGCGGCAGACCGGACACCGTCCAGTGCAACGGCACCGAGATCGCCGGGCGCCCGGTGATATTGGCCAGCTGCGTGTAGGGGGTGCGCCCCAGATTGTCGTCCACCACCCGGTCGATGAAACCGGCCCGGGTCGCGATCCACGCGGTGCGGGTACGCAGGAGCGCCTCGCCGGCACGCCGCATCCAGCGGGGCGTGTCGAGTTCGCCGATGCGCGACGGCGGGAAGGCGAGTGTCGGCGTGAGCAGCAGATCGTAGCGTTCGTGGAACTGCGCGAGACCGCTCGCGTACTCGGCCCAGCGGGCATGGGCCGCAATGTAGTCCGACGCCGAGGTCGCCTTGCCCACGGCGGCGATGATGCGGGTGTCGAACTCGAAGTCCTCGGGTCGTGCTCCGGTGAGGCGGCAGGCCTCGGCGACCTCCGCGGCAGCCGTGGCGAACCACATGATGAGGAAGTCCTCTGCGAGACGCCGTTCGTCGATACCCGTCGAGGCGGGTTCGACGTGATGGCCGAGTTCCTCGAGCACCGCGACGGCAGCGTCCACCGCGGCCTTTGCCTCCGGATCGACCGGCGTCCCGATCGGTGACGCGGTCTCGTATCCGATCCGCAACCGCTTCGGCGCCGAGCGCGCGGCCTCTGCGTACGACCGGGCACGCTCGACGAGATACGGCCCACCCGCGTACGGGCCCGCCATGACGTCGAGGAAGGCAGCGGCGTCGCGCACCGTCCGGCAGATCACCCCGTTGGTAGCCGCGCCGTGCAGCGGTTCCCCGCCGCGCATACCGGTGGGCACGAGTCCGCGTCCGGGCTTGAGCCCGAGGAGCCCGCAGCAGGCGGCGGGAATGCGGATGGAGCCGCCGCCGTCGCTCGCTCCCGCCGCGGGAACGACGCCGGCCGCGACCGCCGCGGCGGAACCACCCGATGACCCGCCCGGCGTCACCGACGGATCCCACGGGTTTCGGGTGGCCCCGAACGCCTCGGGCTCGGTGATGCCCTTCGCCCCGAACTCGGGGGTGTTGGTCTTGGCGAACGGGACCAGGCCGGCTCCGAGCCACCGGTCGACGATCACCGAGTTCTCGTCCATCGGCAGGTCCGCGAGGACACGGGACCCGCACGAGGTCGGCTCACCGGCCAGATCCTGCCCCAGATCCTTGAGCAGGAACGGCACCCCGGCGAACGGACCGTCGAGCGGTTCGCGTGCCAGGACACGGGCCTTGTCGTCGAGCCTGCGGACGACGGTGTTCAGTGTCGGTTCGACCGTGTCGAGCCGCGCGATCGCGGTCTCGAGCAACTCGCTCGCCGATACCTGCCCCGTCGCGACGAGTTCGGCCAGGCCGGTCGCGTCGTGACTCCGATACTCCGAGTAGTCCATCTGCTGTCCCCCGACAGTGTCCCGGCCCGCGTCGCTACTGGTGGACGCCCGCGGGCGTGTCTCCCGACTTCTTCCGTGCGATATCTGCGAGCGCCGCTTCCCGGGCGGCACGCTCGGCAGCGGCGCTCTCCCACGCCACCTTACGGTTCTTCACGACCTTGGCGGGCGAACCCACCGCGATACTGAAATCAGGGATGTCTCCCTTGACGACCGCGTGGGCTCCGAGCACCGAACCGCGGCCGACCCGGGTGCCGCGGAGCACGGTGACCTTCGCGGCGATCCAGGTGTCCGGACCGATCCGGACGGGGCTCTTGACGATGCCCTGGTCCTTGATCGGGTAGGTGATGTCCTCGGTGCGGTGGTCGAAGTCGCAGATGTAGCACCAGTCTGCGACCAGCGTCGACGCGCCGATCTCGATGTCGAGATAGGTGTTGACGACGTTGTCCTTGCCGAAGACGACCTTGTCGCCGATCCGGAGCGAACCCTCGTGGCAGCGGATGGCGTTGCCGTCGCCGATGTGGACCCAGCGGCCGATCTCGAGGCGCGACAGTTCGGGCGTCGCGTGGATCTCGACGTTCTTGCCCAGGAAGACCATGCCGCGCAGCACCACGTGCGGATTGGCCAGCCGGAACTTCGCCAGGCGGTAGTACCGGACCAGGTACCAGGGCGTGTACGCCTTGTTGTCCAGCACCCATTTCAGAGAGGACAGCGTCAGGAATCGTACCTGTTCGGGATCCCTCCGACGGGACCCGCGCCACCTCGCCGTCAGAGGTGCACCCCACATGCTCGTCATAGGGGCAGCCTACGGTCCGCCTCGTTCGCGGCTCACGACCCCCGGCCCGATACGCTGACACGTCGAATCGTTCGCCTGTGGAGGAGTTGAGTGATGCGGGGTGTCCTGCGGACCGCGGTCCCGGCGCTGACGGTGGTCTTCGCGCTGAGCGCGTGCGGCGGTGGGGCCGGCACCGACGACGTGTTGTCGAGCGGTGGCTGGCCGGGACGGCACTCCGATGCCCGCAACAGCAACACCGCGACCGCCGAGAGCGTCGACGACCTCGCGCCCGGCTGGACGCGTCCGCTGGGCGGCCCGGTCGGCTCCCCCGCCGGGATCGCGGCCAACGGCCAGGTCTCGGTGGCGGCCGCGACGGAGGCCGGATGCAATCTGTTCTCCTTCCAGATGGACACAGGCCGCAAGCGCTGGTGCACGCGTCTCGCCCCGGCCGTCACGACGATCACCCCCGTCTCCGACGGCGTCGCGAACATCTACGTCGGTGAGGACGGCGGACTGCTGTCGTTCAACGAGCACGGCCAGCGTCGCTGGCGCATTCCCGTGAGCGGCAGCCCCCGCAGCGCACAGTTCACCTCCGACGGAAGCCTGTTGGTGGTCACGCATTTCGGTCAGGTCAACGTCGTCGACCCGCAGACGGGACAACTCGAGGCACCGCTGTTCGATCTGGTGCCGGTGCCGACCCTCGAGGACGGGCAGAACCTGCCGCGACTCGCGAGCGATCACGGCCTCCCCGCCTGCTTCGGGGGCTCGGAGGACTGCCCGGTCGCCACCACCCCGGCCGTCGACACCGCCACCGACCGTGTCTTCGTCACCGTGTGGCGTCCGGGTTCGGACAGGTCGGCGCTCGTGGCGCTGCGCTACACGGCCGGTGATGACGCCGTGGTCATCGAGGAGTGGTCGGTACCCGACCTCCCCGGAGGTGCGGTGACGAGTCCGGTTCTGTCTGCTGACGGTTCGACCGTCTACGTCCACGACGGGGAGGGTGCCCTGTGGGCGCTCGACGCCGAGACAGGCGAAGCGCGATGGACCCACGAGACCGGCCGTCCCACGGCGCTCGGTCCCGCCGTCACCGAGGACGGACTGCTGCTCCTCGCGTCGGCCGACGGCAGCGCCCCGCTGACGGCCCTGCGCGACGGCGGCGACAGCGTCGAAGTCGAGTGGGAGCGGGCGGACGTGACTCCGTACGGTGCGCCGGCGGTGACCGCCGACGGCCGGGCCTATGTGGTCGTCGACGGCGATCGGGGTCTCGCAGCGGCGGTGCTCGATCTCGCGGACGGAGCGACGATGGAGGAGGAACCCCTCGATCCCGCCACCGGATTGCCGGTCGGCACCGGCGTCGGCCCGGGCGGGGAGTTCGTGATCACGACTCTCGACGGGGACGTGGTGGTGCTGCGCGAACCGCAGTCCGTGTGAGGACGGCCGCCCGTGTGAGGGCGGTCAGCGCGACGGCGTGCAGACGAAGGCTTCCGGCGTCCGGCCGATGCGGGTGAGCACCACGCTGAGCGAGGCCGACCCGCGCAGTTTCAGGCGCGGACGCAATACCGCCGGGTCGACGTCGACGCCGCGCACGAGGATCTCGACCGCGCCGCAGTCGTGGCGGGCGAGCGCCTGACGGAGTGTCTTCTCGCTGTACTTGAGACGCTCGACGATCCGGAAACCCCGTACTCCGTCGGGCAGGCTGTCGCCGGTGAGATAGGCGATCCGCGGGTCGAGTTGCCACAGTCCGTGGGCTGCCGCGTAGTGGCGGACGAGACCGGCGCGCACGATCGCGCCGTCGGGGTCGACGATCCACTCCCCCGGCTCCCGTTCCGGAATGTCGTCGTCCGCGGCGTCGGTGATCTCGAAACCGGTTCCGTCCGAACGCAGTACTGCAGCCCGTCGGCGCACGCCGGGAGTGCTCAATCCCGGCGAGTACAGGCACGCTTCGCGGACTCCACCGTCGAGCGAGACGACCTCGACCTCACCGGCCCAGTCGAACGAGTCGAAATCCAGTCCCGGTGCGCACTTCACGGCGAGATCGCGGCCCGCGTAGGCGTCGAGGAGATCGGGCAGCGGTGGTTGCAGCGCGGCCGGATCATGGGTCCGTCGCCCGCCCGAACGGCGTGCGGGATCGGCGATGACGGTGGTGCCTCGCGTGACCGGACGCAGGGCGTCGGCGCGCAGGAGGTACGCCCCGGGGACGTTGTGCGCGGCCATCGCCAGCCGCACGTCGTCGAGATCGCTGCCGATCACGGTCTCGGCGACTCCGACGAGTTCAGTGAGCTCGGCGCCGATCGAACACGTCACGTCGTGCACTGTGCGCCCTCGCAACCGCTTCGCGCGGTGGGCCGCGACGCGCGTGGGCGTGGACTGCTGCAGAGCGTCGTCGGTGAGCACCCACTCGCCGCCGCCTGCGATCTTCGCCTCCGTCTTGCGTCGGAGGATGACGGTTTCGACCAGCATTCCGGCACGATCGCCGAAACGCGTACGCGCCCAGCCGATGTCGGCGAGGCGCGTACGCGTCGACAGCTCCCGGTCGGCGACGCTCGCGAGAGCGTCGCGGCCGTCGTCCGACGTCAGGTACTCGACGTCGGCGAGGGTGAAGTCGTAACCCAACTACTTGCCGGGCTTCACACCGGTGATCATGACGTTGTAGAAGAAGCTACGGGGCACGACGTGCTCGAGGATGTTCTCGTCGACCCAGCTCAGCGCCTTCCAGCCACCGAAGGCGAACTTCGCCCAGTTCCAGCCCAGCTTCTCCTGCGGGACGGCGGCCTCGAAGGTGCGCACCGGCCAGCCGAGCAGGGCCGCGGCGAACTCCTCGCTCGACGCCTTGACCTCGACGGCTCCGGCCGAGGAGGCCAGCTTCTCGAGATCGGAAGGATCGAAGGTGTGCAGATCGACGACGGCCTCGAGGGCGGCCGCCCGGGAGGACTCGTCGAGCTCGGTCTGCGGACGACGCCAGTCGCGCAGGAAAGGCAACTTGGTGATGTTGGTGGTGGCCTCCCACGTGACCCGGCCGAGCATGCGGGCGTAGAAGTTGCCGATCGTGCTGGGCTCACCGGCGAAGACGAAACGGCCGCCGGGCTTGAGCACGCGCAGCACCTCGCGCAGCGACTGCTCGACGTCCGGGATGTGGTGCAGCACGGCATGGCCGACCACGAGGTCGAAGGTGTCGTCGTCGTACGGAATGGTCTCGGCGTCGGCAACGCGGCCGTCGACGTCGAGGCCGAGATTCTCGGCGTTGCGGAGCGCGACCTTCACCATGCCGGGCGACAGGTCGGTCACCGAACCGGTCTTCGCGACCCCACCCTGCATGAGGTTGAGGAGGAAGAAGCCCGTGCCGCAGCCGAGTTCGAGTGCGCGCTCGTAGGGCAGCGGCTGATCGCCGGCCGCGGCGACGAACCGCCCCTTGGCGTAGTCGATGCACCGCTCGTCGTACGAGATGGACCATTTCTCGTCGTACGTCTCGGCTTCCCAGTCGTGGTAGAGCACCTGGGCTAGCTTGGTGTCCTCGAGCGCGGCTGCGACCTCTTCGGCAGTGGCGTGCGGATTCGGCGCGGGGTCGACCCCGTCGGTCCTGCTGGCAGTCATGCGGTGATCCTACTCATCGGTAAGCTGTGGACAAGTGCAGGTGCCGGTCGGCATCACTCGCCGACGAACTTCGCCTTGCCCGGCCCGTTCTCGATGAACGATTCGAGGCCGATGGTGCGGTCCTTCGTGGCGAACAGCGCGGCGAAGACGTGCTGTTCGATCTTCAGACCCGTATCCAGATCGGTGTCGAGGCCCTGGTCGATCGCGGCCTTCGCAGCGGCGAGCGCGCGCGAGGCGGCGCCTGTGAACTGCCCGGCCCAGCGACGCGCAGCCTCGTAGACGTCGTCGGGGGCGACGACCTCGTCGACCAGACCGATCGACAGGGCTTCGTCGGCGCCGACGAAACGACCGGTGAAGACGAGATCCTTCGCCTTCGCCGGGCCGACGAGCCGAGCCAGTCGCTGGGTGCCGCCGCCACCGGGGATGATGCCCAGCAGGATCTCGGGCGTGCCGAGCTTGACGTTGTCGCCGACGATGCGCCGGTCGGCGCCGAGGGCGAGTTCGAGGCCACCACCGAGGGCGTAGCCGGTGATCGCGGCGACGGTGGGCTTGGGGATGTCGGCGATCGACCCGAGGGCCGACTGCAGGTCGCCGACGATCTCGCTCATCTGCACGTAGCTCAGGTCGGCCATCTCCTTGATGTCGGCGCCGGCCGCGAACACCTTCTCGCCGCCGTAGACGATCACCGACTTCACGTCGGACCGGACGGTCGCCTCGCGCGCAGCGGCCCGGATCTCCTCCTGGAGCTGCCGGTTCAACGCGTTCATCGGAGGGCGGTCGAGACGGATGGTGCCGATGCCGTCGGAGACGTCGAGGGTCACGAATTCAGCCATGGTCCTCAGCCTAGATGTCGGAGCGCTGGGCCCACGGATGAGTACCGACCTCGTAGTAGGCCTCGTCCCCGTCGAACGCGATGTGGACCGCCCCGTCGCGACGGCTGATGATCGGCAGGATCGGCTCGATGACCGGATCCGCCGCCATGAGGTCGGCGACCGTGGCGAAGCCCGACAGGATCGACAGCTGACTCCACGTGGGCGGGAGCAGGATGCACCGGCCCGACCGCCAGTCGGCGAGGGCCTCCTCCGCGGTCTGCCACTGCACCAGATCGGTCTCGCTGGTGTTGCCGTCGGCCCGCTGTCCTTCCGGTACCGCGGCGACGAAGAACCGCGTATCGTAGCGGCGCCGCTCCCCCAGCGGGGTGATCCAGTTCGCGTGGGGACGCAGCAGGTCGGCGCGCAGCACCAACTGTTCCTTCTCCAGGAAGTCGCCGAAGGACAACTCGCGCGCTTCCAGCAGACGACGCGCCTCCGCGTAGTCACCGGTGTCGGCCACCACCGAATCCTCGGTGGGTCCGGCGAGCAGCACGCCACACTCCTCGAAGGTCTCGCGCACGGCCGCGAGCACCAGTGCACGGGCCTGCGCCTCGCCGATACCGAACCGCTCGGCCCACCAGGTCACGTCCGGTCCGGTCCACCGCACCTCGGCGTCGGTGTCGGAAGTGTCGACACCGCCGCCGGGGAAGACGGTCATGCCGCCGGCGAAGTCCATGCCGACGACACGACGCTGCAGGAACACCTCGACGCCGCGCGCAGAGTCCCGCACGAGCATCACGGTGGACGCGTCGCGGATGGGTACCGCGGTGGGATCGAAGGTGGATGCCGAGCGATTGTTGGCCATGGCCTCAACCTAACCGATCGGTCCCGGCACCACCCGACCCGGAGTCACCGGCGGTGCCGTCCCGCCTGGCGGGTGCGGCGGGCGAAGAACCGGTCGTCGACCTTGTCGAGCGAGATGGACTGACTGAACGCCGCGCTGAGGTTCTCGGCGGTGATCACGTCGTCGAGCAGGCCCTGGGCGACCACACCGCCCTCCTTCAGGAGCAGCGCGTGCGTGAAGCCCGGCGGGATCTCCTCCACGTGATGGGTGACGAGCACGATCGCAGGGGCATCCGGGTCGGCCGCGAGCGTCCCGAGCCGGGCCACGAGTTCCTCGCGACCGCCGAGGTCCAGACCGGCCGCGGGCTCGTCGAGCAGCAGCAGTTCGGGGTCGGTCATGAGCGCCCGGGCGATGAGCGCACGCTTGCGTTCGCCCTCCGACAGCGTCCCGTACAGACGGTCGGCGAGATGTTCCGCGCCGAGGCTCTCGAGCATCTCCACCGCGCGGCTCGTGTCGATGTCGTCGTACTGCTCGCGCCACCGGCCCAGCACGCCGTAGCCCGCGGAGAGCACGAGATCGGTGACCTTCTCGTCGTTCGGCACCCGGTTGGCCAGGGCCGCGGAGGACAATCCGATCCGGGGTCGTAGTTCGGACAGATCCGTCTTTCCGAACGTCTCCGCGAGGACGTGCGCGGTGCCGGAGGTGGGGAACGTCTCGGCCGCCGCGACCCGCAGCAGCGAGGTCTTTCCTGCCCCGTTGGGTCCGAGAACCACCCAACGTTCGTCGAGTTCCACCTTCCAGGTCACGGGACCGACGAGGACGTTCCCGCCGCGTCGGACCACTACGTCGTCGAATTCGATGAGCAAATCGGGATCAGGTTGTGCCACGCGGACCATCTTCTCTTACGCCCGAGCCCGAAACGCGGCAGGATCGGTTCCCGTGTCGTCCTCCGCATCCGAATCTGCTGTCGTGTCCGGCTCGGTCGCGCTCCCCGACCGGGCCGCCTTCCCGCTCGGCCCCACCCCGGTCGACGGTGGGACACGCTTCGCCGTCCACGCCCCGCACAGCGACCGCGTCCAGGTCTGTCTCGTCGACGACGACGGGAACGAACACCGCGTGGACCTGCCCGACCGCACCTACGGGGTCTGGCACGGGGTGGTCCCCGGCGTCGGCGCCGGGCAACGGTACGGCTACCGCGCCTACGGGCCGTGGCAGCCGCAGTGGGGGTTGCGTACCAATCCGCACAAGATCCTGCTCGACCCGTGGGCCCGGCGGATCGTCGGCGACGTCGGTGATCCGGACCGGCTGATCCCCCACCAGGGTGACCCGTTCGGTGCGATGTCGAGCACCGACTCGCTCGGCCACACACCTCTGTCGGTGGTGACCCCCGTCCTGACGCCCATGCACGACAAACCCCGCGTGCCGTGGGAGAACACCGTCGTCTACGAACTGCACGTCGGTTCGTACACGGCCCGTCACCCGCTCGTGCCGCCGGAACTGCGCGGCACCTATCTCGGACTCGCCCACCGGTCGGTGATCGACCACCTGGTGGGGCTGGGAGTGACGACGGTCGAACTGCTCCCCGTGCAGGCCTTCGTGACCGAGCCGTCGGTGCGTGCGCGGGGGATGCGCAACCACTGGGGCTACTCGACCGCCTCGTACTTCGCGCCGCATCCCGCCTACGCCGTCACGCCCGGCAACGAGATCGCCGAGTTCCGAACGATGGTCGACGCCTTCCACAGCGCCGGGCTCGAGGTGCTGCTCGACGTCGTCTACAACCACACGTGCGAAGCATCGGTCGACGGTCCGAGTCTGTCCTGGCGCGGTCTCGACGCGCCCGGCTACTACCTGCTCGACGCGCACGGACGGGACATCGACCTGACGGGGTGCGGCAACACCCTCGACGCGTCCTCACCGATCGTCGTGCGGATGGTGTGCGACAGCCTCCGGTACTGGGCGGACGTGATGGGGGTGGACGGCTTCCGCTTCGACCTCGCCAGTGCGCTGGCCCGTCCCCGCGGTGGGGCCTTCGATCCGCGAGCGGCACTGCTCACCGCGATCGTCACCGATCCCGTCCTCTGCGACGTCAAGCTCGTCGCCGAACCGTGGGACGCCACCGCACACGGTTACCAGCTCGGGAACTTCGGCGCGCAATGGGCCGAATGGAACGACCGCTACCGCGACACGGTCCGCCGTTACTGGGCGGGACGTTCCGGGATCCGCGAGATGGCGTCGCGGCTCACCGGTTCGGAGGACCTCTACGACAGGAACATCCGGCAGCCGTGGATGTCGGTCAACTTCGTCACCGCCCACGACGGTTTCACCCTCGCCGATGCGGTCTCGTACGAGCGCAAGCACAACGACGAGAACGGTGAGGAGGGCCGGGACGGGTCGAACAACAACGAGTCGGTGAACCACGGGGTCGAAGGGCCGACCGACGATCCGGAGATCCTCGCCGCCCGCGACCGGCACATCCGGGCGATGCTCGCGACGCTGCTGTTGTCGACGGGCACACCGATGCTGCTCGCCGGCGACGAGTTCGGGCACACGCAGAACGGCAACAACAACGCCTACTGCGTCCCCGTGGACGTCCCCGTCCGCGACGCCTGGCCGCTGGACTGGGAGCACGCCGACCGTGCGCGAACGGATTACGTGCGCGAACTGCTCCGCCTGCGCACGCGCGTCCCGGTGCTGCGGCAGCGACGCTTCTTCGAGGGCCGCGCCCGGTCCGTGGGCTATCCCGATCTCGTGTGGTTCGGCATCGAGGGGATCGAACTCGACGAGGATGCGTGGCAGGACGACAGTCGCCGCACGCTGCAGGGCTGGGTCGACGGCTCGCAACTCGGCACCGTGACCCGCACCGGCGTCACTCTCGAGGACAGCAGCGGGCTGTTCGTTCTGCATTCGGGCGACGCCGCCACGGTGACCCTCGCCGGACCCGAGTGGTATCGCGGCAACATCGTGTGCGTCTTCGATTCGAGTGCCCCCGACGGCAGGCCCGCGGACACCTCCCCGATGCGGGTGGGAAGTTCGTACCCGGTCGACGGTCCGACGGTGCTGATCTTCTGGATCGCGGACGACGGACCCATCGAGCAAGGATGATCCACGGCGGCACGACGCCGGTGGAGGTCAGGCTCGTTCGTCGACCGTGCCGGGCACCGCGATCACGGTGATCGAACCCGGGGCCACCTCGGTGAAGCCCGCGTCGCGGACCGCGACGGCCGTGCCGGCTTCCACGCGGGCGAGCAGCTCGCGCCAGGTGGCCTCGTCCGCATCGCGGACGGCACACGGGAATCCGTCGGAAGCCCAGGCGCGTGCGGTGTCGACGTCCAGTGCCCCCGCGAACAGCATCGCAGCATGACCGACCTGCGCGGCCGCCTTGCCGACGGTCATCTCGAGGTCCTTCTGCACCCAGAGGACCGGAACGCCGTCCGCCGGTGGGGGCGGATCGTCGTGGGGCAGGTCGGTGCCACCGATCTGCAGGCGGGAGATGCGCGGGTCCAGTTCCCCCACCGGGCCGGGCACGAACGCCCGGGCCTGGGCACCGGCGTGGTCGACGGTGACTCCGTCGACGTCCTGCGCGGCACGCCAGTGCGCTCCGCGGGCGCGGCGGGCGACCTTCCGGATCCGCGCGTCGTTCCATGCGAGGAAGGGTTCCTGCCACGGACCGGGTTCGCCGTCCGGGCCGGGACCGACCCGCGGGTCGAAACACAGTGCCACGGTGGCCATCGCGGCGGCTTCGAGCACCGCGCTGCGGGCGGGTGGATCGACCTTGGGGATGTGCAGCACGATCGGCATCGCCTGCACCTTCGCCGGATCCTCCGGGTCGGGCCGGTGCCCGTAACCGCGGGTGAGTACGCCGTGGCGCTCGGCGAAACCCGGATCCGAGGCCGGGTCGAAGACCCGATCGGGTGCGGCCTCGAAGACCGGCTCGGGCGCCGTGTCCGCGAAGTCGGGGTCCAGCTCAGACACTGCCGTCGATCGGGACGCGGCGCAGGGTTCCGTCGACGCGGTCGGCCGCCTCGATCTCCTCGCGGGTGACGCCGAGGACGAAGAGCACCGCATCGAGGTAGGGATACGACAGGGCGGTGTCGGCGACCTCGCGCAGGGCCGGCTTGGCATTGAACGCGACGCCCAGGCCCGCGGCCGAGAGCATGTCGATGTCGTTGGCACCGTCGCCGACCGCGACGGTCTGCTCGACCGGCACGCCCGCCTCGTCGGCGAACTCGCGGAGGGCGCGTGCCTTGGCGGCGCGGTCGACGATGTCGCCGACCACTCGCCCGGTGAGCTTGCCGTCGACGATCTCGAGCGTGTTGGCGCGGACGAAGTCGAGTTCGAGTTCGTGTGCGAGCGGGTCGATCACCTGGCGGAAGCCGCCCGAGACGACGCCGCAGCGGAAGCCGAGCCGACGCAACGTCCGGATCGTGGTGCGGGCACCGGGAGTGAGTTCGAGCTGCTCGGCGACCTCGTCGATGACGGTCGCCGGCAGACCCGCGAGGGTCGCGACGCGTTGTTCGAGGGACTGCGCGAAGTCGATCTCACCGCGCATCGCAGCCTCGGTGACCTCGCGGACCTTGTCCTCGACACCGGCGTGCGCGGCGAGCATCTCGATGACCTCGCCCTGGATGAGCGTGGAGTCGACGTCGAAGACGATCAGGCGCTTGGAACGACGGGCGAGACCGCCGCGCTCCACCGCGATGTCGACGTCGAGGCCCGCGGCGAGTTCGACGAGGGCGTGCCGCAGCGCGGCGTCGGCCTCGACGCTGGTGTCGGGCGCGGTGATCATCAGCTCGAGGCCGGTGAGCGGGTAGTCGGCGATGCCGCGGATCGAATCGATGTTCGCGCCCTGGGCCGCGAGGGCGCGGCCCACCGATCGCAGCGCCTTGGCACTGACCGGGCTGCCCAGCACCACGACGGCGTGGGTCGAGACGGTGCGGGCGCCGCGCTCGGCACCGATCTGGACGTCGGCGTGCATGCCGATGGTGGCCATCGCGGACTCGACCTCGTCCTGCAACGCTTCGACATCGGTCGGGCAGACGAGGAGGACACCGAGGGTGAGCCGGCCACGGATCACGACCTGTTCCACATCGAGGAGGTCGACGTCGTGCCGCGTCAGCGCTGCGAAGAGCACCGAGGTCACGCCGGGATGGTCAGGTCCGGTCACGGTCACCAGCACCGTGCTGTCAGACGCCACTACGTCTCCGATCGCTTGTCTGTCGAGGTACACACGGACGCACGCGCGTACCGGCTCGCTCGTTCATTGTTGCAGGGCGAACCGCCGCTCCCCTTCGCGGGTCCGGACCCACGGAAAGGCCGAAGCCCCACCCGGTGAACGGGTGGGGCTTCGGTCGATCGTCGATCTGCGCTCAGGCGCGCGGATGGTCGCCGGGGGTACGGTCGGCACCCTCGAGGACGTTGACGTTGTGCTTGTCGCTGCCCGGGCCGACGTGCGCTTCGGCGCGCATCTTCTCGACCATGTGCGGGTAGTGCAGCTCGAAGGCGGGACGCTCCGAACGGATCCGCGGCAGCTCGGTGAAGTTGTGCCGCGGGGGCGGGCAGCTGGTGGCCCACTCGAGCGAGTTGCCGTAACCCCACGGGTCGTCGACCGTGACGACCTGGCCGTAGCGGTAGCTCTTGAAGACGTTCCACAGGAACGGCAGCGTCGAGGCACCGAGCACGAACGCACCGATGGTGGAGATCGTGTTCAGGGTGGTGAACCCGTCGGACGGCAGGTAGTCGGCGTAGCGACGCGGCATGCCCTCGTTACCGAGCCAGTGCTGCACCAGGAAGGTGGTGTGGAAGCCGATGAAGGTCAGCCAGAAGTGCCAGCGGCCGAGCTGCTCGTCGAGCATGCGTCCGGTCATCTTCGGGAACCAGAAGTAGATGCCGGCGTAGGTCGCGAACACGATGGTGCCGAAGAGCACGTAGTGGAAGTGCGCCACCACGAAGTACGAGTCGTGCAGGTGGAAGTCCAGCGGCGGGCTCGCGAGGATGACACCGGTCAGACCACCGAAGAGGAAGGTCACGATGAAGCCGACCGAGAACAGCATCGGCGATTCGAAGGTGATCTGGCCCTTCCACAGCGTGCCGATCCAGTTGAAGAACTTCACACCGGTCGGGACGGCGATCAGGAAGGTCATGAACGAGAAGTACGGCAGCAGCACGGCGCCGGTGGCGTACATGTGGTGCGCCCACACGGCGATGGACAGCGCCGCGATGGCCATCGTGGCGTAGACAAGACCGGTGTAACCGAAGATCGGCTTGCGGGAGAAGACCGGGAAGATCTCCGAGACGATGCCGAAGAACGGCAGCGCGATGACGTACACCTCGGGGTGACCGAAGAACCAGAACAGGTGCTGCCACAGGAGCACACCGCCGGTGGCGGGGTCGTAGATGTGGCCACCGAGGTGACGGTCGACGAACAGGCCCATGAAGGCGGCGGTCAGCAGCGGGAACACGAGCAGGATCAGCAGGCTGGTGATCAGGATGTTCCAGGTGAAGATCGGCATCCGGAACATGGTCATGCCCGGTGCACGCATGCACACCACGGTGGTGATGAAGTTGACGCCACCGAGGATGGTGCCCAGACCCATCACGCCGAGGCCGAGGATCCAGAAGTCGGCACCGACACCCGGGGAGTGGATCTCACTGGTGAGCGGCGTGTACGCCGTCCAACCGAAGTCCGCGGCACCGCCGGGGGTGACGAAGCCGAGCATGACGATCGTCGCGCCGAACAGGTACAGCCAGTAGCTGAAGGCGTTCAGGCGCGGGAAGGCGACGTCGGGGGCGCCGATCTGCAGCGGCAGGATGTAGTTCGCGAAGGCGAACACGACCGGCGTCGCGTACATCAGCAGCATGATCGTGCCGTGCATGGTGAACAGCTGGTTGAACTGCTCGTTCGACAGGAACTGCAGGCCGGGGACCGCGAGCTCGGTACGCATCAGCAGGGCCATCAGGCCGCCGATGAGGAAGAAGGCGAACGAGGTGACCATGTACATGATCCCCAACATCTTGGGATCTGTGGTCGTGATCATCTTGTAGATGAACGAACCCTTGGGTCCCTGCCGCGGCGGGTACGGCCTTGCTGCAGCTATCTCTGGGACTGGCTGGGGCGCTACGGCAGTCACTAATCCTCCTGAATGCGCGCTCGACCTCGGGCTGGAGGCGAACGGTCTCTGGCTTGCGCTCATCGAATCGTAGACCCTGCCCGAAACGGTCGCCCTCCGGGTCCTACTCACTGTCGTACTCGACTCGCGAGGCTACCTGGAGCGGAGCGGACAACCACAATCGGATTTTGTGCTGCACTTCACACGCAGGGCGACAGCAGGTGACCCCACCACGCGCGAACAGCACGGGTTAGGGTGCACTTCCCCCCGCAATCACAGAAGGACGACCCGTGCCTGTTCTCTCCTCCCGACCAGCCCGGTTCGCGGCAGCACTGCTGACCGCCGGACTCCTCGTCGCCGGCTGCAGTTCGGCCGACACCTCCGACGACGCGACCACCGACACCGCGTCCGACTCGGCCGCCGGCTTCCCCCGGACCGTCGAACACTTCCGCGGTTCCACCACGATCGAGAGCGAGCCGACCCGCATCGTCGCGCTCGACACGAGCTATTCCGACGCCGTGCTTCTCCTCGAGGCACCTCTCGTCGGGTACGTCGACTACCGCACCGACGAGTTCCCCGACTATCTCGGCGACTCGCGGCAGCACGCGACCGACGCCGTGTCCGTCGGCAAGACCGCGGACGTGAGCCTCGAACAGGTGGCCGCGCTCGAACCCGACCTCATCCTCTCGGCGGAGGTGCGCGACGGAGAGAACTACGAGGAACTGTCCGCCATCGCCCCGACCGTCTTCTCCCAGTCGACCGGACCGACGTGGAAGGACAACATCCGCCTCGTCGCGCAGGCCATCGGCAAGGAGGACCTCGCCGAGCAGAAGATCTCCGAGTACGAGGAGCGCGCCGCGGCCATCGGTGCGGACATCAACGAAAAGGCCGGCAACCCGACGATCTCGATCGTCCGCTTCGCCGGTGAACCGACGGCCCGGCTGTACCGCACCACCTCGTTCAGCGGCATCGTGCTCGAGGACGCCGGTCTCGCCCGCCCCGCGAGCCAGGGTCCCGATCCGTCGGATCCGTCGAGCATCATGAACGCCATCAGCCCCGAACTGATCACCGAGGCCGAGGCGGACGTCATCTTCGTCACCACCTACGACCTCGGCGACGGCAAGGCGCAGGCGGCGGCCGAACCCTTCGTCACCAATCCGTTGTGGCAGAACCTGCAGGGAAGGAAGGTCGAGGTCGACGACAGCGTGTGGATGATGCCGGTGAGCATCCAGGGTGCGCACCGCATCCTCGACGACCTCGCGGACACCTTCGGCGTCGACCGTCACACGACCGGATAGCCTGAGCCGTCCGATCCGAGCAGCGTCCTACAGGAGTTGGTCCGACGTGTTTTCCGTGCACCGGTCACGAGCAGTACTCGTCGCAGCCGTCGCTGCGGTGACGACAGCCCTGGCCGGATGCTCCACACCTCCCGACGACGACGCATCGGAGATCGTGCGCACCACGACCCGCATCGCCGGTGCGTCGGTCGTGGGCATCGACCGGGACACGTCGACCGCGTGCGCACTCCCCTCCCCGCTCGATCCGGGACAGCCCACCACCGGCACCCGGCCGGTCCTGCACACCGCAGGCCGGTCGGATGTGCCCGCCGACCCGCAGCGGATCGTCGTCCTCGACCCCGCGGCGCTCGACGCGGTGTGCGCCCTGGGGCTGTGGGAGCGCGTCGTGGGAGCGAGCGCCGAGCTCACCGGCCGGCCGGAATATCTCGGCTACGGGATCGGCGAACTCCCGCCCGTGGGTGGCGCGGGCAACCCGGACGTCGCGGCGATCGAGCGCGCACAGCCGGATGTGATCCTCGGCTCCTCCACCGCCCCGGACGTCTACGCCTCCCTCAGCGGCATCGCACCCACCGTGCTGGTCGGGTCCGATCCGGTCTTCTGGAGGGAACAGTTCGTGCGGGTCGGTGAGGCGCTCGGGCGCACGGAGGCCGCACGTCGCGTGCTCGACGACTACGCGACGGCCGCGCGCGATCTGGGCCGCGAGCTCGTGTCGTCCCAGACGCAGGCGTCGATCGTCCGGTTCACGGCCGACGGCCCGACCGTGGAGGGCACCGCGTCGTTCGCGGGGCAGGTGCTCGGCGACGTCGGCGCTGCCCGGCCCCCGGCCCAGCGGTTCGCGGTCGTCGACGGACAACCGTGGCAGGCCGTCGACACCGAGGACCCGGCCCCGGCGGACGGCGATGTGATCTTCGTCCGTTTCGCCGGTGAGGACGGGCTCGAGGCCGGCAAGGACTACATGCAGACCGACGAGTGGCTCGACCTCGGGGCCGTGCGCGACAACCGTCTGTTCTCCGTGACCGACGACGTGTGGTCGACCCCCGGACCGGTCGCCGCGCGGGCGATCCTCACCGACCTGACGCACACCCTCAACGGATATTCGAACTGATCGCCGGCTCGACCGGCGGCAGCACGCCTGCCGGTATAGAAACGAGGGCGTGCCGATACCCGATTTCGTCGTCCAGCTCCGCTCACACGTAGGAACCGCACCCCTGTGGCTGCCGGGGGTGAGCGCGATAGTCACGGACGACGACGACCGCGTCCTGCTCACCCGCCGCGCCGACAACGGCATGTGGGCCGTGGTGTCCGGCATCCTCGAACCCGGAGAGGAACCGGCGGTCGCCGCAGTCCGGGAGGTGCTCGAGGAGACGGGTGTCGCCGCCGAGATCGTGCGGCTGACGAGCGTCGACGTCACCGCGCCCATCACCTATCCCAACGGCGACGTGGCGCAGTACCTCGACGTGTGCTTCCTGCTCCGCGCGACCGGCGGGGACGCTCGCGTCGCCGACGACGAGAACCTCGAGGTGGCGTGGTTCGCGCCGGACGACCTTCCCGAGCCGCTCACCGAGACGTCGCGTCTGCGGCTCGGGAAGGCGCTCGCCGGGCGTGCGGAGGCCTGGTTCCGTCAGTAGGCAGTGTTGATCGGACCCGGGCTCCACAGACCGCTGCGCGTGACCGTGGCGGTGTCGAGTTCCGCGGTCTCCGTCGACGGATCGATCGGTGTGTACTGCTCGATCGCTCCCCAGTCGCGGTCCCAGTCGTGATCGAGATACGACGGGATCGTGCGGGCCCGCAACAGCTGGTCGGTCCAGCCGAGAGGACCGCCACCGTTGTGGTCCTGCCACAGATCCGTGGAGATAGCACCGATCCGGTCCGGCAGGATCCGGTACTCGGGGATCTCGGCGATGCCGTTGCGGTGCACCATCTGCCGCTGGCACGGGAAATTGAGACCGACAGCCCAGTCCAGCAGGACCGGTGTGTCGCTCCCGACGACCTGCTGCAAAGTCTGCGTCTGCGGCACGCGCGGCGGGGTGAACGCCAGCCACTGTTCGGGCGCGAGATCGTTGTCGGAGGCGACGATCCGCACCGCGTCGACCTCGGCCGGCAGCGTGTCCATCGGGACACGCAGATTCCTCCACGAGGGCGACGGACCGATGTCGATCGGCAACGCCCGTCCCAGCGCGGTCACGCTGCCGTCGGCAGCGGTGGTTCCGTATTCGAGTTCGAGCCGCTGACCGTAGGTTTCGGTGCCGTCGGCGTCGACGGAGAAGATCCGGCCGGCCGCGGCGATCGTGACGAGATCCCCACGCGATCCGGTCGCGTCGGGCTCGGGCAGCCGGAACCAGGCGCTCGTGACGTCGCCGAGGGACGATCCGTGGCTGCCCAGCACCGGCGTGGTCACCGGATCGAGGCCGAACGGCAATGCGACGGTGCTGCCGTTGATTCCGACTCTGCCGGTACCGCCGCCGGTGCCACCGGTACCGCCGGTCGAGCTCTGGTCGTCGTTCGTGTCGACGGTGTTGGCGGTGCCGGCCGAGGCCGAGTCGTCGTCCGGGGTCAGATCGAGCGCGACACCACCCGGCGTGAACCCGTCCCCTCCCCCGGCATCGAGAGCGGAGGCCGCGTCGGCACCGATGGGGGTGAGCACCGAGGCGTTCGGATCCGTTTCGAGCAGCACGTCGTTCGCGAGCGCACACGAGTTGCCGGTGAGCGTGTCGACGTTGGACCGTGCCACCGAATAGCCCGGGTACTGCGAGATCGCGCCCTTGGCCAGTGACAGCACCTCGAACAGCACCATCGCCGCGGCGGCGACGGTCAACGGCGGCACCGCCCACAACCGCGACGGGGTGTCGGTGCGGGTGGAGGCGACGGGGTGGATGTGCCACCACGCGGCCAGCAGCAACGCGACGACCGTCACGGCGAAGAAGACGGTGGAGAAACCGAATCCGGCGACCGACGGCGGCTTGTCCCACCACGGGACCCCGTAGCTCGAGACGTACCACCAGCCGTTGGGGCCGATGAACGACATGGTCACCACGAACGACACCGCCGCGGCGAACAGGGCGCGGTTGCGTCGCGAACGCAACACCGCGGGTCCGGTGGCCACGGCGGCGAGCATCGCCACCGCGGCGGCCAGACCGGCGTAGATACCGAAGTGGTGGGTCCACTTGGTGGGCGCGAACATCATCAGCACCAGCGCGCCGAGGGTGATGCCGACGATGCGGCGGGACGGTCCCTGCGCGGTGCCGGGGATGTGCCCACCGCGGCGCAGCATCGCCACGATCGCCACCGCCAGGCACAACACCAGGGTGAAGACCGCGAACCTGCGGGCCAGCGAGCCGTCCACGGTGATCTGCAGCAGGTACTGGTAGCGCAGATACTCCTGGAACCACGGCACGTTCGGACCGACGCCGTGCACGTGCTGCATCTCCAGCACCGCCGCGAGGGTCTGGTCGGCGAAGACCGGCACCAGGATCACCAGTCCGGCCGCGAGCATCGGCGTAAGTACCGGCAGCCATCCCAGGGTCTGCGCACGCCGATGGAGGATGCGGGCGATCGGGCGGGCACCGGCGATCAGCGCAGCGAAACAGATGATGCCCGACGGTCCCGCGGTCACGGTGAGCGCGGCGACGACGATCGCGGCCGCCGCGGGCAGCAGACGCCGGGTGGCGATCGCGCGTTCGACCGAGCACCAGGTGAGCACGACGCCCGTCGCGACGATCGGTTCCGGGCGCAGTCCGTTGTTGAGCGGCAGCCAGAACGCCAGGAACACCAGCGCCCCGGTCCACAGCGGAAGCCGGTTGCGACGCAGTGCGACGCCGAGACGTGGAGCGACCTCGCGGCTGAGCACCCACCAGCACAGGATTCCGGCGGTCAGTGCCGGTAGCCGCATCCAGATGCTCGCCGTCGAGACCTGGGTCATCAGGGCGAGGACGTCGTAGAAGGGAGTGCCGAAGGGTGCCTCGGGCACACCGAACCACCGGAAGTAGTTCGCCATGTACCCGGCCGCGCCCGCGGCGCGAGCCATTCCGAGCTGGTAACCGTCGTCGGCGGTGTTCGCCCCGATGACGTGCCAGACGAGCAGCGTTCCGACGACCAGCGCGTCGATGCGGGTGAACGACCACCACGACGCCGGCAACAGGCGGCGGTGGCGACGACCGTCGGCGCGATCGAGCCGGGCCAGCGTCCACAACGCCAGTGCCGTGGCGACCACCGCGACGATCATCGCGACGATCTTCAGCACCGTCGGAGACGTCGTGAAGCGGGTGTCGACGGTCGCGGTGACCGAGACACCGTCGAGTGCGGGACCGGGCAGGTCGGTGAAGATGCCGACGAGCTGGGGCCGCAGGTCTCGGTCGAAGGTCCGCTCCCCTGACGCCGCGGCCGAGCCGGTGATCGTGGCGACGGTGCGTTCCGAGTTCGAGGACAGGGTGACCGAGCAGTCCCCGGCCAGGTCGTCCACCGGCGCGGAGGCGAGCAGTGTATTGCGGGAGATCACCTCGAACACCGCCGGCCCGTCGTCACCGGCCGGCCGGACACGGGCGATCAGCCCGTAGCGTTCACGGTCGGGAGCTCCTGCGGGAAGTGTGGAGAAGACGGTGCCGCCGTCCGGCAGCGCGTCGCGCACGGACCGGCACTCGATCGTGGCGTCGAGATCGACCGGTGCGTAGGACACCAACGGCGCCGAGATGCCTGCGTTGCTCTCGCTCTGCGGCCAGTCGATGGTCGCAGTGGTCTGCGTCACGGGCAGGAACGGCATCGCGATGGATGCGACGATCCCCACGACGGCGGCGAGCACCGCCCACAGACGGGTCCGCTGCTCGACTGCCCGCCCGCCCGACGGCACGCGTTCGATTGTCACCGGCCGAGGCGAGCCCGACGCTTCTCTTGTCTCGGTCACGAGGAGCGATGCTATCGGGGACGGGCCGGGCCGCGAAAAGCACGCGATCCCGCACACGGGCGCTGCTGCGCCCGGTGTACGGGATCGATGCGTTCGGGCCGGTGACAGAGAACGTCTACGTCAGAAGTCCCAGTCGTCGTCTTCTGTGACGACGGCCTTGCCGATCACGTAGGAGCTGCCGGAGCCCGAGAAAAAGTCGTGGTTCTCGTCGGCGTTCGGCGACAACGCCGACAGGATGGCCGGGTTGACGTCCGTCTCGTCCTTCGGGAACAGCGCCTCGTAACCGAGGTTCATCAGCGCCTTGTTCGCGTTGTAGCGCAGGAACTTCTTGACGTCCTCGGTGAGCCCGACCTGGTCGTAGAGGTCGGCCGTGTAGTGGGTCTCGTTGTCGTACAGCTCGAAGAGCAGTTCGAAGACCCAGTCCTTGAGCTCGTCGCGCTCGGCCTGCGTGATCGTCTCGAGCCCGCGCTGGTACTTGTAGCCGATGTAGTAGCCGTGGACGGCCTCGTCGCGAATGATCAGGCGGATCATGTCGGCGGTGTTGGTGAGCTTGGCCCGCGACGACCAGTACATCGGCAGGTAGAAGCCCGAGTAGAACAGGAACGACTCGAGCAGCGTCGAGGCGGCCTTGCGCTTGAGCGGGTCGTCGCCCTTGTAGTAATCGAGGATGATCTGCGCCTTGCGCTGCAGGTGCTCGTTCTCCTCCGACCAGCGGAAGGCGTCGTCGATCTGGCGGCTCGAGCACAGCGTCGAGAAGATCTGCGAGTAGCTCTTCGCATGCACCGACTCCATGAACGCGATGTTCGTCAGCACCGCTTCCTCGTGCGGGGTCACCGCATCGGGGATGAGCGAGACCGCGCCGACCGTGCCCTGGATGGTGTCGAGCAGCGTCAGGCCCGTGAAGACCCGCATCGTCAGTTCCTGCTCGTACTCGGTGAGCGTGCCCCACGACTGGATGTCGTTGGAGACCGGCACCTTCTCCGGGAGCCAGAAGTTGCCGGTGAGACGATCCCAGACCTCGGCGTCCTTGTCGTCGGGGACGCGGTTCCAGTTGATCGCGGAGACGCGATCGATGAGTTTGACGCGCACGCCGTCGGCCGGCGAGTGTGCTGCTGCAGTCATCGGTTACCTACCTGAATTGTGTGCTGATGCAAAGACTGTCGTGGAGCAGGGTCACAACATGCAGGAGACGCAACCCTCCACCTCGGTGCCCTCGAGCGCCATCTGCCGCAGGCGGATGTAGTACAGGGTCTTGATTCCCTTGCGCCACGCGTAGATCTGGGCCTTGTTCACGTCGCGGGTGGTGACGGTGTCCTTGAAGAACAGCGTCAGCGACAGCCCCTGGTCGACGTGCTGCGTCGCGGCAGCGTAGGTGTCGATGATCTTCTCGTAGCCGATCTCGTAGGCATCCTGGAAGTACTCGAGATTCTCGTTCGTCATGTAGGGCGCCGGGTAGTAGACACGCCCGATCTTGCCCTCCTTGCGGATCTCGATCTTCGACGCGACCGGGTGGATCGAGCTCGTCGAGTGGTTGATGTACGAGATCGAACCGGTGGGCGGAACCGCCTGCAGGTTCTGGTTGTAGATGCCGTGCTTCTGCACGGACTCCTTCAGCTCGCGCCAGTCCTGCTGCGTGGGGATCGCGATGTCCGACTCGGCGAACAGCTGACGGACCCGTTCGGTCGCCGGCTCCCACACCTGATCGGTGTACTTGTCGAAGAACTCACCCGAGGCGTACTTCGACTCCGGGAAGCCCTTGAAGTACGAGCCGCGCTCGATCGCGATCTTGTTCGACGCACGCAGGGCGTGGAACAGCACGGTGTAGAAGTAGATGTTCGTGAAGTCGACGCCTTCTTCGGACCCGTAGAAGATGTGCTCGCGGGCGAGGAAGCCGTGCAGGTTCATCTGGCCGAGGCCGATGGCGTGGGATTCGTTGTTGCCCCGCTCGATCGACGGCACCGACGAGATCGTCGTCTGGTCGGAGACGGCCGTCAGGCCGCGGATGGCGACCTCGATGGTCTGCGCGAAGTCGGGCGAGTCCATCGTCTTAGCGATGTTCAGCGAGCCGAGGTTGCACGAGATGTCCTTGCCCACATGGCTGTAGGACAGGTCGTCGTTGAACTCCGAGGGAGTCGAGACCTGCAGGATCTCCGAGCACAGGTTCGAGTGCGTGATCTTGCCGGCGATCGGGTTGGCCCGGTTCACCGTGTCCTCGAACATGACGTAGGGGTAGCCCGACTCGAACTGCAGCTCGGCGACGGTCTGGAAGAACTCGCGCGCCTTGATCTTCGACTTGCGGATGCGCTTGTCGTCGACCATCTCGTAGTACTTCTCGGTGACGTCGATGTCGGCGAAGGGCTTGCCGTAGACGCGCTCGACGTCGTACGGCGAGAACAGGTACATGTCCTCGTTCTTCTTCGCCAGTTCGAAGGTGATGTCGGGGATGACGACGCCCAGCGAGAGGGTCTTGATGCGGATCTTCTCGTCGGCGTTCTCGCGCTTGGTGTCGAGGAAGCGGTAGATGTCGGGGTGGTGCGCGTGCAGGTAGACCGCACCGGCACCCTGACGGGCACCGAGCTGGTTGGCGTAGGAGAAGGAGTCCTCGAGCAGCTTCATGATCGGGATGACGCCGGAGGACTGGTTCTCGATCTTCTTGATCGGAGCGCCGTGCTCACGAATGTTGCTGAGCAGCAAGGCGACACCGCCACCGCGCTTGGACAGCTGCAGTGCGGAGTTGATGGAGCGGCCGATCGACTCCATGTTGTCCTCGATGCGGAGCAGGAAGCAATTGTGCACCACAGCGCCGCGAATCGTATAGGTATGTGTGCCCTCGACGTGCAGGTTATACACCTTGCTCGGCGTCTCGTCGGTCTTCGCGATCTCACGGATTCCGTAGACATGACGCCCGTGCGCCACCTGATAGGTCGTGCGCTTGGCGCCCTTCCGCCCGACATAGTTGTGCAGGTTCTTGCCGACGTCGAAGATGAAGTCTTCGTTGGTGCCGGGCACCCCGGGGACGAACACATGGCCCGTCACATTGCCCGCCTGGTTGATGTACTGGCGAACGACCGACACGATGCCCAGGCGGCGCAGGATCAACTGCACCTGATCCACCAGTTCCGGATTGACGAGATCGAGGATCATGCCGCCATTGGTGCTGCAGCCGTCGCCCCTGAACAAGCCCGCAAGCAGACCGCGCTGAAACTCTTCATCGGCAGTCATGACATCGCGCGTCAGGCGTTTCGTACTGTAACCGGTCCCGGCAAGCGACAGCAGCAATGACGCCACCACCTTGCTGTTGCAACCCATCTTGGTCGAGTGGTCCGACTGGTTGGTGGACTGAGAGAGTTCGACGCCGAATACTTGCTTGAACGCCGCCGCCAGATCTGCCTGGTACTCGACCTCGTGTGCACCGAGAGTGAAGTGAACACCATTGGGTTGCACACCATCGACACCCGCACGCTTGGATACGTAGCCCTCGGCAACATACCAGCCGAGAATCAGTCCGAACTCGTACGATTCCTCGACGTATCGGTTGACACCGACGAAGCGCTGACTGTGACGCTGCTTGTTCCGATGCTTGGCATCAACGTTCACCTTACGAATCAGACCATCGACCTCTTCGTACAGTCCATTACCAACATGGTCCATGAGGTCGAAAACGCGCTTGTCGCGCTCACCCAACGGCGCCGCGGTGACAATGAAGTCGGTCGGGCGCACGTCCTGGGCAGCGAGCCATACGAAACCGTTGAAGGGATCCGCTCCATCGCCGTCGATCAAGGTCTCGACATCACGCTCGGTCCACACCAGGATAGGATGCTCCGGAGTGCACCGAATCGGCTCTTTGTGCCCGAAGTGCGAAATCGACACCAAGGCTTGATCATTCGGGTTCTCGATCAGCTCCTCGACCGCGTGGTACGCCCCGTCGTGCGACAGGACCAGATCCCCCGCCTGCAGGGTCTCGATAGCCCGCTGCCCGTCGATCGTGTCGATGAGCGTACCGGCGGGAAAGCACGAGACGGGCTCGCCGCGCTGCTTCTTGCCCGAGTTGAGGAAGGTCGGGGTGGCCGGCTGGAAACGACCCGAGATGATCTCGTCGACGAGGTGCCGGGCGAGGATCTCGTCGCCGTCGGCGAGCGTCAGCGCGACCATGCACACACGGTCCTCGAAACGCTCGAGGTAGCGCTTGCCGTCGAACGTCTTGAGCGTGTACGAGGTGTAGTACTTGAACGCACCGAGGAAGGTCGGGAACCGGAACTTCTTCGAATATGCGTGCTCGAACAGCGATTTGACGAATGCACGCGAATACTTCTCGAGCACCTCGGGCTCGTAGTAGTTCTCCTCGACGAGGTAGTCGAGCTTCTCGTCGAGGTTGTGGAAGAAGACCGTGTTCTGGTTGACGTGCTGCAGGAAGTACTGACGGGCGGCGGCCACATCCTTGTCGAACTGGATCTCGCCGTTGGGGCCGTACAGATTCAACATCGCGTTGAGCGCGTGGTAGTCGAGATCCTTGAGCGAATCGTCGAGGTGTGCGCTCGTGGCGGGAGCGGGATCGGTAATGGTCACAGTGCTGTCCCCACTTGTCGGAGTTAGGAAACGGCCGCGCAGTCACGTCCGCGACGCGCGTCGAATACGGATACGGATGTGGCTCAGGCGTTCTGGAGAACGGACTCCCAGAATCGGGCGAGACCGTCGCGGACACGCTCGACGTCGTCGGTCGTGCCCATCAACTCGAACCGGTACAGATACGGCACCTTGCACTTGCGCGAGACGATGTCTCCCGCGAAACAGTACGAGTCGCCGAAGTTGGTGTTACCCGCCGCGATGACACCGCGGATCAGGCCCCGATTGTGCTCGTTGTTGAGGAATCGGATGACCTGCCTGGGAACGTAGCGGGTATCACGGCCCGTGGCGGTCGTCCCGCCACCGTAGGTCGGCACGATCAGTACGTACGGATCGCGGACCTCGAAATTCCCCTCACGATCGTGCAATGGGATCCGGCTGGCCGGGATCCCGAGTTTCTGCACGAATCGGTGGGTGTTCTCGGATGTACTCGAGAAGTACACCAGCGATGTTCCCGGGATCGACCCCAGCGAAGCCATCGGTAGTCACCACTCTTCATTCGATTGCGAAGACCGGCCCGGGCGGACACGGAAGACGTCCGCCCGGAGACGACGACGATCGGGCCGCCGCGAACGCGGCCCGGGCTCAGGCAGCGACGGTGAGCGCCTTGATGCGATCGGGGCGGAAGCCCGACCAGTGGTCGTCGCCGGCGACGACGACGGGCGCCTGGAGGTATCCCAGCGCCATGACGTAGTCGCGGGCCTCGGGGTTCTCACTGATGTCGACGACGTCGTACTCGATGCCGGCCTTGTCGAGGGCGCGGTAGGTGGCGGTGCACTGGACGCAGGCAGGCTTGGTATAGACGGTGATGTTCATGAATGCCCCTTTTCCGACGGCCGTGGGCGGCCTGACGACTGACTGCTGTGCGTTACCCGGAAGCCCACTCATCCGTCCGATCCCGCTTCCCCGAGAGATCGTCGGCACTTGTGGCCCTCCAGCGGTCTAGACACTACACCTTGTGTCCATCGGATACACAGAACCCAGGATGTTGTGACTTACAAAGGTGATATTCCCAGGTCGCGACCCTCCCTCCACGGCGTTTCGGGCGTGTCCCGGCGTGTCGCCGCAGCGCGCACGAGAGAGACCTCGAGCACAGTGTGGCGGGTGCCACCGACAACTTCGCGAGGGCACCGCGAGAACACCCTCCCGACTGCCCTGTTCGGGGAAACCGGATGCGGGACGAGCGACCGTTTCCGCGCGCTCGTCCCGCCTCCGATCCGGTGTGTCAGGGCAGTCCGGCCAGCAGGTCGTCTAGGTGGGCCGGCAGGTTCCGGACCCGCACTCCGGTCGCGTGCCACAGGGCGTTGACGACCGCCGCGGCGCTGCCCACGATCCCGATCTCACCGATCCCCCGCGACCCTATGGGTGTCGCGTGCAGGTCCTCGTCATCGAGCCAATCCGCTTCGACCCGGCGGATGTCGGCGTGTGTCGGCACGTGGTATTCGGACAGATCGTGGTTGACGACGTGCCCGAAACGCGCGTCGCGGATGCTCTCCTCGAAGAGCGCCATCGAGATCCCGAAGGACATCCCGCCGATGACCTGCGAACGCGCGGTTCGCGGATTGATCACCCGTCCCACGGAGAACAGACCGAACATCCGGGGCACCCGGATCTCGCCGGTATCGGCGTCGACGTGCACCTCGGCGAAGTGCACACCGAAGGACTGCGCGGTGTAGTGCTCGAGTTCGCGGTTCTCGGCTGCCGACGCGGACAGTTCGGCACCCACCGGCGGGTCGTCGCCGAAACGTTTGCCGAATTGCTCTGCGGCCGTGACGATCGCGGTTCCCCAGGACGAGGTGCCCGACGACCCGCCGGCCACCGTGCCGTTGGGCAGTGCGCTGTCGCCGATCTCGAGGTCCACGTCCTCCGGTCGGCATCCGAGTGCGTCGGCGGCGATGAGGGTCAGGGTCGTCCACGCACCCGTACCGAGGTCGGTCGCTCCGATACGGACGGAGTAGCGCCCCTCCCCGAGGTGCCGGATCTGGGCTTCCGAGCCGGGATTGACCATGTGGGGATAGGTCGCGACCGCCATGCCGGTACCGATCAGGGTGTTGCCCTGCCGCCGGCGGCCGGGTTCGCGGTCGGACGGATCCCATCCGAATCGCTGCGCTCCTTCGCGGAGGCATTCGACGAGTCGGCGCGACGACCACGGCTTTCCCGTCTCCGGATCCGACTCGGGTTCGTTGCGGATGCGCAGTTCGATCGGGTCGATCCCGAGTTCGGCGGCGAGCTCGTCCATCGCGACCTCGCCGGCGAACATGCCCGGCGCTTCACCTGGCGCGCGCATCCAGAACGGCGCCGGCACGTCGAGGGTGATCGCGCGATGCGACGTACGGGCGTTGGCGACGTCGTAGAGATTGCGCAGCGGCACCCCCGCCTGTTCGACGAATTCGGTGACCCGGGACGACTGGGCGAACGCCTCGTGCACGAGACCGGTGAGCTTGCCGTCACTGTCGGCCGCGAGCCGGATGTGCGAGGCGGTCGGAGCGCGGTACCCGACGTAACCGAACATGTCTGGTCGGGAGACCGCGAACTTGATCGCTTTCCCGGCCAGGGCCCGCGCCGCGAGTCCGCCGAGGACGTCGTGCGCGTGAGGACCGCCCTTGGAACCGAATCCCCCACCGATGTATGGACAGACCACCCGCATCCGGGCCGCGTCGAGACCGAAGACCGGCGCGAGGGTCTCGACGACACCGTGCGGATGTTGCGTGGAGGTGTATAGCGTCAGAGTGTATCCGTCGGTCTCACTGTTCGACGGCACGACGTCGTTCCGCCAGATCGCGACCACGGTGTGCGGTTCGAGTGGATTGTTGTGTTCCTCAGGGGTGGAGTACCACTGATCGATCACCGTCTCGGCGCGGGCGAACGCCGCGTCGACGTCGCCTCGCTCGGTGTCGGGTTCGTAGCCGCCGTTGACGGTCTCGGGTGTGTACGCGTCGGGATGGTCGGCGCGGAAGAGCGCGTCGTGCGGTTCCTCGCTGTACTCGACTTTCAGGAGCGAGCATGCCTCCCGGGCGATCTCGAAGCTCTCCGCGACGACCGCGCCGATGATCTGACCCCGGTACAGCACGTCGGGTGTCTGCAGGACGGAGTACTCGCCCTCGGCCTCTTCGGTGAGACGTGGGGCGTTCCAGGGAGTGAGGACCTTCAGCACCCCGGGCACCGCTTCTGCGGCGGCGGTGTCGATGCGGTCGACGCGTCCACGGGCGATGGTGGAGGTGAGCGGTACGAGGTAGGCGGGATCGTCGACCGGGTGCTCGTAGGCGTACGGTGCCGTCCCGGCGACCTTCGCCGGTCCGTCGATGCGCGCGGTGGAGCGTCCACCTGCTCGGATCGGCTCGGGGCTCATGCGGATCCACCTCGTTCCCGTCGTTCGTCGAGTTCGCGCAGGGTCGCCACCACGGTTCGCCGCAGCAGCGGGATCTTGTAGGCGTTGCCGTCGAGGGGACTCGCGTCGGCGAGTTCGGCCTCGGCCGCCGCAGCGAAGACCTCGTCGGAGGGTTGTTGCCCGAGGAGTGCTTCCTCCGCGCGGTGTGCCCGCCAGGGCCGGTGTGCGACCCCACCGAATGCGATGCGGCACCCGGTGATCGTCCCGTCCGCAACGGTCATCTCGGCCGCTACGGAGACCAACGCGAAGGCGTAGGACGCCCGGTCGCGCACCTTGCGATAGGTGGACAGCGAACTCTGCGCCGCGGGGATCTGCACGCCGACGATGAGGTCGTCGCGTTCGAGCACGGTGTCGCGCTCGGGTGTGTCGCCGGGGAGTCGGTAGAAGTCCTCTACCGCGATGGCGCGCTCGCCGTCCGGGCCGAGGACCAGGACTTCGGCGTCGAGCGCGAGCAGGGCGACCGCCATGTCGGACGGATGGGTGGCCACGCAGTGCTCCGAGGCGCCGAGGATCGCGTGGTAGCGGGTGTATCCGCCGATGGCGGAGCAGCCGCTGCCGGGTTCGCGCTTGTTGCAGGGGGTGCTCACGTCCCGGAAGTACGAGCACCGCGTGCGCTGGAGCAGGTTGCCGCCGGTGGTCGCGGTGTTCCGGAGCTGGGGTGAGGCACCGGCGAGCAGTGCGCGCGACAGCACCGGGTAGTTGCGCCGCACGAAGGGATGCGCCGCGAGGTCGCTGTTGCGGACGTTGGCGCCCACCCGGATTCCCCCGTCGGCCGTCTCCTCCACGGCGTCGAGCGGAAGATGCGAGACGTCGACGAGGAGATCGGGGGTCGCGACGCCGAGTTTGAGGTGGTCGACCAGATTCGTGCCGCCCGCGAGGAAGACCGCACCCGGTGTCTCGTGCACGACGGCGACGGCGGCGGCGGGATCTGCCGGTCGCTCGTAGCGGAGGGGGCTCATCGCGTCTCCTCCGTATCGAGGCGGCTGTCGCCGACACCGATTCGGCTGTCGCCTGCACCGATTCGGCTGTCGCCGGTGGCGACGGTGCGGATCGCCGAGACGATGTTGGGATAGGCGGCGCAGCGGCACAGATTGCCGCTCATGCGTTCCCGGATCTCGTCGTCGTCGAGTTCGGGTGCCTGTTCGAGATCGGCCGTTACGTGACTCGGCGCCCCGTCGGCGAACTCGTCGAGCATGCCGACGGCCGAACAGATCTGGCCGGGGGTGCAGTAGCCGCACTGGAAGGCGTCGTCCTCGATGAACTGCGCCTGGAGCGGATGCATCTCCCCGTCGCCGAGTCCGGCGGCGGTGACGATCTCGGCGCCGTCGTGCGAGGCGGCGAGGGCCAGGCACGAGAGGGTGCGCCGGCCGTCGATCAGCACGGTGCACGCTCCGCACTGACCGAGATCGCATCCCTTCTTCGGGGACGTGATCCCGAGGCGGTCGCGCAGTGCGTCGAGCACGGTGGTGCGGACGTCGATCGGGACGCGACGCTCCACCCCGTCGACGTGGAGAACTATGTCGAGATCGGGTCGGTGGCCGGTATCGGTCCTCGTGTCCCCGCTTGTCATGGGCAAACCTCCGAACAGTGGGCTGTGTTCGGGGCATTCCCGCTGCAGGCGTCATCGAACCGTCGAGATGCGACGAGCGACGAGGGGAGCGTCCGCGGCTCGGCCGGACCCTGCGGATACGCGGTGCCGGAGACCTCACGGGTCTCCGGCACCGGGGGTGTCGGTCGGTCCGCCGGCCGCTCTCGGTGCCGGCGGTACCGGCAGGGACGACGGACGTCTCGATCAGGCGTCGGCGAGCACCTTGGTGGCGTCGGCCAGTGCGGCGACGACCGTTGCGACCTGCTGCGCGGTCTCGGCGTGCTCCTTGGCGTGCTCGCCGCCGAACTTGCCGAAGGTTTCGCCGACCGACAGCGAGCCGGCGTCGACGACCTTGCCGCCGGCGATTCCGACGACCTTGACCGCGTCCTCGAGCGCCCACTTCGCAGCGTTCTGGCTGGGCGACTGGCTGACGATGGCGACGGGCTTGCCGCTCAGTGCGCCGGCACCGTAGGGGCGCGACAGCCAGTCGACGGCGTTCTTGAGCACCGCGGAGACGGTGCCGTTGTACTCGGGCGTGACGATCAGCACGGCATCGACCTCGGCAGCGGCGTCGCGCAGAGCCACGGCAGCAGCGGGGGCAGCCTCGCCGTCGAGATCCTCGTTGTAGAAGGGAACGTCGGCGAGGCCCTCGTAGAGGGTCACCTCGACGTTCTCGGCAGCAACCGCCGCGGCGGTCTCGGCGAGCTGGCGGGAGACGGAGCCGTCACGCAGGCTGCCGACGAGGGCGAGAACTCGGGTCATGGGAACATCCTCGGGTCGAAGTGGTTGACTACGCAATTTTAAACGGACCGCGGTCCGCTTTATTCCCCGCCCCGCTAGAGTGTGACCTTGTGAACACTCGCCCCCTCCCGCACGCGGACGGTCGGGCGCTGCCTGCGGCGAACAGCCGGGCTCTCCCCCTGGCGGACGAACGACTCTCCGAACGGGGCGACGCAGCGCGCAATCGTTCCCGTCTGCTCGACGCCGCCGCCCTGCTCGTCGCCGAGCGCGGCGTCGATGCCGTGACGATGGACGCCGTCGCGGCGCGGGCCGGGGTCGGCAAGGGCACCGTCTTCCGCAGGTTCGGCTCCCGCGCCGGGCTCGTCCGGGCACTGCTCGACCACAGCGAGCGCGAGTTCCAGCAGGGCTTCCTGTTCGGCCCGCCACCGCTCGGCCCCGACGCCGAGGCCCTGGACCGGCTCATCGCCTTCGGTCGTGCACGCATCGAACTCGTCGAGGTGCAGGGCGAACTGCTCCGCGCGGCCGAATCCGCCACCGACTCCCACTACACCGCTCCCGCCCACCTGGTCTCGCTCGCCCACGTCGACGCACTGCTGCGTGCTGCCGGAGTCACCGGCGACACCCGATTGCTGGCGACCTCGCTGGTCGCGTCGCTCGAGGCCACCCTCGTGCTCCACCAGTGGCGCGAGCTGGGACATCCGCTCCGCCGACTCGCCGACAACTGGGCCGAACTCGCACACCGTGTCGTGACCGGTCGAGGTAGCCGCAAATCTGGGTCGAGCGCCGTACCGTAACGGCATGATTCGCACATTCCGGGTGCTCGCACTGGTCTCCCTGACAGCGGTGGCCGCCGCGTGCAGCACCGATTCGGATTCGGACGACGGCAACTCCGCGGAGGACCTCACCGGCCGCACCTTCGTCTCGACGAGCGTGACCGGCACGCAGATCCCGGGCGACGGACCGATGGTCGTCGAGTTCCCGGAGGACGGACGCATCTCCGCGACCGCCGGCTGCAACCGTTTCGTCGGCGGCGTGGACCTGGCCGACGGCCGAGTGAAGGCATCGGACCTGGCGAGCACGATGATGGCCTGCCTGCCGGAACGCGAGGGAGCAGACGCTTGGCTCACCACGCTGTTCGACGCCGAGCCGCGCTGGTCGCTCGACGGGGACACCTTCATGCTCACCGGCGACGACATCACGGTCTCGCTCGAGGACGAGAAGGTCGTCGACCCCGATCTGCCGATCACCGGCACCGAGTGGGTGGTGACCTCGCTGCGCACCGCCGACGCCGTCGTCAGGTCGGTCGCCCTGGAGAACGCCGCGCCGACGCTCACCCTGGCCGACGACGGCACCCTCACCGGGAACACGGGGTGCAACGAGTTCGGCGGCAGCGCCGAGGTGGGCGACGATGTCATCCTGTTCGAACCGCTCACCATGACCCGCGCGGCCTGCGCCGATCCCGAGCTCGCCGACATCGAGACGCACGTCCTGAACGTGCTCGCAGGTGAGACCACCTACATCGTCCGGGGCTCGTCGATGATTCTCACCGCAGCGAACGGCACCGACGGACTGGAGTTCACGGCCCGCTGATCCCTCCTCGGTACCGTGAGACCCATGCCGGGAGCAGTCCGCGTGGTCGTCGTCCTCGCACTGGGTGCGCTGCTGTCCGGGTGCGGAATGTTCGGGTCGTCGCCGTCCGACCCGATCGGTCGCCGTTACATCTCGACCGAGGTCGAGGGGCGGCCGATCCCCGGCGGCGGTCCGCTCCAGTTGTCGTTCCCCGCTCGGGAGCGGGTCGCGGCGTCCGCCGGATGCAACCGGTTCACCGGCACCGCCGACCTGTCCGGGAGCAGGATCCGCGCCGGGACGCTCGCGTCCACGAGAATGGCGTGTCCTCCCCCGCGCGACGGCGCCGACGACTGGGTACGGACGCTGTTCGCGGGCACACCCCGGTGGACTCTCGACGGGGAGGTGCTCACCCTGACCACCGGCGCGGTGACCGTCACCCTCACCGAACGTACGGACGGGCGCTGAGATCGTTCGTCATGGAATCGTTCAGTAACGCTCGACGAGCCAGCGGGCGAGTTCCTGCGCGCTGCGGTCGACCTGCTTCGGCCAGTCGAGCGCCGAATCGTCGGCCCGGTCGCTCACGTGCTTGACGAGCCGGCACCGCGCGCCCATGCGGCGGGCGGCATAGGCAACCGCGAAGCCCTCCATGTCGACGAGATCGGCGCGCGCGGACAGCGCGTCGCGGATCTGGGCGTCCGAGACGAACGAATCACCGGTGGCGAGCACGCTGCCGTCACCGTCGTCGATCTGCACGACGTCCTGCACGGGATGACCGAGGCTCTTCAGGATCTCGCTGCTGATGTCGTGGTTGATCGCGGCGGACGGCAGGAACAGTCCCGAGTGGTGGGTGTGCAATGCGCCGGCGGTGCCGATGTTCACGACGAGCGGCCGCGCGTCGGCCGGATACCCCGCGAGCGCCGCGGTGACGGCCACCGCTGCGTCGACCTTCCCGATCCCGGTGATCACCGTCTCGTAGCGTTCCGGGACGTGCGCCGCCTCGGCGCGGGTCGCGGATACGACGAGAATCCCGTTCACGTACTGCCTCCGAGTTCGAGGGTCGCGAGTGCCGCCCGGTGCAGCTCCCGCCCGTACCCGGCACCGTATCCCGCGGCGTGCACCGCCAGTGGATGCAGCTGGTGCACGGGCACCCGCTGCTCCCACCCGACGCGTAGCGGATGCGCCGCCTCGTAGCCGTCGACGACCCGGCCCAGGTGCGGGCAACCGAAGAGCGCGAGCATCGCCAGATCCGTCTCGCGGTGGCCGCCGTGCGCGGCCGGATCGATCAGGACGACGCCGCGCGGCGACCACAGCACGTTGCCGTTCCACAGGTCTCCGTGCAGGCGCGAGGGCGGATCCTCGTCGTCGAAGGCTCCGGCGGCGACGAGATCGCAGGCGGCCTCGATCTCGTGGCACTGACGGCCGGTGACGCTGCCCGCCTCGACCGCGATGCGCAGGAAGGGCAGCACCCGCTCTGCGACGTAGAACGATCCCCAGGTGTCGTGCACGGTGCGGCTCATGGGGCGGCGGCCGATGAACAGCTGCCCGTCGTAATCGTCGGGTGCCGCACCGAAACCGGCGGCGCCCACGTCGTGCATCCGGGCGAGTGCCGCACCGAACTCCCGTGCGGCCTCGGCGGACGGGGATGCCTCGGCGATCCGCTCGAGTTCGATGTGGTGCTCGCTCACCGACCGCACCGCCACCACCGGCATACCGGCCTCGGCGAGCCAGGCCAGACCGGCCGCCTCGGCCCGGAAGAAATCAGGATGGGTGTGCGGGTCGTGTTTGCGGAAGACGTCTCCGGTGCTCACCCCGAAGAGTCTGCCCGACCGCACACTTCGTCCCGCCCTCTTCGCCCACCCTCTTCTCCGTTGTATCGCAGCAGTAACACAGGAACGCTAGGGTCGTGAAGATGACGAACCTTCGCGATCGGATCATCGAAGAACTCGGGGTGAAACCCTCCATCGACCCGCGCGCCGAGATCGACGCGCGGGTGCAGTTTCTCGCCGACTACCTGCGCAGCACTCCCGCGAAGGGATTCGTGCTCGGCATCAGCGGCGGGCAAGACAGCACCCTCGCCGGCAAGCTCGCCCAGCTCGCCGCGGAGAAGCTCCGCGCCGAGGGCCACACGGCGGAGTTCGTCGCGGTCCGCCTGCCCTACGGCAAGCAGGCCGACGAGCACGACGCCCTCGTCGCATTGGAGTTCATCGGAGCCGACCGCACTCTCGGTGTGGATGTGAAGCCCGGCGCCGACGCGACGGCTTCGGAAGCGGCTCGCGCGCTGTACGGCACCGAGACGCGTCTGCGCGACTTCGTGCGCGGCAACATCAAGGCCCGCGAACGCATGATGATCCAGTACGCGATCGCCGGAGAACTCGGCTACCTCGTGGTCGGCACCGACCACGCCGCCGAAGCGGTGACCGGTTTCTACACCAAGTACGGCGACGGCGGCGTCGACATCACTCCCCTGGCCGGTCTGACGAAGCGGCAGGGTGCGGCGCTGCTGCGCGAACTCGAAGCACCCGAGAGCACCTGGATCAAGATCCCCACCGCCGATCTCGAGGACGACCGTCCCGCGCTGCCTGACGAGGAAGCGCTCGGCATGGCCTACAGCGAGATCGACGACTATCTCGAGGGCAAGGACGTCACCGACGACCTCGCCAAGCGCCTCGAGGCCAAGTTCCTCGACACGCGGCACAAGCGCGTGATGCCCGTGGGGCCCTTCGACACCTGGTGGCGTGAGGATTAACCACCCGCGAAGGGCGGCAGGACGTCCACTCGGGACCCGGCCGGCCGGCCGAGGTCCCGGGTGAGTTCGCCCGTGCCGCCGTCGCCGGGTTCGAGCAGGAAGGCCGCCACCGACAGGACCCGCTCCATATCGGCGCCGTAACGATCGACGAGGACGGCACGCAGCGTGCCGAGATCGGCGCCTTCCGGCAGGTCGATCGTGTCCTTCTCGCGTCCGGCCGCATCTGCTGCGGCCGCGAAGTACCGCACCTCGATCCCCGTCGTCACCTCAGCCACCGATAGCTCCCATGCTCCGCTGCGGCGGCGCGAAGTCCGCCGCGTCCATGCCGTGTCCGGCCGACTTGTTCCACATCGCCCCGCGCCACAGCGCGGCGAGTTCGTCGTCGGTGGCGCCGCCCCGCAGAGCGGCGCGCAGGTCGGTCTCCCGGTCGCTGAACAGGCAGGACCGGACCGTTCCCTCGGCCGTCAACCGCGTGCGGTCGCAGTCGCTGCAGAACGACCGCGTAACCGACGCGATGATCCCGACGGTCGCCGGTCCGCCGTCGACGAGCCAGCGTTCGGCCGGCGCGGACGGGTCCTCGCGTTCGGTCTCCGTGAGCGTGAACCGCTGCCCGAGCACGTCGAGCAATTGCTGGGCCGGCACCATCTGCGAGCGCGCCCAGTTCTGATCGGCGTCGAGAGGCATCTGCTCGATGAACCGCAGTTCCACGCCCTCGTCCAGGCACCACGCGAGCAGATCGGCCGCACCTTCGAGGGTTTCCGGCATCAGGACAGCGTTGACCTTGACCCGACCCAGTCCGGCGGCCACCGCGGCGCGGATACCGTCGAGCACCGAATCGAGCCGATCGCGGCGCGTGAGCCGCGCGAAGTGCTCGCGGTCGATGGTGTCGAGGGAGATGTTCACGCGGGTCAGTCCGGCGTCCGCCAGCGCCCGCGCACGGTGCCGGAGACCGACCGCATTGGTGGTCAGCGCGATCGGCAGCCCCGGCGTCTGCTGCGCGCATCCGGCGACGATCTCCTCGAGATCGCGGCGCATGAGCGGTTCCCCACCGGTGAAGCGCACCTCGTGGACACCGAGTCGACCGGTCGCGATGCCCACCAGACGCACGATCTCGGCGCTCGCGAGCAGCTGGTCGCGCGGAATCTCGGGAAGGCCCTCGGCCGGCATGCAGTAGGTGCAGCGCAACGAGCACTTCTCGGTGAGGGACACGCGCAGGTCGCGGGCGATGCGACCGAAGCGATCGAGAAGCTCGGGCACGTCGGGCCGATCGGACGCGTCGTCTGCGCGATCGCGCACGACCGGGATGCCCATGTCCACCGCTGTCATACGACCATCGCTTTCATACAGCCCAGTATGCCCACAACCGCCGATCGTGACATCGCATCCGGACAGACGGGGCACACGCGGCGCGTCGTGGGCGGCGGGGCACGGCCCTCGTGTGCCTAGGATGGCGGCATGACGAGCGGCAGGCGGTCCGTGGAGGAACACGAACAGCACGTGGCGGCGTTGCTCGACCCGTTGCGGAAGAAGAGCCCATTGCGTGTGCCGCTCGCGCACGCGCTGCACCGCACCCTCACGGAGGACGTCGAGTCGCCGCTGGACCTGCCACCCTTCCGCAACTCCCAGATGGACGGCTACGCCGTCCGCGCCGGCGATCTCGCGTCGACCCCCGCCGACCTGCCCGTCCAGGGCGTGCTGGCCGCGGGCGACACCGTCGCGGCACTCGAACCGGGGCACGCGCTGAAGATCATGACGGGCGCTCCCGTCCCGGACGGCGCCGACGCCGTCGTCCCGGTCGAGGACACCCGTGCGACCACCCCCGACTCGGACGGCGCCGGCAGCGTGACCGTCGAGCGCAGCGTTACGCCCGGAACCTATGTGCGTGAGGCGGGAACCGACGTCCGCAAGGGCGATCTGCTGCTTCCCGCGGGCACGGTCCTCGCCGCCCGACACATCGCCGCGCTCGCCGCCGTCGGCCTCACCTCGATCCCCGTCCGTGCACGGCCGCGGGTCGCGATCATCTCGACCGGCAGCGAACTCGTCACGGCCGGGAGCGAACTCGGGCCGGGCCAGATCTTCAACTCGAACGGACCGGCGCTGGCCGCGAGCGCGTCGGCCAACGGTGCCGACGTCGTGACCATCGACCACTGCCACGACGATCCGGAGGAGTTCGTGACGATGCTCGAACATGCCGTGGGCGTCGCCGACGTCGTGTTCACCTCCGGCGGAGTGTCGAAGGGCGACTTCGAGGTCGTGAAGGACACGCTCGCGCCGCGGGGCGGGCAGTTCGTCTCGGTGGCGATGCAGCCGGGCGGCCCTCAGGGCACCGCCGTGGTCGACGGCGTGCCGATCCTGACCTTCCCCGGCAATCCTGTCAGCGCGCTCGTCTCGTTCGAGGTGTTCGCGCGACCCGCACTGCGGGCCGCCGCCGGCTATCCGCCCGTCGTGTGCGAGAGCTTGCCGCTCACCGAGGATCTCACGTCGATCCCGGGACGCCGGCAGTTCCTGCGCGGGCGACTCGACGAGAAGGGGGTGACCCCCTTCCGCGGGCACGGGTCGCATCTCGTCGCCGGACTCGCCGCCGCCGACGTGCTCCTCGACATCCCCGCCGACACCACCTCCCTCGAAGCCGGAGACCTCGTGAAAGTACGGATCCTGTGACCGACCTCAGCCACCTGGACGACCAGGGACGCGCCCGCATGGTGGACGTCTCCTCGAAGACCGACACCACACGGATCGCCGTGGCGGCAGGCGAACTCGTCACCACTCCCGAGGTGGTCGCGCTCGTCCGCGCCGACGACATGCCCAAGGCCGACGTCCTGGCCACGGCCCGCATCGCCGGCATCGCGGCGGCGAAACGCACCTGGGAGCTCATCCCCCTGTGCCACCAGCTGGCGCTGTCGTCGGTGAAGGTGATGTTCGACTTCACCGACACCTCGATCACGATCGAGGCCACCGCGAAGACCAAGGGCCCGACCGGAGTCGAGATGGAGGCGCTCACCGCGGTCGCCGTCGCCGGCCTGACCCTGCACGACATGGTCAAGGCCGTGGATCCGGCCGCCGTTCTCGACGGCGTGCGGCTGATCTCCAAGGAGGGCGGCAAGCGCGGCCACTGGACCCGTGACGACACACCCGGCCGGGACGGGACCCCCGGGGCCGGCGAACAGCCCATGGAGAAGACCGGACGCTCCGCCGCCGTGGTCGTCGCGTCGACCGGTGTCGCCGCGGGCACCCGCGAGGACCGCACCGGACCGCTCATCCGGTCGTGGCTCGAGGACAAGGGATTCGCGGTCCGCGGTCCCCTCGTCCACGCGGACGCCGACATCGCAGCCGGTCTCGCCGACGCGGTCCGTCCGGGCCCTGCCCTGGTCGTGACGACCGGCGGAACCGGGGCGTCGCCGACAGACGCGACCCCCGAAGCGACTCTCGCCCTGCTCGATCGTGAACTGCCCGGCATCGCGGAGTCGATCCGGCAGCGCGGACTCGAGGCCACCCCGCACGCTGTGCTCTCGCGCGGCGTCGCCGGTCTCGTCGGCCACACGGTCGTCGTGAACCTGCCCGGCTCGCCCGGCGGGGTGAAGGACGGTCTCGCCGCCCTCGACCCGATCCTCGACCATCTGTTGGCACAAGTCGCAGGAGGCGGCGCTCATGAGTGAACTACTGGCCCGGCTCTCCTCGGAACCGCTCGATCCCGCAGCGGTGGACGCCGCGGTGGCAGGCGCCGAACACGGTGCGGTGGTGCTCTTCACCGGTGTCGTCCGCAATCACGACGGTGGACAGTCGGTGACCGCGCTGCAGTACCAGGCACATCCGGATGCCGAAACGTTCCTGCGGCGGTGCTGCGAGGACGTCGCGGCGAAGTCCGGGCTTCCGGTCGCGGCGGTGCACCGAGTGGGCGATCTCACCATCGGCGATCTCGCGCTGGTCGCGGCGGTCGCCGCCCCACACCGCGCAGAAGCCTTCGCCACCTGCGCCGAACTGGTCGAACGCATCAAGGCCGAAGTGCCGATCTGGAAGCGTCAGCACTTCACCGAGGGTGCCTCGGAGTGGGTGGGTCTGTAGTCACATCAGGGACTGACGCACCCTGTGCGGTAGGGTGACATGGTTCGGGCGTCACGACGACGCCCACCGTCGTGGGATACCGGCGGCCCGGGATCGTGCCCGGCTCGCATGCACAGATGCAGTACGCACAGATGCACCGGCCTTCCTTGCGGCGATCGCACAGCACCACGGGCACACGGTCCGTCGAGTGCACACACGCCGCATCGAAAGGCAGCGCTGTTCCATGACCACATCTTTCTCCGATCTCGGGGTGCCCCGCCCGCTCGTCGCCACGCTGAACGACGCCGGGATCACCAGCCCCTTCCCCATCCAGGTGGACACCCTCCCCGACACCCTCGCCGGTCGTGACGTGCTCGGACGCGGACGCACGGGTAGCGGTAAGACCCTGGCCTTCTCGATCCCGCTCGCCGCTCGCCTCGCCGGCAGGAGCACCCGGGCGGCAGGCCGTCCGCGTGGCCTGATCCTGGCTCCCACCCGCGAACTGGCGACCCAGATCGCCGCGGCCATCGAACCGCTCGCGCATTCGTCGGGTCTGAAGGTCACCACGATCTTCGGCGGCGTGTCGCAGAAGCGCCAGGTCGAGGCCCTCCGTCGCGGCGTCGACATCGTCATCGCCTGCCCGGGCCGCCTCGAGGACCTCATGCGCCAGAAGTTCGTGGCGCTCGACGACATCGAGGTCACAGTGCTCGACGAGGCCGATCACATGGCAGACCTCGGCTTCCTGCCCGGCGTCACCCGCATCCTGACGGCGACACCGAAAGACGGTCAGCGCCTGCTGTTCTCGGCCACCCTGGACAACGGCGTCGACAAGCTCGTCAAGCGGTTCCTGAAGAACCCGGTCATGCACTCGGTCGACGAGGCCACCTCCCCCGTCGCCGCGATGACCCACCACGTCTTCGACGTCGCGGGCATGGATACGAAGAAGGACCTCGTCCGCACCCTCGCATCGGGAACCGGTCGCCGAATCCTGTTCATGCGCACCAAGCATCAGGCCCGCAAGCTCGCCAAGCAACTCACCGACTCCGGCATCCCAGCGGTGGACCTGCACGGCAACCTCTCCCAGAACGCCCGCGACCGCAATCTCGCCGCGTTCTCGTCGGGTGAGGCGCGGGTGCTCGTGGCGACGGACGTCGCCGCACGTGGTGTCCACGTCGACGACGTCGAACTCGTCGTGCACGTCGATCCCCCGGCCGAGCACAAGGCGTACCTGCACCGCTCCGGTCGCACGGCCCGCGCCGGCAGCACCGGCGACGTCGTCACCGTCGTCCTACCCGACCAGCGCAGGGATCTCGCGGCCATCATGCGCAAGGCCGCCATCGACGTCACCCCCATCAAGGTGACGGCGGATTCCGAGCACGTGCTGAAGCTCGTCGGCGAGATCGCGCCGTACGTCGCGCCGGCACCGAAGCAGGCTTCCGCGCCGTCGCGTCCGCAGCGCAACGGCGGCAGCCGCCGTTCGTCGGCTCCCCGCCAGGGCTCCGGTTCGGGTCAGCGTTCCTCGTCGAGCGGACAGCGTTCCGCCGGTGGGCAGCGCTCCTCGGGTGGGCAGCGCTCCTCGGGTGGGCAGCGCGCGGCCGGCGGTCAGCGTTCGGCCGGTCAGGGCGCCGCAGCTGCCACCGGTGGCCGTCGTCGTCCCCAGCGCCGTACCTCCGCCGCTCGCTGAGCCGAAGGGCCTGCCTCCCGCGTCAGCGGGGGTGAGTCGGCCTTCCGCCTCAGCGGGATGAATCGGCCTTCCGCCTCAGCGGGGCGTGAATCGGTGTATCGCGTACATCGCGTCCGCGGACACCGGTTCGGTCGGCACGCAGCGGCGTAGTCGCTCGCGTACGTCGTCGGAGTCGAGATCGGCCCCGATGACGACGAGCTGCGTCCCGTCGGGCACGTCGTCGCCGCGACCCGCCGGTTCGAACCTGATGTGGTCGCCGACGGTGTGCAACAGATAGGTGCCGGTGTCCAGTCCGGCAGCGACTCGCACGTATCCCTTGATACGGAACACCCCTGCGGGCTGGTTCTCGAGGAGATCGACCAGCACGCGGGGGTGCAGTGCATCTGCTGACTCGAAGGTGATCGCGTCGTAGCCGTCGTGCAGATGGGTGTGCTCGTGGTTGTCCTGCTCGTAGAGCAACCGGTCGAGGGTGAGCTGCTCCCCCGGCTGCGGACCCGGCCGCTCCGGGATGTCGAACAGCAACGCCGGGTCGAGGCGACCGTGATCGGTCGAGACGACCGCGGCGCGGGAGTTGAGCCGGCACAGGCGCGTCAGCAGATCGTCGTGGGCCTCACCGTCGATCCGGTCGGTCTTGTTGATCAGCACCAGATCGGCGAGCGCCACGTGCTGTTCGACCTCGGGATGCTGCTCGGCGGTCGCGTCGAACTCCACCGCGTCGACGACCAGCACGAGGCCACCGTAGGAGACGTATTCGTTCTCCGAACCGGCGACGAGCCGGATCATGTTGCGGGGCTCGGCGAGTCCACTCGCCTCGACGACGATCACGTCGAGATCGGACGAGCGGTGGGCGAGCTTGTCGAGCATCGCGTCCATGTCACTGACATCGACTGCGCAGCACAGACATCCGTTGCTCAGCGAGACCATCGAGTCGACCTGCCCCGCCACCATCATCGAATCGATGTTGACGGAACCGAAATCGTTGACGATCACACCGATCCGCGCACCGCGGGTGTTGCGCAGCAGGTGGTTGAGCAGCGTCGTCTTCCCCGCGCCGAGAAATCCGGCCACCACGATCACCGGGATCTGCTTCTTCGCCATGGTGGTGAGACTAGCCGTGCGCTCGTACGCGGTTCCGACGGCAACCGCCGCCGGAACCGCGCACCGGCAGCATCAGCTGCCGCGCTTGATCCACTCCTCGAGGTGCGGCGACTCGGTGCCGATCGTGGTGCCGTCGCCATGACCGGTGTGCACCTTCGTCTCCGCGGGCAGGACGAACAGCTTGTCGCGGATCGACCCGATAATGGTCGGGAAGTCCGAGAACGAGCGGCCCGTCGCGCCCGGTCCGCCGGAGAACAGGGTGTCGCCGGTGAACAGCTCACCCGCTTCCGGCAGGTACAGGCAGGTCGAACCCGGCGAGTGACCCGGCGTGGCGATCGCCTGGATGTCGGTTCCGGCCACCCGGATCCGCTCCCCGTCCTCGAGCGTGCCGTGCGCGACACCCGGGTGGGTCATCTCCCACAGCACGTCGTCGGCCGGGTTGAGCAGGATCGGCGCGTCGAGCTTCTCGGACAGCTCCGGCGCCACGGTGATGTGGTCGTTGTGTGCGTGCGTGCACACGATCGCCACGACCTTCCGTCCACCGACGGCGTCGATGATCGGCTGCGCGGTGTGCGCGGCGTCGATCACCACGACCTCGGAGTCGTCGCCGACGAGCCAGATGTTGTTGTCGACCTCCCATTCGCCGCCGTCGAGCGCGAAGGTGCCCGACGTGACGACCCGGTCGACGCGGATCGGCGAGGTGCTCACAGGACCACCACCGAACGGAGGACCTCACCGCGGTGCATCGTCTCGAACGCCTTCTCGACGTCGTCGATGCCGATGCGCTCGGTGACGAACTTCTCGAGCGGCAGGCGTCCCTGCTGGTACAGGTCGACGTAGGTCGGGAAGTCGCGCTCGGGCAAGCAGTCGCCGTACCACGAGCTCTTGAGCGAGCCGCCGTGCGAGAAGAAGTCGATCAGCGGCATCTCGAGGGTCATATCCGGGGTGGGTACACCGACGAGGACGACGGTGCCGGCGAGGTCGCGGGCGTAGAAGGCCTGCTTGTAGGTCTCCGGCCTGCCCACCGCGTCGATGACGACGTCCGCACCGAAACCGCCCGTCAGCTCCTTGATCGCCTCGACCGCGTCGACCCCGCTGGAGTTGACGGTGTGGGTGGCACCGAGGTCGGTGGCCCACTCGAGCTTCTTGTCGTCGCGGTCGACGGCGATGATCGTGACGGCACCTGCCAGGCGCGCACCCATGATCGCGGCGTCGCCGACACCGCCGCAGCCGATGACGGCGACGGACTGGCCGCGGGTGACTCCGCCCGTGTTGACGGCGGCACCGAGACCGGCCATGACACCGCAGCCGAGCAGGCCGACGACGGCCGGATCGGCGCTCGGGTCGACCTTGGTGCACTGACCGGCGTGGACGAGGGTCTTGTCGGCGAACGCGCCGATGCCCAGCGCCGGAGTGAGTTCGGTGCCGTCCTCGAGTGTCATCTTCTGGGTGGCGTTGAAGGTGTCGAAGCAGTACTGCGGCTGACCGCGCTTGCAGGCGCGACACTGGCCGCACACCGCGCGCCAGTTCAGGACGACGAAGTCGCCCACGGCGACCGAGTCGACGCCCTCACCGACGGATTCGACGACACCGGCGGCCTCGTGGCCGAGCAGGAACGGGAACTCGTCGTTGATGCCGCCCTCGCGGTAGTGCAGATCCGTGTGGCACACGCCGCACGCGGCGATCGCGACGACGACCTCACCGGGGCCGGGATCGGGGATCACGATGGGCACGACCTCGACAGGCGCTCCCTTCGAGCGAGCGACGACTCCGCGGACTGTTTGCGACATGCTGTCTCCGTTTCGTGATGCGACCGGCAGTATCCGGTGTTTCCGACTTCCGGTGATTCCGACCCTAGCCACTCCCGCGGCGCTCTGCTCCTGATCGTTCGGCGGGCCCGACCCAGCCGAACGGCCAGTCGCTGAGCGGCGAACTCGAATTGTCCGATTGACGCATTTCCCTTGGATTTCGCGGCTTGGTGTTCGCGCCTGCATTTCTCCGTCGCCACCTCGGTAAACCCGTGTCGATGTAACGCTGCGAGCGACCTTCACGAAATCCGTTACGACCCGCCGCACTTCGGCGGGCCGGCAATTCCTCGGTCAGAAACGGATTGGTAGAGGCCCATGGCACTTCGAAAGTCGCTGTCGCGTCGGCGGATTCTCGCCGGCGTCTTCGCCCCCACCGCGCTCGGAGTCGTGGCAGCGGCCGCGATCGTGCTTCCGCAACAGGACACCCCCACCGTTGCCGACCCGTACCTCGCCGGCCTGGCGAAGACCACCGAATGTCACGACATGGTCAGCCTGGGTATCGGCGGTCGCGGTGACATCCCTCGCGACGAGTCGAAGATGCTCGTCGACGAGAACGGCAACCGCCTTCCCGCCGCCCAGCAGGGCGCCTACCGTAGCCATTGGGTCGAGCCGGTCATCAGCGCACCGCTCGAGAACCACGAGGCCGGCGACGGCTACGCGGCCATCTACATCGAGTACCCGGCCGACCTCGCCAGCTACGAGAACGCCGTGAACAAGGGCGCCGAGAACACCATCGAGGTCATGAAGGCCATCCGGCGGTCCTGCCCCGACACCCAGTTCGCCATCGTCGGGTTCAGCGAGGGCGCGGACGTCGCGCGCCGCGCCGCGATGCAGATCGGTGCGCAGGAGCAGAGCGAGGACGGTTCCTGGGAGATCATCGATCCCGACGCCGTCAGCGGCGTGGTCATCCTCTCCGACGCGGGCCGCGAGGCCGGAGAAGGCTTCTTCCCCGGCGCGGAAAACGGCACGAACCCCGACGGCTTCGATCGCCCCTACCAGCCGGGCAGCGACGCCGTTTCCGGACGCGGTGTCCTCCCCGACACGAACGGTGGTTTCGGTCATCTCGCCGGCAAGGTCGCCTCGTTCTGCTCCGAGGGCGACTTCACGTGCTCGGCACCCGAGAACATCGCGCTGATCGAACTGCTCGCGAACGTGGGTCGTCAGGTCAACGGCGACGCCCTCGAGCGTGAGGGACTGACACCCGCGACCGGTGCCGACCTGGCCCAGGTCGTCGGCCGGGTCGCGCTGCTCGCCCTCGCCGACATCTCGGCGAATCCGGACTGGATGCGGTCGGACGAGACCTTCCTCGAGGTGCTGATCAAGGTCTCCGACCCGAGCTACGATCCCGCCGCCCGCCCCACCACGCCTGTGGCTGCCGACGCCGACTCCGGCGCCACCCGTGAGGACGGGGCCGAGGCGCCGATCCCCGCGGAGCGTCTGTCGAACCTCGCGTACCTGCCGGAGAAGATCGTCAAGGAGGTCGTCGGGTTCATCCGGAGCAACCAGAACACCCTCGCGGTGGTGCTTGCCGACCCGTACGACCAGACCTTCGGCTACGACCGTGAGAACGACGACCACTACGGGCACCACTTCGACTACTGGGACGACGACATCGACGGCAAGGGCACATCCACCGTCGAGTACGCCGCCGCCTGGCTCGAGCACCTGGCCCGCCAGGCCAAGGAGGGCAACGCGGTCGATGCGAACAAGGTCGACAAGGCCGCGGTGCTGATGATCGCCGAGGAGACGGCGAAGGCCGAGACCGCCGAGGCGTCCACCACGCCGGAGACCTCGCCGTCCTCGACTGTGACCGACGATGCGACGGTCGCCGACAGCAGCGTGCCCACCCCCGTCGACGCTGTCCCGGCTCCCGCAGGCGACCCCGCTGCACCGGTGGCCCCGCCTGCACCCGAAGCGGGCGTGACGACAGCCACGCCCACCCCGATGACCACCACGGCTCCGGTCTCCACCCCGTCGGAGACCACGACTCCGGCCACGGGCGAGACCACCACGGGCGCCGGGTCGACCACCTCCTCCGGAACGCCCACGACGACCGTCGCCCCGACGACCACGTCGCCGGCACCGGCTGCCTGACCGTCCTCGACGGGCCACCCGCCGACCGAGAACTCGGCGTCAGCCCGCGGCGCGGACCCCGGCCTCTGCACCGAGAGCCGCGGCCTCACCGCGAGTGCTGACGCCGAGTTTTCGTAGTACGCCGGCCACGTGGAACTTCACCGTCGACTCGCTCACGCCGAGACGTTCGGCGATGACGCGGTTGCGCCGTCCGGCCACGAGATGTTCGAGGACCTCGATCTCCCGGGGCGCGAGCGCGGCGAGCGCATCGAGAGCGGGTCCGTCCGTCGCAGCGATCGGCAGGTCGAGCGGGAAGCTCACCGCGATCCGTGTGCCCCAGCCGGGGGTCGACTCGGATTCGATTCCACCGCCGAGGGTTTCGACGCGGTCGCGGAGCTGGCGCCCGAGTTCGACGACGTCGATCTCGCCGCTGCCGTCGTCACGCACGTCCACCAGCAGGGTCGAGTCGTCGCAGGTCCACGCGACGCGCACCCGCGTCACGTCGGTCTGACCGGACATCGCCAGCACGGCGCCCCGGGCGATCGCGCGGGCCGCGTGCGCGACCTCGCCGGGCAGTCCCCGTCCACCCACCGGCGGAGCGACCATCTGCAGGTCGAGCGGGCGGTGCCGCACCAGATCGCGCAGTTCACCGTGGAGTCGCGCGAACGCGGTGGTCAGTGCCTCCTCCGCGAGTTCGCGGTGCAGGTCCACCGCCGATCGCAGGCCGATCAGGGCCTCGGTCGCCGTCTCCCGCGCCGTGGTCCGGGCACGGGTGTCGTCGAGATCCTTCGACCGCAGGGTCGCGAGGATCGTCTCGAGGGTCACGGCATGGGATTCGGTGAGCTCGGCGACGGTGCGGGCCCGCTCCGCGGAGGCGGCCCGCGATTCCGCGAGATATGCCGGGCTGGCGGTGTGCACCTGCAACCGGATGCCGGTCGCGACCACCCCGAACGCCGCCCGCACGAGAACGAGGGCCGCGGAGGTGGCCCGGGCCCCGCGAGGCACGAACACCAGGAGCGTGTCGGTGCTGTCGAGGATCGCGCACACCTCACGATCGCGACCAGCGAGACGGAAGCTGCCGCGGCGGATCTCCCCCGCGACGAGGTCGTTCCGCACCCGGTCCAGCTCGGCGATGGTCACCCGGTCGACGATCGACGGGTCGCCGGCCACCTTCCGCGGCCGGCCGGTGCATTCCCTCGTGAAGATCACCAGGGCACTGTGCGGAGCGAGGTCGTCGACATAGGTGGAGAATCGCTGCGCGATCTCCGCGAGCGGACCGGTGAGGACGTCGCGCAGCTCGGCGATCAGGACCTCAGGGCGACGGGCAGCGGGACTCACATGCCCACGATATCGGCGTCCACCGGCGCCTTCCCGGGAGGAGCCCCGGCCCCTGCCGACGCGTGCATCGCGTACTGCGCCACTTCGGCCCCTCGGACCCCGGCCGGCGGTAGCATTCCGATCACTGGGGCGACATCGATTCCTCGTCCGTGGGAGGTGCTGCGAACAGTGGCGGACCCCCGCGCGACGACGGGCACCGCGACCGCGATCGACGGTCGCGACGGGTTCCCCGCGACCGTGCCGCGTCTGCTGCTCGACCGGGTGTCCCGCTCCCCCGACTCCGTCGCCTACCTGCGCCCGGACGGTGAACGGTGGCGTCCTTCGACGTGGACGGACGTACGCCGCGAGGTCTTCGACCTCGCGGCGGGACTGATCGGTCGGGGTGTGGGAGCCGGATCGCGGGTCGCGATCTGCGCGACGACCTGTTATCGGACCGTCGTCGCCGACCTCGCGATCGCGTGCGCGGGCGGCGTCACCGTCCCGATCTACCCGGCGACCCGCGACGACGAGGTGCGGTCGCAGATCCGGCGTGCGCACACCGTCCTCACCGTCGCCGACCGGCCGGTCGCCGCCACCGACGTCCTGGGCATCGACGGACTCGACAAGCTCGCCGACGAAGGGCGCCGTCTGCTGCGCACCGACCCCGACGTCGTGGAGCGACGGATCGCGGCGTTGTCCCCGGATGACGAGGCCGCGCTGATATACACGGCGTGCGAGGACGGCCGCACCAAGGGCGCGTGCCTGACCCACCGGGGCACGACCTACGGCGCCCGTGCCGTCGCGCAGACCGGGATGATCTCGTCGTCCGACCGTCAGTTGCTGTGGTTGCCGCTCGCGCACGTCTTCGGCCGGTCGTTGCTGCTCATGGCCATGCACACAGGTGTGAGCACCGCCGTCGACGGTCGCGCCGACCGCGTCACCGCGAATCTGCGCACGGTCCGGCCGACCTTCCTGGGATCGGTCCCGCACGTGCTCGAGAAGATCGCCCGGCTGGAACGGGACGAGCTCGGGGGTCGGCTCCGCTTCGTCGTCTCCGGATCGGCGCGATTGTCCGAAGACGTCGCCCGGCGGTTCGAGCAGCTCGGTGTACCGGTGCTCGAGTGTTACGGGATCACGGAGACCTCCGGACCGTCGTGCGCGAACCTGCTCGGCGCGCACCGCCCCGGCACGGTCGGCCGACCACTGCGCGGCACGGAGGTCCGGATCGCCGACACCGGCGAACTCCTCATTCGGAGTCCCGGAGTGATGACCGGTTACCACGACGATCCCGCAGAGAGTGCCGCCGCGCTCGACGCCGACGGCTGGTTCCACACGGGCGATCTCGCCGAGATCGACGCCGACGGATTCGTCGTCGTGACAGGGCACCGCAAGGACACCTTCAAGACCAGCACCGGAAAGTACGTCGGCCCCACCGCGCTCGCCGACCGCTGGCGCCGGATGTGTCCGGGCAGCGAACTCGTCGTGGCCGGGGAGCTGCGCCCGTACTGCGTCGGTCTCGTGTTCACCACCGCGCCGGAACCGGTCGTCGCGGCCGCGCTGGAACAGCTCGACGCCCGATCGGATCCGTGGGAACGCATCCGCCGTTTCGTCACGGTGAGCGAGCCGCTGGAGACCGACGATCTCGATCCGGCCGGGCGTCCGATCCGGGATCGCGTGCTCGCCCGGTACGCCAGTCTCGTCGACGAGATGTACGCGAACGGTCGTCGCGCGGGCCAGGACGGGTCGCGGCAGACGGATGCCCTCTGAAGTAAGGTTCGCCTAAACGCAGGTCACCGCGCGGGCGGAGAGACCGGTCGTTCCGCCGTCCACGATCCCCTGCCGAGGAGAACGCACCCATGGCCCGTAGTCTTCGCCCCCTCGAGGTCTTCCCGATCACCACGCGGTACCTGAAGGTGCTCCGCGTGACGGACGTGAGCCCCGGGATGCGGCGGGTGACCCTCGGGGGCGAACAGTTGCGGGCGCACGTCGCGCCGAACGGATTCCCGGTGGAGGCGTTCCGGTCCGACGGTGTGGACGACGAGTTCAAGCTGATGTTCAAGCATCCCGAACTCGACGAGGCCCTCGGCCCCACCCAGGCTGACGGCGTGGTGAACTGGCCGCGCGATCCGAAGCTGCTCATGCGCACCTACACCGTCCGGCGCTGGGATCCGGTCGCCGGCGAGATCGACGTGGACTTCGTGCGCCACGGCGTGGGTCCCGCGTCGAGCTGGTCGTACCGCGCGGAACCCGGTGAGACCATCCAGATCGCCGGACCGAAGTCGTCGGCCGGACACCCGCAGGGCGTGGACTGGACGCTCGTGGCAGGCGACGAGACGGCGCTGCCGGCCATCGGGCGCTGGCTCGAGAACTGGCCGGAGGGTGCACGCGGCCGGATCTTCGTCGAGATCGCCGACGACTCGAATCGGCAGGATCTTCCCGTTCCCGCCGGTGTGGAGCTGACCTGGCTGAGCCGCGACGGCGCCGAGCCGGGCACGACCACCCTGTTGTTCGATGCCCTCCGGGCCGCCGAGTGGTGGGACGGCACGGTCTTCGCGTGGGTGGCCGGTGAGGCCCTCACGCTCACCCCGATCCGGCGGTGGCTGCGCAATGAGAAGGGCCTGCCGAAGGAACAGGTGGAGGTCACCGGCTACTGGCGTCGTCAGGAAGTCGCGGTGTCGGAGGCCGACGCCTCCCTGCCCGATTTCGAGGCGACCGAGGACGAACGCGACCGTTTCGACGAATTGGCCGAGATCGCACCGGGTTTCGCGCTGCGGGTCGCAGCGACCATCGGACTGGCGACGGCCTTCGACGCGTCGCCGCGCACCCTCGACGAACTCGTGGCCAAGACAGGGACCGACCGCACCGGTCTGGGCAAACTTCTCCGTTATCTCGTCGCCGTGGGGGTGGCCGAGGATCTGGGCGAGGGCCGGTTCCGGCTCACCGGCGTCGGCCGTGAACTCGAGGACGACCACCACCTCGAGGAACTGCGACTCGACGGTGTGCACGCGCAGCGGGAACTGGCGGGCATGCTCGCACTGCTCGCTGCCGTCCGCACGGGTCGCGGGGACGACGCACATCGGTTCGGCAAGAGCTTCGCGCAGCGCGTCACAGACGACACCGCTCTCCTGACGGATCGGTACGAGCAGGAAGCCGAAATGGCCGTCTACTTCGCCAGTGCCCTCGCGGCGAAGGTGCCCTCCGATGTCTCCACGATCGCGGTCTCCGGTGAGGCCGCCGGTTCCTACGCCCACGCCCTCGTCACGGCGAATCCGTGGGTACGGGCGACCGTGGTGGCCGCGCCGTCGGAGATCGAGGTCCTGCGTCGCGTCCACGGCGAGCACGAGCGCGTCGCCTATACGCCGGGCAGCATGCTCGAAACCCGCCCCGAACCGGTCGACGCGGTGCTGCTGACCGGGCGGTTGAACGAACTGCCCGATGCCGACGCCGTGCACGTGCTGCAGCAGGCGGCGGCGGGACTGAATCCGGACGGCCGGGTCCTCGTCTTCGGCACTGTGCTCGACGACATCGCCGGTGAGCACGACTACGAGGACGATCTCGTCGACTTCGCGCTCAGCGGCGGCGGTGGTCGTACGCACGAGGACCACCTGGCACTGTTCGAGGCGGCCGGCCTCGCGGAACCCGAGCGCACGACGGTGGGTTGGGGCATGACGCTGTACACGTCCACCGGCTCGGCGGGCTGAGATCGTGAGAATGCAGCGGCCTCGCGACGCGCGGGGCCGCTGCAGAACGACAAGAAGAGCTGCTGCGAGGAAGTCTCCCGCGAGGAATGTCTTCCGAACGGTGGACCTAGCGGGAGGCTTGTCGAAACTCGCCCCAGCGCTGGACGGATGGTCCCGAGCCACAGGGCTATTCGGAAGCGTGCGTGTCCACCAGGCGCACCGAAGCGGAGCCTTCCTCAGCTGTCTCGACCGGATGAGGTTCGTCAGGTTCCGGAAGTTCAGGGCCGAGCCGCGGAGGCGCTCCAGGCACCCGTTGACGGTCCCGGTCGGGCCGTTGCACGTGCCGGTCCGGTCGAAGAACGCGAGGATGTCTCGTGGGCGAGACGCCGCGTGTCCGTCCCGCGCGAGAGCGCCCGGCTACCGCATCCCCGGCACCACGGGTCCGGCTCGGCGACGCGGCACTCGATCACCGCGCGATCCGGCTCGAGCAGCTGACCGACGGCCACAAGACCGAGCTCGTCGAGGTGGAAGAAGACGGTCAGGTCGGGGGTCGCGAAGGTAGCGTGGTGCACGTCGAGGTCTTCCGGCGGATGGTCAGTGTGAGAGCTTCCATCATCGGAAGGCCTCGACTTTCATCCGGCGACCGACGCGCTCAGCCACCCACCCCCTCAACT
>NZ_JCAXDU010000019.1:0-98497 GCF_059759155.1 Rhodococcus sp. GQ147
GAATCAGCACACGCCCCGCTCAAATGCGGAGAGCCCCTTACTGGGTGTCGATGGGAGCGTGCTCGATCACCGTCGTGGCGGGTTCACGGATCGTCGAGATGGACGACGCACCGATGGTCGACGCGACCCGCGGACTGATCGCGGGCCTCGCCGTCGTCATCTGGGTCTTCGCGACGTGGCTGCTCCCCCCGCTCGTCGCGGCCGGTTGGTGGCGACACCGCGTCCACCGGGTGCGGCTGGACTACGACTCGTCCCTGTGGTCGATCGTCTTCCCGCTCGGCATGTACGCGATCGCGGGGATGTATCTGGGTCGCGCCGACGATCTGCCACTGGTCGGCGCGATCGGCGCCGCCGAATTGTGGGTCGCGGTGGCGGCCTGGGTCGCGGTGTTCGCCGCGATGCTGCACCGCATGTGGGTACGGCTCATACGGCCGGTCGAGCGCGACCGACGGTGACCGCCCGTGCTCGGGCCCGCCCCATCCCGCCGTACCAGCGGACGGCGAGCACGACAGCCAGGGCCACAGGCCTGGTCGCCGGTGCGGCCGGCGTGGCCGCCATGACCATCGGGGAGAAGATCGAGCAGGCCGTCACCGGGCGACCGAACTCCCACGTGCCGGGCCGCGTACTCGCACGGTTGACGGGCGCCTCGGAATCGGCCGGACAGCGCTCGACCGCCCTGAACTGGGCGATGCACTTCGGGCAGGATATCGCCCTCGGCGTCCTGCGTTCGGTCATGGCCGAGGTGGGCCTGCGGGGGCCGCTCGCATCGTCGAAGTTCACCGTCGTCCGTCTGACCAACGACCAGATCCTCGAGAACGCGACCGGCGTGGGAGCACCCCCGCAAACGTGGCCCCGTTCCGAGCTGGCGATCGACGTCCTCCACAAGAGCGTCTACGGCTTCGTCACCGGTGCCGTCGCCGACGCGGCGGTTACCGTATCGGTGTGAATGTCGAACCGCTGGACACCGGCACCGTGGCCGGTCACCTGCATCTTCCCGAGGGCAGTCCGCGGGGTGCCGTCGCGTTGACGCACGGCGCCGGCGGCAACTGCGACGCCCGGATCCTGCAGCTGATGTGCTCCCGGTTCGCCGATGCCGGCTTCCTCGCCCTGCGCTACGACCTGCCGTTCCGCCGTCGCAAGCCCAAGGGACCCCCGCAGCCGTCCCGCGCCGCGGAGGACCGCGAGGGTGTGTCCGCCGCGGCCGCGGAGCTGCGCGACCGCGTGTCCGGGCCCTTACTGCTCGGCGGCGTCTCCTACGGCGGCCGGCAGACGTCGATGCTCGCGGCCGACGAACCCGGCATCGCCGACGCCCTCGTCCTGCTGTCCTATCCTCTCCATCCCCCGGGCAAGCCGGAGAAGCTGCGCACCGAGCACCTGCCGAAGATCTCGGTGCCCACGGTGTTCGTCCACGGCGACCGCGACCCCTTCGGTACCTTCGACGAACTGCGGGAGGCACTCGATCTCCTGCCCGCGGCCACGACTGTCATCGAGGTCACCGGGGCCGCACACGACCTGAGCCGCGCGAAGACGGATCCCTCGGAATCCGCCGTGTCCGCGGCGCTGCACCTGCTGGAAGAGAAGAAGTCATGATCGAACCCACCGACGTCGCCATCGACACGCTGCTCGCCGAGCTCCGCGACCGGCTCGACGATTCCGTCGACGCCCCGACGACCCTGCGCGGACTGCTCGAAGCGGTGCTCGTCGTGGGATCGGGTCTCGAACTCGACTCCATGCTCCAGCGCATCGTCTCCGCCGCGACCGCCCTTCTCGACGCCCGCTACGGCGCGCTCGGCGTGCGCGCCGCCGACGGTGGCCTGTCGGAGTTCGTGTACGTCGGGATCAATCCGACGCAGCGCGAGGTGATGGGCCATCTGCCCGAGGGCCGGGGCATCCTCGGTCTGCTCATCAACGATCCCCGGCCGGTCCGTCTCGGCGACCTGTCGAAGCATTCCGCCTCCATCGGTTTCCCGCCCAACCATCCGCCCATGAAGAGCTTCCTCGGAACTCCGATCATGGTGCGCGGCAAGGTTTTCGGCAGCATCTACCTCACCGAGAAGCTGGGCGCACCCGAGTTCACCGAAGAGGACGAGGTGATCCTCAAGGTGCTCGCGATGTCCGCCGGTGTGGCCGTCGAGAACGCGCGCCTGTTCGAGGGCTCCCTCGACCGCGAGAGATGGCTTACCGCAATGGCATCCATCAACTCCCGGCTGCTGATGGGCGGGTCGGTGGACGAGACGCTGTCGATGCTCACCGGCCAGGTCCGCGAACTCGCCCGGTGTGCGGGCGCCTATGTGATGCTCGTCGACGGCCACCACGGCCGCCTGCAGGCCGCGTCCCCCGCGGCGCCGTGCGGGAAGGACAAGCGTTTCGATCTCACCGGATCGCCTGTGCTGAAAGCGCTCAAGAGCAGGCAGCCGATGCACCTCGATACCCTCGAGGGACTGCCACCGATGGAGCAGGGCGACGAAGGACACGCGGTGGTGCTGCCGCTGTCGGCGACGTCGACGGTCACGGGTGTGCTCGTCGCGACCCGCGAGGCCGGTACCGAACCGTGGGACGACGAGGACGTGGCCCGCTTCGAATCCATGGCGAACCTCGCGGCCGTGGCCCTCGAATTCGCCGAACAGCAACGCAAGAAGCGGTTGCTCGACGTGCTGGCCGATCGCGATCGCATCGCACAGGACCTGCACGACAACGTCATCCAGCGCCTGTTCGCCACGGGTATGAGCTTGCAGAGCGCGACCGCGGACGGGGCGGACACCGCACGCGTGGTGGAGGTGATCCGCCACGCGATCGAGCAGCTCGACCGGACGGTGCGCGAGATCCGCACGACCATATTCGATCTGCACACCACCGGCGCGGCGGCGTCGAACAGTCTGCGCCGGAGGTTGCTGGACGTCGTGGGCGATCTGAGCATCCACTCCTCGGTGGCGCCCAACGTGCAGTTCGTCGGACCCATCGACACGCTGGTGCCGATGCGCATCCACCCACACGCGGAGGCCGTGCTCCGCGAAGGGCTGAGCAACGCGCTGCGCCATTCCCAGTCCGACAACATCTCGGTGTCGGTCTCGGTTCAGGACGACTTCCGGATCGAGATCCTCGACGACGGCACGGGTCTGCCCGACATGCCTCGCCGCAGCGGGCTGGCGAACCTCGAGCGGCGCGCCGTGCAGTGCGGCGGGTCGTGCGAGATCGGTCCGGCCCACCCGCGCGGCACCCGGGTGCTGTGGGCGGTCCCGCTCTGACGGAACGGGTCCCGCCCGCATCGGGTTAGGACGTCGGCTTGCCGCGCTCGTTGCGCAGCTCGGTGGCGAGCACCGCGGCCTGCGTGCGGCGCTGCATGCCGAGCTTCGCCAGCAGCCGCGAGACGTAGTTCTTCACAGTCTTCTCCGCGAGGAACAGCCGTTCGGCGATTTCCCGGTTGGTCAGGCCCTCACCGATGAGTTCGAAGACGGCGCGTTCTTGCTCCGACAGCTCGGCCAGCGGATCGGCCGTGCGCGACGCCCGGATCCGCTCCATGAGGGCGGCGGTGGCGCGGCTGTCCAGCAACGAGCCGCCCTCGCCGACGGTGCGGATCGCCGAGACGAGGTCGGTGCCGAGGATCTGCTTGAGCACGAACCCGGAGGCACCCGCCATGATCGCGTCGAAGAGTGCCTCGTCATCGGCGTACGAGGTGAGCATCAGAGCGCGCAGACCCGGCATGCGGGTACGCAGCTCGCGGCACAGTTCGACACCGTTGCCGTCGGGAAGCCGCACGTCGAGCACCGCGACGTCGGCACCGCTCTCGGGCACACGGGCCAGGGCCTCCCCAACCGAGGCGGCCTCACCGACGACGGTGAAGTCGGGCACGCTGCTCAGCAGATCCACCAGGCCGCGCCGCACGATCTCGTGATCGTCGACGAGGAACACGCGGGTCATCTCGGGCACCTTTCGTTGACATGCTGTCCCGTCATTGTCCCAGGTGTACCGCGATACCCACGTCCGCGGGGCCGTTCGACATCCATATCAGGACCTTCTCCCCCTCCCCCGCGGACGCTGCTCGGGAGACGCTGAACGTAGAAGCGAACATGCGGGACGAACGAGCCGACGAGGAGGATGTCGTGACAGTCGATGCCGGAACCTGGTCGCTCGGCGACACCGAGATCATCGCACGTGCGGTGGTGGAAGCACCCTCCGTGCACGACACGCAACCATGGAATCTGCGCCTGCCCGATCACAGCGCCGAACTCGAGGAACGCCTCGAATTCGCCGAGCCGGGCCCGGACCCGCTGCGTGTCGACCGGCTGATCTCGTGCGGCGCGGCCCTCACCAACCTCGAACTCGCGATCCGAGTCCTCGGAAACAGATCGCGCACCTCCGTGCTGCCCGATCCGCAACGTCCGGAGCTCATCGCCCGGATCGAGACGCTCGGCTCGGGTACCCCGAGCAGCCGCGACCTACGGTTGTACGCCGCCATCTCGCATCGGCGCAGCCATCGCGAATCGTTCACCGACATCCCGGTGCCGACGGAGACGCTCGCCGACGTCGTCGCCGCGGCCGGGGAGATACCCGACGTCGACGTGCGTCTGCTCGCCGCCGACGAGGCCGTCGCCCTGGCGCAGGTGCTCGCCTATGCGGCGGAGGCCTGCCGACGTCATCCGCACTATCAGCGCGAGATGTTCTCGTGGACCTCCCACTGGCAGCCGCGCGGCAACTCCGAGGTGGTCACCACGTGGAGTGCGACCCTCGATGGGAAGGGCGCGGCGGGCGAAGCCCTGGTCACGACAGGGATCCCGGACGTCGATGCGCTGGCATCGGCGATCGCGCGCGAGTCGGTGCTGCTGTTCTCCGCACCGTCGACCTCACCGGCCGATCTGATCTGGGTGGGCGCGGCCGTCGAACGGTGCTGGCTGGCGGCGATCGACGCGCGATTGTCGGCATCGGTACTGACGCATCCCCTGCGGGTGGAGGACGCCGGGTCGCGCCTGGCCGAGATGCTCGACCTGACGGTCGTTCCGCTGGTCGTCCTGCGTGTGGGTTTCTGAAGAAACGGGAGAGTGAAGCGACGATGAGTGCACCGACCGAGCAGCCGATCGACGATCCGACCCGCGAGTTGTTCCGCACAGCCCTGGACATGGCGCAGGCCGCCAAGGCCGGCAACGTCTCCGGGTGGCTGTCCGCCCGTTACGAGTGCGGGCGCGTCGAGGACGTCGCGTTCGTACTCTCGCAGATGCTCGGGGTGCTCATCGAGAACGGCGCGATCAGCCGCGGCGTGCATCCGGCCGACGCGTGGAGGGAACTGCGCGAGCGGGGCGTCGACGACTTCGGGTGACGCCTCGCATCGCTCCCTCGTCCGGGATCAGTCCTCGGTCTGCTTCGACCGGACGACGAGGACCGGGCAGTCCGCGGTCTGGATCAGCGCGTTGCTCGTGGAGCCGAGCAGCAACCCCTTGAAGCCGCCGCGTCCGCGGGTTCCGACCACGAGAAGCTGTGCGGCCTCGGCGTATTCGCTGAGCACTCGCACCGGCCGGTCGCGGGCGACGACACGTTCGACGGTGACGTCCGGGTACCGCTCCTGGTATCCGGCGAGACGTTCGGCGAGCACGATCTCCTCACCGGTCTGGATCCGGCTCCAGTGCGGGTCCTCCGGGACGGCGCCGAGCGAGGGCTGGACGCTCACGTCGCTCCACACGTTCACCGCGACGAGCGTCGCGCCGCGTGCGGATGCCTCCTCGAACGCGACCTCCACCGCGTCGCGGCACGAGACCGAGCCGTCGACACCGACGACGACGGGCCCCTTTGTCGGCGGCGCACCGTCGAAGGTGCGGCCCCGCACCACGACGACGGGCGCCGTCGCGTGCGAGACGACCGCCGTGGAGACCGAACCGGCGAGCAGGCCCTTCACCTCGCCGAGGCCGCGCGAGCCGACGACGAGCCGGTCGGCGTGCTCGGCCTGTGCGATGAGCGTGGGAACGACCTTGCCTTCGAGCTGTTCGGTGGTGATCTCGACGTTCCCGTGACGGTTCTCGTCGATGATCTGCCGGGCGAGCACGGCCGCGTTGTCGAGCCGGTCGCGGGCCGTCGCCTTCATCTCCTCGTGGAAGCTCTGCGCGAGGTAGGGCTCGGAGTAGTAGAAGGCGGGGATGTGCACGACGGTGACGATGCGCAACGGCAGGCCGCGGATCGCAGCCGTCCGTGCCGCCCAGTGCACCGCGGTCGTGGACGCGTCGGATCCGTCGACGGCCACGACGATCGGCTTGTTCTCGGTCATCGCACGAGGAACCTTTCTCGGTGGGTCAGCCGCAGATCTGCCGCAGCTGTTCGATCAGTCGCACACGACCTGCGGTGTCGGCCGCGAAGGGGGTGACGTTGAGGGTGGTGACCCCGGCCTCCGCGAAGGCAGCGACTCGCTCCCGCACGAAGCCCTCCGAACCGATCAGGGAGATCGAGCGGAGCAGTTCGACGGGCACCGCCGCGGCCGCCTCCTCCTTCTTGCCGGCCAGGTAGAGCTCCTGGATGGTCTCGGCTTCCTTCGCGTAGCCGTAGCGGATCGCGAGGTCGTTGTAGAAGTTCTTGCCCTTGGCGCCCATGCCGCCGACGTACAGCGCGACCATGGGCCGGACCCAGTCGAGCATGTGGTCGACGTCGTCGCCGATGGCGAGCGGGGTCTGCGCGTAGATCTGCAGGTCGCCGAGTGCGGGATCGCGCTTGGCCTTGCCCTTCGCGATCGATTCGCCCCACACGTCGGCGGCCTTCTCCGGGTAATAGAACAGCGGCTGCCAGCCCTCGGCGATCTCGGCGGTCATCTCGACGTTCTTCGGGCCGAGCGACGCGATGATGATCGGGATACGTTCGCGCACAGGCTTGTTGATGATCTTCAGCGGCTTGCCGAGTCCGGTGCCGCGGTCTTCGGGCAGCGGGATCTGGTAGTACTTGCCCTGGTGGTCCACCTTCTCGCGGCGCCACACCTGCCGGCAGATGTCGACGATCTCGCGGGTGCGACCCAGCGGCGCGTTGTAGGGAACGCCGTGGAAACCTTCGATGACCTGAGGGCCCGACGCGCCGACACCGAGCACGAATCGGCCGTCGGAGACGAAGTCCAGACCGGCCGCCGTCATGGCAGTGAGCGTCGGTGTCCGGGTGAACAACTGGAGGATGCCGGAGGCGAGTTCGACCCGGGAGGTCTTCGCCGCCAGATAGCCGAGCTGACTCACCGCATCGAACGAATAGGCCTCGGGTACGAACACGATGTCGAGGCCGGCCTTCTCCAGGTCGGCCACCTCCGCCGCGGTCTCCGCGAAACCTCCGCTGTAGTTCAGTCCCATCCCGATGCGCATGCGCCACCTTCGTCCCTGCTGCACACCCCCGTTCGGGGGCGCGATCGTCCATGTGCCCCGCACACTACCGCCGTCAGGAGGTGACCGGTCGCACCACCATCACCGGGCAGCGCGCCTCGCGCATGAGCGCGTTTCCGGTAGAACCGAGCACCATCCCCTTGAAGCCTCCCCTGCCGCGAGTCCCTACCACGACCAGCTGGGCTTTCTCGCTCCAGGACTGCAGATGGGCGCGGGGGCCGTCGACGTAGACCTTCCGGTGGACCGTCACGTCCGGATAGCGCTCGCCGTAGCCCGCGAGGCACTCGGACAGCAGGGAGTGCTCGTACTCCTCGAACGCGCGGGGATCGAAGTCGAGGGGCGACTCGTCGATCTCCCCGACTTTCAGGTCGCTCCAGACGTGGACGGCGACGAGGTCGACCCTGCGCCAGGATGCCTCCTCGAACGCCAGATCGACCGCTTGGCGGCTCGCGGGGCTGCCGTCCACGCCGACGACGACGGGTCGCTCGTCGGGGACGGGCCCTTCCGGTCCCCGCACCACGACGACCGGGCATTCGGCATGACCGGCGACGGAGACCGGGGTGGAACCGAGGAAGGCCTCCCCCATCTTGGTGCTGCCGGTGGCCCCGAGGACGATCATGCGCGACGTGCGGGACAGTTCGACGAGCCACTTGGCGCTTCCGGTGAGGGCGAGCTCGGCGGTGATCTCGAGGTTCGGCGCCACCGCCTCGGCGGTCTCTGCAGCCTCCTTCAGGAGTGCCTGAGCCTCGGCCTCGCTCCATTCGAAGACCTGCGAGGGGCGGAAGAAGGGAAGTTTTGTCCAACCCGAGGGTGCGAAGTCCACCGCGTGGACGAGATGCAGTGGGATCTTCCGGCCGGCCGCGGTGGCGGCAGCCCACCTCACCGCCCGCTCGGAGGCCGGGGAACCGTCGGCACCGACGGTTACGTGGTTGTGGTCGCGGGGTGCTTCACCGAGAGGTTTCACGTCCGTGAGGCTAGTCGGATCCGGTACGTCCGGATACGGACTTTGGTCATCACATCGGGATTCCTTCGGTGGCAATGCATTCCATCGACAGCGATGTGCGTCACATAAAATTGTCATCGCGAATGCGAATTTACTAGCGTAGGGCCATGCAACTCACCCGGTTCACCGATCTCGGACTGAGAGTTGTGATGCATCTCGTCGCCGGCCCGGCGGGGAGTATGCCTGGTACCAGAACGATTGCAAACCAGCTCGATCTGTCGTACGCACATACGACGAAGGTCGTCGCCCGACTCGGCGAGCTCGGGGTGGTGGCCACCCGCCGCGGACGCGGCGGAGGCCTGACCGTCACCGAACTCGGCCGCACGGCGAGCCTCGGATGGCTCACCCGAGCCCTCGAAGGTGAAGAAGAAGTCGTCGAGTGCGAAGGAGCGAAGCCGTGCCCCCTGCGTCACGGCTGCAACCTGCGCTCGAAGCTGCGTACCGCACAGGACGCCTTCTACGCCGCTCTCGACGACGTCACGATCGCCGACCTGGCGACCCCTGACGCCGGTCCGGTCCTGCTCACCCTCGAACCACCCACCGGCCGCTGACCCACGGCGAGGCTGCCGGTGCAGCCCGTCACGACACACACGAGGAGACACACCATGCCGCTCTCACCCGAATCCAAGGACGTCATCGCCGCGACCCTCCCGGCGGTGGGAGCCGCCATCGGCGACATCACCCCGTTGTTCTATAGCAAGATGTTCGCCGCCCATCCCGAGCTCGAACGCGATCTGTTCAACCGCGGCAACCAGAAGCAGGGTGAGCAGCAGAAGGCACTCGCCGGATCGATCGCGGCCTTCGCGACGCTCCAGCTCGATCCCGATCCCGCCCGTGTCGAGGCGATCCTGTCCCGCATCGCCCACAAGCACGCCTCGCTCGGCATCAAGCCCGACGAGTACTGGATCGTCCACAAGCACCTCTTCGAGGCGATCGTCGAAATCCTCGGAGAGGCAGTGACTCCGGAAGTCGCGAAGGCGTGGGACGAGCTGTACTGGCTGATGGCCAATACCCTCATCTCGATGGAGGCCGATCTGTACCGGGCCGCAGGTGTCGAGGCCGGCGACGTCTGGCGCACCGTCCGCGTCGCCGACCGCGTCCACCAGTCCGCCGACACCGTCTCGTTCGTGCTCACCTCGCTCGACGGTTCCCCGCTGCCCACCTTCCGTCCGGGCCAGTACCTCTCGGTCGGCGTCCGCCTCCCCGACGGCGCCCGCCAGATCCGTCAGTACAGCCTGTCGAGCGCACCCGCGAAGGGCGACTGGCGTATCACCGTCAAGCGGGTCCTGGAGACCACCGCACCCGACGGCACCGTGCTTCCCGCCGGTGAGGTGTCGAACTTCCTGTACAACAACATCTTCGAGGGCGACGAGCTGGAAGTCACCACTCCCTTCGGCGATCTCGTACTCACCGAGGACGACACCCCGATCCTGTTGGCGTCCGCCGGCATCGGATGCACCCCGATGATCGGCATGCTCGATCATCTCGCCGGCGTCGGCGACGAGCGTCCCGTCGCGGTCCTGCACGCCGACCGGTCGGTCGCGAGCCACGCCCACCGCCGCGAGCTCGAGACCCTTGCCGAGAAGATCCCGTCGGCCCAGCTGTACCGCTGGTACGAGGACCTCGGCAACCGCCGGCCGCTCGAGACGGTCCGCGTCGGACGTGCCGACATCTCCGATCTGCCGCTCGATCCGAAGACCCAGGCCTACCTGTGCGGCCCGCTGCCGTTCATGCTCTCGCTGCGCGAGGCCCTGATCGAGCGCAACGTCCCGGCCGAGAACATCCACTACGAGGTGTTCGGGCCCGACAGCTGGGCGCCTGCCTCCTGATCCGATCGCGGTGCCCCGGCCGAGTCTGCCGGGGCACCGCTGCATTCGCGGCTAGGCTGCACCCATGGACTCCGCCGCGGCTGTTCGCCACCCGGCCCCGTCCCCGCGTAGCCGATTCCAGGCACTGGGTAGCAGTGTCCTCGCGCTGATCGGAGTCCTTCTCGTGGCGGGCCTCGTCGCGCTGTTCCCCGCGTCCGACGAGCCGCTCGGAACCGATGCACCCGCCGATGTCTTCAGCGCCGCCCGCGCCGGTGAACACATCGACGCGATCGCCACCGGCCCACGACCGCCCGGGTCGACCGCCCACGCCGCCGCCCGCGACCATCTCGTCGCAGCCCTGGAGGATCTCGGGTGGTCCACCCGCGTCGACTCCGGCGTCGGATGGATGGCGCGGTCCGGTGAGGCGACCCAGCGCGGTGCCCGCGTGCAGAACATCGTGGCGACCCGAGCCGGTACCGATCCCACCGGCACCGTCGTGCTCGCCGCGCACTACGACACGGTCCGGGGCTCCCCCGGCGCGAGCGACGACGGGATCGGCGTCGGCACGGTCATCGAGGTCGCTCGTGCCATCGAGTCCGGTCCTCCCTCGCGGAACGACGTCGTCGTCCTGCTCACCGACGGTGAGGAGAACGGTCTGCTCGGCGCCCACCGGTTCGTGGGCACGGAGTCCGTCCGGGCAGGTCCGGTCGTCGTGCTCAACCACGAGGCGCGCGGGAACGCCGGTACGCCGACGACCTTCCGGATCACCTCACCGAACGGCGTCCTGATCGACAGTCTGGCGGGGGCACCGGGCGCGAACGCGGACTCCCTCACCGAACTGATCTTCGAGGCGCTGCCGAACGACACCGATTACCGCCGCTTCGCCGAGCACGGCCACCACGCCCTCGACACCGCGATCTCCGCGGGCTCGGCGTACTACCATAGCCCTCTCGACACCCCCGACCGTCTCAGCCGGACGTCACTGCAGCACATGGGCGACACCTCCCTCGCGACGGCCCGCACGCTCGCCGGATCCGATCTCGCGACCGTCGGCGACGGCGGCGACCAGGTCGTGACGACCGCGCCCTGGGGACTGCTCCACGCGCCGCGGTGGGCCGAGGTCGTCGGGGCGATCGTGCTGGCAGGCGTCGTGGGGGCGATCGTCGTGCTGCGGGTGCGCCGCGGCCAGACGTCGGCCTGGCAGGCCGGCGCTGCCGTGGCCGTGTCGTTGCTCGCCGCCGTCCTCGCGGCGGGCGCAGCGTGGCTGCCGTGGTGGATCGTGCAGACCGTCGATCCGGGCATGGCCGCGCCGGTCGCCGACGAGCCCTACCGGCCGGGTGTCTTCCAGTTCGCGGCGGTCGTCGCGGCCCTTGGTGTACTGCTGGTCGCGCGATCGTGGTGGGGTCGCGGCCGTCCGGCCGCCGCGCTCACGTGCGGAGCGTTCACGCTCGTCGCGGTGCTCGCTCTCGCCGGTATCCCCTTCGCCGGTGTGCCGCTGACAATGCTCGTACTCGTCCTGCCGACGGCGCTGGGTCTGCTGGTGGCGCTGCTTCTCCCACAGGACGACACGGTGTGGCCGCTCGTCGCGATCGCCCTCGGCGCGCTCGGCTCGCTGATCTTCGGCCTGCCCGCCGTGCTGGTGTCGTTCGACGCCGGACTCCTCTACGGGGCACCGGTGGCCGGTCTGTTCGTTGCATTCACGTTCGCCGCGGTACTCCCGCTGTGCGAGCCGTTCGCGTCGACCAGCCGCGGGCTCGTCGTCTCCGCGACCGGCACGATCGCGATCGTCGTGGTGGGCACGCTGCTCGCCGGCTACCTCAACCGGGACGGGGCGACCGATCCCCGGCAGGAATACCTTTGGTACTCGCTCGACGCCGATCGGGGTGCCGCGGTGTGGGGATCGCCGGACGGCCCGAGATCCGACTGGAGCGAAGGGCTGCTCACCACCGGTCCCGAATCGCTCCCCACCGCCTTCCCGTGGCGGGAGCACCGGCCGATGTACCACGGACCCGCTCCGGTCGCCGACCTCGAGGCGCCCGAGGTCGAGATCCTCGAGGACACGACCGGCGGAAGCGCCCGGAAGATACGACTGCGGTTGAGCTCACCGAGGAACGCCCAGGCTGTCGGGTTGTGGATCGACAACACCACCGCCCACGTCCACGGCGCGACGGTGGACGGCTTCCGCGCCGAACCGTCCGACGACTTCGGTTTCCTGTTCTGGGCTCCCGGCGCCGACGGGATCGAGGTCGAGCTGACGTTGAGCATGCTCGAGAGCCGCCTAGGCGTCCGCGTCGCCGATCTCGGTGACGATCTCGGCGAAGTAGCCGGCTTCGAGCCACCCGCGGATCGCGTCGTCGTCCAGCCGACGGTGGCCGTGACGCGGACCCTACAACTGTAGGGCCGTCACTCCCACTCGTGAGCGGGAGTACCCGAGGCCATGTTCTGCACGTAGTCCTTCATCATCCCGAGCAGGGCGGTGCGACGGTTCTCGCCGACAGCCTCGCGTCGGGCCACCTGCCGTCGTTGCCACGCCGCCCCGGTCTGCCGAGTCAGTGCACGCCCCTCGACGATGCCGAGATAGCGGTCGCGGACCGCCGCCGACAGTCCGTATGCCTCGAGGCCCTGGTGCGCAAGCGGCAACAGGCACCGCAGCACGAGTTCGTCGGCGCCGACCCATCCGGTGCGCGGCCAGTACAGCTTCGCGTCGAGACCGAACTTCGCACCGAGCACGAGGTTCCGCTCGGCGGCGTCGAAGCTGAGGTCGCGCCAGAGCGGCTCGTCGGCGTCGGTGAGGGCGCGCAGCGTCCCGTAGTAGAAGGCGGCGTTGGCCATGGTGTCGAGGACGGTGGGTCCTGCAGGGAGCACACGGTTCTCGACGCGCAGGTGCGGATGGCCGTCGCTGATGTCGTAGACGGGCCGGTTCCACCGGTAGATGGTGCCATTGTGCATCTGCAGTTCGCGCAGTTCGGGAATCCGGCCGGCGTCGAGTTCGGCCATCGGATCGACGTCCGAGACCTCCGGAAGGAGAGCCGTGAAGTAGTGGGAGTTCTCCTCGAACAGGTCGAGGACGGAGTCGATCCACCGCTCACCGAACCACACGCGGGGACGGACACCCTGGTTCCGCAGTTCGAGCGGACGCGTGTCAGTGGCCTGCGCGAACAACGGGATCCGGCTCTCGTGCCACAGCGCCTTGCCGGCGAGGAAGGGCGAGTTCGCCGCGAGCGCGACCTGCGCTCCGGCCAGGCACTGGGCGGCGTTCCAGTGCGTCGCGAAATCTTCGGGGGCGATCCGCAGGTGCAGCTGCAGGGACGTGCAGGCCGCCTCGGGAACCACCGAATTCATGTCTGCGCGAAGGGTTTCCACGACATCGCTGCCGGGCAACGGCACACCGTCGAGATCGAGTTCGATGTCCTCGCCGCGCGCCGCGAAGATCTGCTCGTTGAGCGCTTCGTAGCGGGGATTGGCGGTGATCCGGCCCCGTTCGAGATCGTCGAGTTCGAGCGTGGGCAGCATGCCGATCATGACCAGCTGCGCGTCGTGCAGGTGCATCCGCTCGTCGGCGCGCCGCAGCGACGACCGCAGCGACTCTTCGAGTTCGAAGGGTTCGTCGCCGGTGAGACGTCGCGGCTCGACGTTCATCTCGACGTTGAACTGGCCGAGTTCGGTCTGGAAGACCGCGTGATCGTCGATCGCCTGGAGCACCTCGAGGTTCGACATCGCGGGCGACATGTCGTCGCGGACGAGGTTGAACTCGATCTCCATGCCGAGATGTGGTTCGGGTGACGAGTGCACGTCGACGAAGACGTCCTCTCGAAGCATCCGCTCGAGCGCCTTCATGCAGTCGCGAACCTTGCTCCGGAACATCCGCCGGTCTTCCCCGGTGAACGAACGTGCGGATATCTCAGCTCCCAATGGAACCCCCGGGTCGGCGCGCGGTCTGTCGAGCCAAGCCTAGCGCGCGCTCACGCTGCGGGTGGGATCGACGGCGTGCCGTCGGGTGGGATCGACGGCGTGCCGTCGGGTGGGATCGAACACTGCAGTGGGATCGAACACTGCGGTGGGATCAGACGGCGCGGTAGCCGCCCCAGTCGGTGACGACGCCGCGATCGCTCAGCCACGCGTTCGGGTTGATCTTGGTGCCTTCGGTGTCCCAGACCTCGAAGTGCAGGTGCGGTCCGGTGGACCAGCCCTCGTTGCCGACGGTGGCGATCTGCTGGCCGGCGTTGACACGCTGACCGGCCGAGACCTGGTAGGTGCTCACGTGACCGTAGACGGCGGTGGTGCCGTCGTCGTTGAGGACGCGGACCCACTGGCCGAAGCCGGAAGCCGGTCCGGCGTCGAGGACCGTGCCGTTGGCCGCGGACTTGATGGGCGTTCCGATCGGGGCTGCGATGTCGATGCCGCCGTGGTGGGCGCCCCAGCGCGGACCCCAGTCGGAGGTGAGGGTGCCGGAGACGGGCTGGACGGCGGAGGGAGAAGCCGGGTTGAGCTGGTCGAGCCAGCTGGGACCCGAGAACTGATCGAGGAAGCCGGTGACCTCGGCCGGAAGCTCGGGTGCGCCCTGCTCGCCCGGGGTGGTGATGCCGGGGATGGCCGGGATCTCGACACCCTCGGGCAGCAGGCCCGCGGGGAGCTCGAAGGGCAGGCTGGGCGCGGGGGCCTCGGCCTGGACGTGGTCGTGGCCGGGATGCGCGGCAGCGGTGCCGGCGCCGATCTGCGAGCCGACAGCGAAGAAGGCACCCGTGGCAGCGGCGACGGTGGCGGCCTTGACCGGAGCGGACGTACCGGTGGGCTCGACGCGGTGACGGCCCTTGCCGGAGGACGGCACGCGAATCGTCTCGAGGTCGAATGCTTCGTCTTCGCGTGTGCGCTGATGGCGTCCCACAGTGTGTCCCTTGTTTCGTCCCGACTTCGACCGGGTATCCCCCCGGCCGCTCCTGGCGACCCAAGGTAACAAAACGGTATAGGGAAAGGCCAGTGTTACCTTTCCTTGATCTCAATCGGCGGGAACCTGCAGGTCGTACGCCCGGCCTCGAGAGCCTCGAGAACGGGCGCTTGGTTACGGCACGCGCCCGGCGGCTACACTCACAACGCGCCAAGGTCGGCTTCGCCCGGCCGGACGCCTCCGTAGCTCAGGGGATAGAGCACCGCTCTCCTAAAGCGGGTGTCGCAGGTTCGAATCCTGCCGGGGGCACAACGAAACCGCTGGTCACGGCGGTTTCTCCCATCGCCTGCACCCTCTCGTGCAGTTCGCGTGCAGTAAGCCTGCCGTTGTCCCACATAAAGAACGGCCCCGTTCGGTGCTCGCAACACCGCCCGGGGCCTGGGATCACAACGGAAGTAGGCCCCGTCATGAACCGTTCCGCCATCGTAGGACGCTCCGCGTCCGTTCACGTCTCCGCCCGAGAAGTTCGCTAGCCGGACCCCCACCGCCCCGTTGTCATGGGCGTCGGGGGTCCTCGTCGTTCTTCTCGGCACGTCCGACGTAAACCAACGTGTCCCGGTGCTCGCAATGGCCGTAACCGGACGGCCCGCCTTCACGGTGAGTCTGGCCAGGCGTCGTGAGGGTCCAGCCAGCCGCGTGTCCTCGAGGGCACGGGGCTATCGGTGCTGGCCGTGACGGTCTAACGGGGCATGGTGACCGGGCCGCGGTGGGGAAGGGGAGTCAGGCTCCGGGACCGCTAGGTCCTCCTCGAGGTCGAGGGGAGCCCGCCGCCAGGCGGTCCGATTCGTCGCCTGGGTTCTGTGTATCCGACGGACACAAGTCGTAGAGTTCTGCCCGGGTCGGGGACGGACGAGGAACCAAGGGGAGACAACAACGTGAGTGCAGAGATTCGTGTGTGGGAGCCGGTCGGTTCGGATGACTACGAGTACCACCACGTCGAGTCCGTGACGGGATACCACGGCGTGGCGATGACGCCGCCAGGGAGCCCGGAGCGGGCCATGGCCGCCGCCAAGGACGAGGCCCGCGGAGTCGGGTGGTGGGTTATCAACGGGGACGAGAAGTTCAAGGTTCACAACGTGAAGGTGTCGGCCCACGGGCCCGCCCGGGTTCACTCCACCACCAAACCGCCGTTCGGTGAGTGGCGGGAGGTCACGGCGTGACGAACACCGAACCGTGGGCCGTCTCCATCGACGGCGGTAAGTTCCGCTTCACCAACGCGACCGACGACCGGGCCGTGGCAGTCACGCTCCAGGGTGTCGGGAGCGACTACCAGGACGCCGTACCGGCTCCGGTCAATCCGGGGGAGTCGTTCGCCGTGAAGATCAGGGGCGGGGCGGGGGTCCGGATCAACTGGACGACGCTTCCGACCAGGCACCACACCTGGGTCTACACGCGGTAGGCACCGCCCCAACACGAGGAGAGGCCCCGCCCGGTAACCATCCGGACGGGGCCTCTCGTGTGCGGTCCCGGAGTGACAGGGGACCGCGACTCCAGGCGGGGACCAAACGCCTGGAGGTCTGGGTTACGGCGTGGCGACCGTGGCCACGCGGGCGACGCCCAGCGGCTTGGACACCACCGCGGCGTAACGTGACTCGACACGGGCCCGGACGAGGTTCTTCTGGAAGTCGTCCGCGACCGTCTCACTCCACCGCACGTCCACCACGTTGTCGGAGTAGACGACGACGGCCTCCCGGTCGATGACCAGACCCGTCCCCACGGGGAGGGCGTTGGAGACGACGACGGGGACGCCCCAGAGGGTCCGCTGGGCCCGCTGGGTCACATTGGCCACCGCCTCGAGCTGGCCGGAACCCTCCGCCCGGGCGGTTTCCGCCGCCTCCCAGTCCTCCGGACGGAGAACGATCACGTGGTTGTCCTCGTGGCCGGCGGTCTCCAACTTCGTGATGGCGGAGCGGACCGAACGGGCCACGTCCGTGGTGAAGCTCTGGACCTGGACTCCGGACGTGGTGAGGACGCCCTGGAGGTTGGGACGGGTGCCGTCTCCGGTGAGAACCTGGCCCTCGAGGGCGTCACGGAGGCCGCGGACCATCTCGTCCTGGACGAACACCTGGAGAGCGTCGTTGTCCTCGAACCAATACCGCGGCGTCGGCTCCGACATGTGGGCCAGGACCTCGAGGTTGACCTCCACCTCTTCCAGACCGAACACGGACGTGGGCTTGGTGTCACCCTCCGCCACCGGGGCGGCGTTGTTGTCGCGCTGGCGCTGGACAAGGGCCTTGAACGTCGGTCCCGGGGCCGGAAGTGCCACGAGGGCGTCCAGGAGGGTATTGGACGGGTGGCCCAGTTCCACGATCTCCGGCAGGAGCGGGACGCCCGCGTGAGCGGTACCGGCGGGCAGGAGGGCCTTCTGGCCGTCCACCATGCCCGCCGCGATACGGGAGGCCAGTTCCTTCCCCGCCTTGCCCGACAGGCCCACGCGGCCCTTGGCCTTGGTGGCACCGCCGCCCGCGAAACCGTCGAGACGGTTACCCCTCTCGTCCACCGGGTCCCCGATCTGGGCGGCCAGGGCCTTGGCCTGGGCCAGAATGTTCTCGTCGGCCTTGAGTGTCTTGATCTGTTCCAGGTAGCTCTTGGCCTTGGCCATGGCCGCGTCGTACTCCGTCTTCTCCTGGGTGGTGAAGTCGCGGCGTTCACCCTGGGCCTTCTCCGCGATGGCGCGGGCCTGGGCGGTGTGCTTGAGGGCCTCGTTCTGAAGGGACTTGATCTTTGCATTCATCAGAGTTGTTCCGTTCCAACGGGATTGGTGAGTTTCCCGAGACGGACGGGTTGAGGGTCCGGGTCATGGCCCCCGAGGACGGGGACGGCTCCCGCGGACTGTGACCGCTGGCCTCGTCGGTACCGTCCCCACCGCCGCGGTTGGCGTCGGCGTCCCGACACGGACCACGGGGCGGCGGGTCCGGTACCTCGTCGTCCACATTACGTCACGTGACGCGAGAAGGGCGGCGGGACACGCTATCCCACCGCCCTCCTACCCTCGTCGGCTACGAGGTGGCCTCGTTCGCGAACGGGTTGCCCTCGTCCGCGTCGTTGACGGCCTGGGCGGAGATACGGCCCTCCGCGGAGGGAGTGAGCCCGAACTCCTGGGCCCAGGCCCTCACGGACCGTTCCGCGGCCTCGAGGATGGCCACCGCCGGATGCTTCACGAGGGAGCCCGTGGAACCGGGAACCGTGAGCCCGTCGCGGTCCACCTCCGCCTGGGCGTCGTGGAGCCTCTGGACGGCCATGCAGTAGGCACGGAAGGACGTCCGGTCCACCGCCTTGGACAACTCCAGGCGGTCCAACTCCGGGGCCACGGAGGCCCACTCCGCCGCCGCCACGTCGGGCAGGTCCGGCGGTGGCGGTCCCAGAGGCTCCCGCTTGAATCCGGGGCCCGCGTTGACCTTCCGGCCTCCGGAGTCGTAGCCCTCCCGGCGTCCGTTGAGCAACTTCAATGCCGGCGGGCGTGGTGCGGGTCCCTTACGCATGATGTTCTCCCTTCTCGTCCTCGAGGACCGCGTGGGCCCCGGTCTCCGGGACCGCGTACGCCGCTTCCAGATACGCCGCTTCGGCGGAGTCCGCCAGAAGCGCGATGGTCGCGGAGCGGGACCCCACCGCCGCCCGGACCGTCGCCGCGGTCCACGAGGCCAACATGGTGAACGCCTGGCGGATCACGTCGGGGTCATCGTGGGCGGCCAGTTGTGCCACTCGTTCGTCATCTCCCACCGCCGCGGCGTAGAGGGCCATGGAGACCGTGAGCGTGGCCTCCGCCTTGGTGAGGTCGTCGTGGATGGTCATAATTCCTCCTGTTGGTACAAATGATGGGTCAAACAGGGGCCCAACCTGAGCCCGCGTGCGCCGACCTCGATGGCCGGTGTCCAGGGCCGTCCCCTCCACGGATCGGCGGTCCCCTTCCCTCCCGGCCCGCTGGCGGACGTTCCGGAGGGCTCCGGTACCCGGGGAAGGGCTCGTTGACCCGGGCCGGGAGTAGGCATCACGCCACCGCCTTCCGCTTGGATACCGGGAACGAGACGGACGAGGGCGGGGTCCCGTCTGCAACTCGGGGGAACCCGTAGAGCCTGCCCGCCGCCACGCCCTTGAACCCGTCCGCGACTGCATCACACGTGGCGAGAAGCGGGCACCGGAGGCAGAAGCGTTCGGCCTCGAGGAGACGAGGCATCTCGTCCACGAGGGCGGCCCCGGGCTCGTGATGGTCGAACAGGTGAGGGCGGGACACGCACGGAGGTACGGGGTCGTCGTGGAGCGTGGTGGTCCGGCGGAGGAGAGAAGCGGCGGCCCGGGCGTTGTCCGCCGCCTTCCCACCTTCACCGCCCCAGAGTGTCGCGGTCACCGGACGGTCTCCCGGGTCGTAGCGGGAGCGATACGGGCCGGGGCCGGGATGTCGTCTGCCGTGATGAGACAACGATCCGGACGGCCCACCTCGTCGGCCCGGACGATGCGGTAGCCCTTGACGACGAGGGGGACCACGCGGACGCCGCCGGGCTCCGGGATGGAGGCCATGGCCACGACGGAGTAACAGCGGTATTGGTCCCCGGCGTCGGTGTAGTGCAGGAGTGACATGTCCATGGCCACGGGGATGACGACGGAGCCGGGAGGGAGGAGCGGGTAGGTAGTCATGCGAGTTGTCCGTTCTGGGAGTCGAAGTGCGGGGAGGTGTCACTTGGCGCAATTGCGCGACTGGGCGCAACTGCGCGTGACCTGGAGTTTTGTGTGATGTGTTTCGTGGCGCGACTACGCCACGGAAATGGCACGACTGCGCCGCCGCTCGTCGGTCCGTCACGGACTCGAGGTGTCCACACCGCCCTTGTCGCGCCATCGTTGGCCCTTGTCGTGCCACCTGTCGCGTCATAGTTGCGACAGGTATATATGCAGGTCATAGACAGTTGCGCTATCGCGCCATGGGATATAGAGCGGCGGTGACGTGACAGGGCGGTGGTAGTCATTCCGCCCCCTGGTCGGTACCCGGAGCGGTGTCCGGGTCCATGGGGTCCAGCTTCGCGGCCACCGCCTTGGCGGCCCAGAACGTCCGTCTGGGCATCTCCCGGGAGGCGATGGACGCCACCCGCTTGGCGGCCCGTTGGAGGGTCCGCTCACGGATACCGGCGTCCTTGGCGGCGGCCTTCACATCCTTGGACGCCACCCACCCGGCGGCGGCGGTGAGGTAGTCGTGAAGCCATTCCTCCGCCTCCGTCATCGACTCGTCCGCTCCGCCCTCGAAGTTCGCCACGATGTGCTCGGCGGCGGTGCGGTCGGACTCCCCGACGTAGCGGAGTCGGGGCACGGTCCCGTCGTGTTCCTCGTTGGCCTCGAAGAACGGCACGCCGTCGATGGCGAACACGGACGCCACCGCCTTGGTGGACGTGTTGGACTTCTCCGGACCGACCACGAGGTGGCCCTCCTCGTCCTCCTGGGCGTAGAGGGTCATACGGGCCTTCTTCCGAAGTTCCCCGGTCGCTCCGTACTTGTCGCGGGCGTTGGACGAGGCCACGCGGTTGGTGTGCGTGAGGAGCAGGACCGCGGCGTCCGTCGTCGTAGCCGCCTCTTTCCACGGGTGGAGGGCCTGGCGGGCCTGCTGGGGGTCCCGGACGGATAACTTCGCGGGCACCGTGTCCAGCCAGGCGTCCACGACGACGAGGACCGGACGAGGCTCGGCGGTGACGTACTCCATGTCATCGGGGAACACGGGAGCACCGCTGCCGTCCTCGTCCTCACAGATGACGTCCACCATGTCCAGGTCCGCGCCGGCAACCTCGAGGCGGGGAAGGACGGTCTGACTCCACACGTCCTCCGTGATGACGAGGCGAACTCGTCCGGGCTCCCGGGCCGGTACTCCGAACTCCGGCAACGGCTTGCCCGTCGTCACCGCCGCGGCTACCCAGACCCAGAGGAGGGACTTGCCGATGCCCTCGTCTCCCACGAGGAGGGACACGGACGCCCGGGGGATACGCCCCTTGGCCAACCACCGTGGTTGTTCGGCGGCGGTGAGGTCCCGGGCCCGGAACAGGCGGACGTTGCGGTCGTCGGCTTCCTGGCCCTTTCCCTTGGCGTCCTTCCGTGACCCGGTGGTGCCGTCCTTCCGGACCCAGGTCCCGGGACGCCCACCGTGTGCCTCCCGGGCACTCTGGGCATCCATCTCGTGGCGGCGGATGGCCGCGGATGCGACGAGGACGCCGTAGCGGTCCTCGAAACGCCGCCGGAGCTCCGCCAGCGCCACGAGACCGTCATGGTCGTCCGGGAAGGCTTCCCGGTCCCGTTCGGTGTGCTGGAGAACCAACGACGCCAGGGTGGACACCGTGGAGTTGCTCCAGGCGGTGGGGTCGTCGGGGTGCCGTTGGATATCCCGGGCGACGGCGTTCCGCTGGCCCTCCGTGGGGAGGGAGTCGAAGCGGAACAGTCCCTCCGCCTTCTCGTATGCCTCGTTGGCGGCGGTGTCGAACTCCCGGACGTACGGGAAGCCCGGGTCCTCACGTACCCAGGCCCGGTACAGGAACCGGAGGTGGGCGGTGTCCAGTTTCGTGTAGTCGTTCTCCGCCGCTTCCAGTGCCCGGAGGGCGGCGGAGAAGACAACTTCGTAGGTCATGACGCCACCGCCCGAAGGTCCACGGGGAGCGCCGGATACGCGGTATCGTCGTTGGTGGCGGTCTCGTCAACCGTCAACGTCCAGAACGCGGGAGTGGCCTCATCGGAAACGGTGGGGCCATTTTCGTATGTGGGCATGGCCTACGCACCGCCTCGAATGATGGACCGAATGGCCGTGATGACGTCGTTTGCTGCGTAAGCCAGTTCGAGGTCATCGAACCCGTGGCGGTGGACGAGGTTCACGTACGCCGTAATCCGCTCACCGATCACGGGATCGGCGGACCGGCGCAAGGCGTCCACGGCCAGGAGCTCCAAATGCGGGAGAACTGACAGGAGCGGAACACATGCCATGGCGTAGGTGGGCGGTGGCCACGAGGCCCCGCGTGCCTTCCGGTCATGCTCCCACTCGTCCAGGGTCATATCGGACTTGTCCAGGTTGCAGCGGTTGCACGCCGCCGCGTAGTTCTCCGGAGCATCGGCCCCGCCGCGGGAGAACGGGACCACATGGTCCACCTGGGACGGTTCGGATGTGCCGCAGTAGTGGCAGGAGGCGTCGTCCAGGATCGAACGGCGGAGCGTCTCCGTAAGGCCACCGCGGCCCCGGGCCAGGGTCGTGGAGGTAATCACGGTCGCGCACCTCCGGCGGTGCCACTGTTCACGAGGGACTCAATGGCAGAGATGGGGACGCGGAGCGCACGCCCGGAAGGGAGCCGGAAAGCTGCCAGATGACCGGCGGCGATGTATCGGCGGATAGTCCGCGGATTGACACCGATCATGGCCGCTGCCTCGTCAATGGAGACAGCAAGTTTCGTAGGGGAAGACAACAGGACCACCTCGTACTGGTAGGTCCGCCGGAACCTGTTCGAGTTCCGGCGGTGTGGTCCTGTATGGAGTTCGTACCGGGGTCCGGGAAGTGTGTTGTTCCGGCCAGGGTGGGTAGTCCCGCCGGCACCGCCCGGGCGGTACAACTGCGAACGTACCTGCGGTGTCCGGCGGTGTCAACGATGAGGTACGCGGGACTCGTTGGTGGGCAACGCAAATGACGACGTTTACGGAAGGCAAAGGCCCCCCGCCGGAACGTCCGACGAGGGCCTCCACCTGGGCGCTGCCGGCCTATTGCTCCCAGACCTTGGCGGCCAGAGCGGCGTTCCGTGCGGCGGTGGAGTGCGTGTACCGGGCCGCCATCGACGCGGACGTGTGCCCGGCCATCGTCATGAGGTCCGCCAGGGTCGCTCCGGCGTTGCCCCACAACGTGAGTGCAGAGTGGCGGAGGTCGTGTATCCGGAGCGTCGGGTGACCGATGGACGCCGCCGCCCTCTTGAACGGCTCCGCGATGGAGTCACGATGGACGACGCCCTTCCCGCCCGCCGCCACGACCACGAGGCCATCCCGTCCCGGCTCCGCGAACTCCCGGAGGTGCGCCTCGAGGACCGGACGGAGACCGGGAGGCAACGGCACGGTCCGGAGGGACGCCCTGGACTTGGGGCGGTCCATCCGCCACTCCCCCGCCACGCGGACCACCGCCCGCCGGACGGTCACGGACACCTCCGCGTCCGTGAGGGTGAGGTCCCGGCGGCGGAGGCCCTGTATCTCACCGATGCGGAGCCCTCCGAGCCCGGCCAGCAGAGCAACCACCGCCCACCGCCTGGGGAGGGCGTCGGCCAGTGCCCGAATCTCCGCAGCGGTGAGGGCCACCGGCTCGTGTTTGCGATGCTTCACGGCCCCGCCACGGACCCGGGCCGGGTTGGCCGGGAGGAGCTCGTCGTCCACCGCCTGGGCCAGGATGCCGCGCAGGAGGGCGTAAGCGTTCGCGTTGCGCGTCGGGTATGCGGGGTCCAGTCCGGCCCGCCACCGCCGGACCTCCGGAGCGGTGAGCTCCGCCAGCGGCACGCTCCCCAGGTCCGGGAGGACGAGGTTCTCCAGGTACCCGCGATACAGGACGATGGTCCGTGGTTTAAGGCGGCCCAGGGCCTCCTCGAGCCACCGCCTCGCGTACACGGCCACGGTGAGCTTGTCGTGACCGTCCTCGTACGGCTCCGCTCCCGGCGGCGTCCAGACGCCCAGGTCCACGAGGCGGCGTTGTTGCCCCAGCCATCCCTCCGCGTCCACCTTGGCCGCGAACGTGGACGGGGCGTTGTGCCGTGCGAGGTCCGGTCCGATATACGAGGCTTGGTACCTCCCGGACGGGAGGCGGCGAACCATCCCCCAGCCGCGTCGTGTCGTTCCGGCCATCTAGCCCTCCTCATCGTGCAGTAACCGTGCAGTCAGAGAGTACGGATGTGTCCGCTTGCGTGCAGTTATGTCCACGGCTACTGTGAGCCACTACCGGCGGATACGGCTCGTATCCCCAGGCAAACCGACAATTCCAGAATGGGACGGCGACAGGTTCGAATCCTGCCGGGGGCACACATCGGGTCCGCCGGCTCCGCGAGCACTCCCGGACCCCACCCCCGGAACGTCACGGGCACCGTCCCCTCCACGCATCACGGTTCGATCTAGTCAGCCCTCCACCGTTCGCGCGACAGTTAGCATCCACAACGATGCCGCTCGACGACGACGGAAATCGAGGACCCCGCATGGACATTCGGCCTCGTGCCCGACATCTCGCCGTGATCGTCTCGGCGGCGGTCCTCGGATTGTTCGTCACTCCCGCTCCCGCAGGAGCCGGGGGAGTCTCCGGCCTGGTCGAAGGACCCGCTCATCCCGTCGGGGCGGGCAACGCCCGCACGTACGTCACCGTCGACGAGGCGGGCACGCCGGCCACCATCGGGGTGCGACTCGATGCGGCGGCCCTCGACGACCTGCCCGGTGCGCTGCTGCCGGTCACCGAGGCCTACGTGCTCGAGTTGCCCGAGGAGGCGGCCGCCACCGCGTTCGACCACGTCACGGTCGACTGGAACTCGCACGGCCACGACCCCCAGCACGGCTTCGACGTCCCGCACTTCGACGTCCACTTCTATCTCCTGGATCGGCCCACGGTGGAGTCGATCCATCCCTTCGCCCCCGGCTACATCCCGGCCGCGGCCCGCGTGCCCGACCCGCGTTACGTGCCGGAGGGGTACGCACCGTCCGGGGATCCGCTGACGTCGACCGTCGCGGGCATGGGACTGCACTGGGTGGACACCACCGAGGCGGAGCACGATCCGGCAGCGGGACACCACCTCACCGAGACCGTGCTCTACGGCACGTGGGACGGACGGCAGGCGTTCATCGAACCCATGCTGAGCCGGGAGTGGCTCGCGACGCGGCCGGCGCACCACGAGGAACTCCGACTGCCCGAGGCGTACCAACGCGAGGGCCTCTACCCCACCACCTACTCCGTGTGGTGGGACGAGGCGTCGCAGACGTACACGGTCGAACTCGGTGGGCTCACGATGCGCGAGGCGTCGTAGGCCGGTCGGTCGAGCGGAGGCTCAGTCCAGCGGGGAGACGCGGATGAGGTTCCCGTCCGGGTCCGAGACCACGAACGTCCGCCCGAACACCTCGTCGTGCGGCGCCTCCACGACCGTCACCCCCTTACCGGCCCACTCGTCGTGGATCGCATCGACGGCGGCGGTCGAGCCCGGCACCATCACGCCCACCTCGGAGAACCGCGGAGCGGTCGCATCCACGGTCTCCGCGCGACCCGACCACAGTGCGAACAGCACTCCCGGCGCCACTTCGAAGGAGACGTAGCGCGGGGTCGTCATCTGCGGGGTCATGGCGAACAGGTCGCTGTAGAAGCGGGTCGCGCGTTCGACGTCGGTCACGTAGATCAGGAACAGGTTGGGCGACGACACGGTCATCGGTCCCTCCTTCCGGTAGGCGGTGAAGGCTTCGAGGACTACCGTGACACCGAAACCCGACAGTTCCTGTCGTGTTTTCGAAAGGAGATCGCGCATCCGATGAACCGGCCGCAGCGGTTGCTGAGCATGCTGGTCGTCCTGCAGGCCCGCAGCCGGGTCACGGCCGCCGAACTCGCGGAGGAGTTCGGCGTCTCCGAGCGCACCGTGTTGCGCGATGTGGAAACGCTTGCTGCTGCGGACCTTCCGGTGGTCGCCGAACGCGGCAGATACGGCGGCATCGTGATGCTCCCCGGCCGGCAGACCGACCTGAACCGGCTCAACGCGTCCGAGGTGGATGTCCTGCGCGCCCTGGGTGTCGACATGGGCCGGGCCCGCCAACTCGGTGTCGACGCCGCCGCGCGGGACGCCGTCCACAAGCTCACCGCACGCGCCCGGCGCACGCCCTCCACCGCACGCGAGAACGACCTGCTGCCACTGACCGAGGTGGTCACCGTCGACAATCGGGGATGGTTCGCCACCGAGGACCGGGCCGACGTCGCTGCCCTCACCCGCGACCTGCGGCGCGGACGGCAACTCGCCATCACGTACCGGTCGAGCGGGCACCGCGGCGAACGCGAGATCGTCGTCGATCCCTACGGTGTGCTCTCCCGCGCCGGCCGTTGGTATCTCGTGGCGGACGACGAGGGGCGACCACGACTGTTCGCACTGACCCGCCTGAGTGCGTGGACAGTGCTCGACCGGCCGCGCCGCCTGTCCCCCGGCCGCACCCTGCCCGCCCTGGCACGCGAACTCGGCGACGCACTCGAACGACGCGAGGACGTCGTCGTCACCGCCGATCTCGCGGCGAACCGCCTCGATCTCGCCCGGCGCATCCTCGGTGCCCGCCTGCGCGGGAGCACCGCAGGGCCGCGACCGGACGTCTCGCGGATCACGGTGGCCTACGACTCGATCGACGGTGTGCGGCAACTGCTGCAGTTCGGTGAGCACATCGAGATCGTCGGGCCACCCGAGGCACGGAACCTCGTGGCGGAACTGGCCGAATCCCTCCTCCGCCGTCACACCGCGCATCGCCGCCGCGAGTGAACTCCCGCTGATCCGAACCCTGTTCCGCTCGGACCGGGCTTCCTATCGTGGGGAGATGTTCGACGCCCACCTGCACATCATCGATCCGCGTTTCCCCCTCGTCGAGAACGACGGCTATCTGCCCGAACCGTTCACCGTCGACGACTATCTCGCGCGGGTCGCGCATCTGGGTGTCACCGGAGGCACGGTGGTGTCGGGGTCGTTCCAGGCTTTCGACCACGGCTATCTCCTCGACGCGCTCGACCGGCTCGGGCCCACTTTCGTCGGCGTCGTACAACTTCCGGCCACCGCCTCGGACGACGAGATCACCCGGCTCGACGCGGCGGGAGTGCGGGCCGTGCGATTCAACGTCCGCCGTGGCGGATCGGCGGCACTGTCCGACCTCGACCGGCTCGCCCGGCGGGTCCACGATCTCGTCGGCTGGCACGCCGAGTTGTACGTCGATTCGCGCGATCTGGCCGAGCTGCACACCACGATCGCGGCACTGCCCGCCGTCTCCGTCGACCACCTGGGACTGTCGCAGGACGGCTTGCCGTCACTGTTGCGGCTGGTGGAGAGCGGTATCCACGTGAAGGCAACAGGGTTCGGGCGCGTCGATCTCCCGGTGGCCGACGCGCTTCGCGCCGTTGCCGATGTGAATCCCGGGGCACTCGTGTTCGGCACCGATCTGCCGTCGACCCGCGCACCGCGACCGTTCCGGGACAGCGACATCACCCTCGTCGAGGACGTGTTCGGCGACGAGCTCTCCGACGCGGTACTGCGCCGCAATGCTTCCGAGCTGTATCGGATCGAGACCGAAACCGCTCCTGGGTCTTCGGTGTCTCGATAGACTCACGCTCGTCATCGGTGCGCGGGACGCGCCGCGGTGTTCCCCGCTGCGGTCGGCTCCCGGACGTGACCTTCCCTTTCCGAGGAGCAGCACCATGCCTGCACTGCGAATTCCACGTCGAGTTCTCGCCCTGGCGGCACCCGTCGCCGCCGCAATCGCATTCACCGGTGTGGCCACCGCTGCACCCCCTCAGCCTCTGGGCACGGCGATCACCATCGGCTGCATCAACCAGGGCAGCCTGGCGTCGTTCACCTCGGTCACGGCGCAACCCGGACCGGACGAGGGCATCCCCGGTGGCCACGTCCTGTTCTCCACACGGGAGGCCCTGTGGCCGGTCCCGGCAGCGGGGCAGGTCAGCGTCGCATGGCTCAACCGCAACAACGGCCGCACCGGCATCGTCGATCTGGTCGGTACGTACCCGAACCTGTCGACCCTGGTCGACACCGGTCCGGGCGAGGTCGTGGCGACGGTCTTCGGTTCGGTGAATCTCGGCAGTGGACCGCTGTGCAACTCGACCCCCGCAGTCGGCGGCGTCGTGGTGCCGTGACGTCCGGAGAGGCATCCGGCCGCCACTGTGCCGGATGCCTCGTCACCGAGGCGAGGCCGGATGCAGCGTCACCTAGGTGAATACATGATGATGGCGACGCCGGCGAGGCACACCAGCGCGCCCGCGACATCCCATCGGTCCGGCCGGAAGCCGTCCATCACCATGCCCCACACCAGGGAACCCGCCACGAACACACCGCCGTACGCGGCGAGGATGCGACCGAAGTTCGCGTCGGGCTGGAGTGTGGCGACGAAACCGTAAGCGCCGAGAGCGATCACGCCCAGCCCCATCCAGATCCAGCCGCGGTGTTCGCGCACGCCCTGCCACACCAGCCACGCACCACCGATCTCGAACAGGGCGGCAACGGCGAACAGCAGCAACGACTTCAGCACGGTCACGAGAGGTGACTCTAACCCTGCGACGCCTTGCCGAGCTCGATGCGGCGCACGGAGTCCCCGCGCACGAGGATCGTCACGAGGGCCCGGCGTCCTGGGGGCAGGACCCGCACCGTGACGGAACCGTGTGACACCGAGTCGAGTTCGTCGGCGACCGCACGGCGGAGGCGGGCCTGTTCGTCGGGGGGCACCCCGTCCAGGCCGTGATCGTCGAGCATCACCACGTCCACGCCTCGCCGGCGCGCGGCGTCGGCCGCCTCGACGACCTGGGGATCCTGCAGGGCCGGTGCTCGAAGCCCGTCCCGCAGACGTGCTTCGAGCAGCACACCGGCGCGTCGCTCCCCCGCCTCGAGTACCTCTCCGGTCGCGATGCGTTCGAGGAGGGGACGGGCCAGGGAGTCGAGCCGATCGAGCTGCGCGTCGCGTTCCTCGAGCGCTGCAGCCGAGGCCGCCTGTTCGGCGCTGCGCTGCAACGACATCGCACGCAGCAGGTAGATGGATCCGGCGAGGGGTCGCAGGGTGAAGGCGAAGAAGGTGGACATGAGGACCGGGGCGGCGTTGACGAGCGACAGCGACAGGCCGGGGCCGATCCCCTGTCCGGTGGCGTAGGTCCAGAAGGTCGCGGTCGCGATCATGCAGGCCAACCCGATCCACGCCGCGAAGGTGCGACCGCGCACGCACATGAAGGTGAAGACGACCGTGGACATCCCGAGCGGCCAGGTCGCGATGCCTCCCGGAGACGGCACCGGTAGCACCGAGAACACGAGCGCCGACGAGACCGTCCCGGTGGCGGCGAGCAGGATCGTCGCCGGCATCGGCAGCGGGTCGCCCGGAACGGTGATGAGGGTGAATGCCGCGAACGTGCACACGAGCACGGCGAGGGCGGGAGGCCAGCTCGCGGACGTGTGCTCGGCCCCGAACGCCGCCAGCACGAGGCAGACCAGGGCGTAGAGGCTCACGAGCGCACGTGCGGCCGTGGTGCGCATCCCCAGCAGGTCGCGCACGTCGCGGGTGGGTTCGGCGGTCACGGCGCGCGACGCTCGGCCGGATCGCACCAGTGCAGCGTCACCGTCGTGCCCGCGGGACCCGAGGTGATCTCCGAGTCGCCCCCGGCCATGCCGCGCATGCGTCCGTGGATGCTCGCGCGGATGCCCATCCGGTAGGGGTCGATCCGGGCGGGGTCGAATCCGTGGCCGTCGTCGCGGACGACCACCCGGACCGATCCGGGCCCGAGGTCGACGTGCACGGCCCGCTGCGTGCCCGGGCCGGCGTGGCGCACGCTGTTCCGCACGGCCTCGGCCAGTGCGGCTGCGACCGCTCTGATCACGTCGGCCGGGTAGTGCGGTCCGGCATCGGTGCTCGTCGTGGTCGTGAACTCGACGTCCTCGTCGACCTCGGAGGCTGCCGAGCGGAACTGGGCTGCCACCCGGTCGGCGTCGAAGCTGCTCTCGGTGTCGTCGCCGCGCCGCAGGGAGTCGAACATCTCCAGCGCACGACGGGCCTGGGCCGCGACGGGACCGTCGGATGCGCCGCGACCCGAGGCGAGCAGGGTGGACATCACCCGGTCGTGGACGAGTGCGTCGAACCGCTCGCGTTCGACCGTCCTGGCCGCGGCCGCCGCTGCTGCGACGACGGATTTCTCCGTGGCCGCGACGGTGGAATCGAGGACGTCGACCGTGCGGAAGGCGACGATCGCCGCGGCGGCGAAGACCCCGCAGAACATGAGCGCGAACGCGAGTTCCGGGACGAAGCGGTATCCCGTCGTGGTGTTCACCAGCAGATAGTTGGTGGTCTGCACGACGAGCACCACCACCGTGAGGTAGGCGAGCGCCGTCCGCGGCCGCCACGCTGCCGCCGCGGACAGTCCTGCCACTCCGGGGAAGAGCGCCTGCCAGGCCGTGTTCGTGGAAACCTCACCCGTCCAGGCCGGGAACCACAGGACCGCCGCGACCAGGAAGGCGACGGCGTTGGCGGCTGCGAGTCGTCCGACCCACCGGACATCGCTCAGGAAGGTCGCCACCCCGAGCGCGATCCCGGTGCCGAAGATCGCGAGCAGTGCCGTCGGCAACCACCACCATGCCGTGAGGTGGGCCTGCGACACCGCTGTGGGGACGACGAACAGCAGGTAGAACACGTAGCCCGCGCTGATGAACCGACCGAAGACCCGGTGGATCCGGTCGGCCGCGCTCGTCGGATCCGTCGTGTGTCCACCCTGTGTGGTGGCAGGCCGACGGGTCACAGCTCGTCGATGGAGACCACACCGTCCTGCAGAGCGCGGGCGAGCAGTGCCGTCTTCGTGGTCGCCGTACGCCCGACGCGGGCGTACTTCTCACGGATGCGGACGATGTGGGTGCTGACCGTGGCTGCGGTGACGAACAGGCTCGCAGCCGCCTCGGACTTGGACTCGCAGAGCAGCCAGGCCCGCAGGATCTCGATCTCGCGAGCCGAGAGTGCGGGCTTCTGAGGCGCAGGCTTCTGTGCCGGGGAATGTTCGAGCATCGTCGTCATAGCGCGTCCCTACCGAGATGAATACATGGGATCGAACCGAGTCCCCCGACGAACTCCGTTTCGAGTGTCTACAACGTAACGGTTGAAACCGACAACTACCCAGACAGATTTTTCTCTGCCCAAGAAAATATGGGCATCGGTGTTTCGCCTAATTACCGGTGCGCCGGCCGTCGTGCCCGATCTCGATTCGGCACACATCCTCGCCCTTCACGAGCATCGTCACCATCGCCGCGCGGGCCGGCGGCAACACACGCACGGTCACCGACCCTTCTCTCACCGAATCGAGCGCGTCCACCACCTCCCGGTAGACGGCGCGCCGAACCTCGGGAGATGCCGAGTCCATGGCGTGGTCGTCGAGCATAACGATCTCGACGCCGCGCCGGCGGGCCGTAGCGGCGGCCCGGTCGACCTCGGGTACCTGGAGTACGGGCGCACGCAGACCGTCGCGCAGTCGTGCCTCGACGAGTCCGCACTCGATCCGTTCGTTCTCGTCGAGGGGTTCGCCCGAGACGATCCGCTCGAGCAACGGACGCGCCGACGCGTCGAGGCTTCCGAGGCGGACGTCACGTTCCTCCAGAGCCGCGGCAGCCGCGGACTCCGCCGCGATCCGCTGCATCGACCGGGCGCGCAGCAGGTAGATCGACCGCGCGAGCGGGCGGATCGTGTAGGCGCAGACGGTGCCCATGAGCACAGGTCCCGCACTCGTGATCGTCAGCCCCAGTCCGTAGCCGAACCCGGGGCCCGTGAGATGCGACCACAGCGCGGCGACGACGAGCATGAGGAGCATCCCGCACCAGGCGAACCCCGTGCGTCCCCGCACGCACATGAACACGAGGATCGTCGTGGACATCCCGAACGGCCACAACTCGATGGGGTGCGGCGCCGGATCGGCGGGCACCACCCACAGCACCGACGCCGACGCGATCGCGCCCGAGAACGTCATCGCCAGTGCGGGTCGCACCGGTAGTGGGTCCCCCTCGACTGCGACGAGCGCGTAGGCGGCGGCCACACACACGATCACGGCGATCGCGAGGGGCCAGCGGACCTCCGCATGGGGCGCGGTGTTCAGGGCGAGCACCACGCAGGTCACCGCGTACAGGACGGCGAAGGCCCGCGCGGGCCTGCTGTGCATCCGCAGCAGATCGGAGACGGTCGAGTTCGCAGTGTTCATGCGGCCGGATCCCGCCAGTACAACAACACCCGGGTCCCGGCGCCGGGAGCGGACTGCACGACCGCCCGGCCCCCGGACACCCGGCGCATACGTCCTCGGATGCTCACTTCCAGACCGAGCCGGTGCGGGTCGACGGCCTCGGGTTCGAAGCCTCTGCCGTCGTCCACGACCTGCACGGAGATCCATCTCGGTGCCACGTCGACCTCGACCGTGCGGGACGCGTCCTTTCCGGCATGCCGCACGCTGTTGCGTACCGCCTCGGCGAGGGCAGCGGCGGTCGCGCGCGCGGGTTCGGGTGGGAACGCAACGTCGCCGGATCCCGGGGCGACACGGCCGGTGAAGACGACATCCTCGTCGGCCTCGGTCGCCGCCGATCGGAGCCGCGCCACGACCGCGGCGGCGTCGAGCGCCGACTCCCGATCGGTGCCGCGCCGCAACTCGTCGAGTTCGGCGACCGCTCGTTCGGCCTGCTCGACGAGCGACTCTCGGGGTGCGTTGCGTGACACCGCCAGCAGGGTGGACATCACGCGGTCGTGGACCAGGGCATCGAACCGTGCGCGCTCGGCGTTCCGTGCTTCCGCTGCGGCCGCGGCGGCCGCCGTGGCCTGGGTGGCAGCGATGGTCTCGTCGAGGGTGCGGCCGGTGCCGAGTCCCACCACCGCGGCCGCGAGGAAGACCGTGCAGAAGACGAACGCGAACGCCAGGTCGGGTGCCAGGAAGTATCCGAAGGGGGCGTCGCGGGCGAGGTGATTCGCGCACTGCGCGAGCAGAACCACGAGGATCATGTGGACGAACGCCCGCCGGGGTCTCCACGCGACCGCCGCCGCGAGCGACGCGAGGCCGGGAAAGGCGGTGAACCACAACGACTGGTCCTGCGGGATCTGCGTCCCGTTCCACGCCACGAACCACAATGCGACCATCACGACGTAGGCGAGCGCATTGACGGTCGCGGTCCGCTGCATCCACACCGTGCCGCGGAACGAGGCGAAGCCGAGCGCGACCCCGGATCCGAACATGAGGACGGCCGCGGTGGGAGTCCACCACCACGCGACGAGTGCCGACACTTCGAGGATCTCCGGCACGAGCAACGCGAAGTAGCAGAGATATCCGATCGCGACGAATCGCGCGAACATCCGGAGAAGTCGGTCGGCAGCCGCCGTGCTGCGATCGTGCGACTTCTCCCCGGTGTCCCCGGCCGGCTCGTCAGCGACGGCGGACATCCGACCGTTCGGGCATCGGCAGCCACCCGTCCTCGACGGCACGTTTGTACAGATCCGTCTTCGTGGGTGCGGGACGACCTGCCTCCGCGTACTTCTGGCGGATCCGCTGCAGGTAGTCGTTGACGGTCTGCGGAGCGAGGCCCGTCAGCCGGGCGACCCGGTCGAGCTTCTCCCCCGACGCATACAGTTCGAGCACTTCGAGCTGTCGCGGACTCAGGCCGACATCGTCGAGTTCGGGATCACCGTCGATCGCCGCGGCCCACTCGGTGCTGGCGACCTGCCCTCCGGCGGCGGCCACGCGGATCGCCTCGATCACCACGGCCGCGGGCTCGGATTTCCGCACCACCCCGAGCACACCGGCGCGGGCGGCCGAACGCAGCAGATACGGGTTCTCGGCGCCGGTGAAGACCAGGGTCTCGAGGCCCGCCGCGCGCAGCTGCTCGACGTTGCTCTTCGGGGAGGATCCGTCGGACAGGCGCAGGTCGAGAACGGCGAGGTCGAGGTCGGTGACCTGCTCGAGCAGACCCGAGACGGTGGTGGCGGTACCTGCGAGCTCGAGATCGGGTTGATCGGCGAGCATCGCTGCGAACCCGAGCGCGACCGACTCGTGATCCTCGACCAAACCGATCCGACGGACGACGCCACGCGAGCCCTCGGCCATTGATGCCTCCCCTAATGCCCGATCACCCGACTTCGAACGAACGTTAGCAGTCAGCGCCTGTTTCCTCTTCTCGCACCACACTCGACGCGTCCACATCGTCGCGCAGACCACGCCAGCTCGCGTGCCGCACCCGGTCTCCTTCCGTCCATCCTCCGAACCGCACCTCCCCCACGAGTTCGGGCCGCAACCACACCGCATCGCGGCGTTCGGCGGCCGGCACTTCGTTCGCGAACGGGTTCGTGCGGCTCGTGCGCCCTTTCATAGCCTTCGCCACCGACAGGAGCGTCTCGTCGTCGAAACCGGTGCCGACCTTGCCGACGTACACGAACTCACCGTCGTCGTCGTAGACGCCGAGCAGCAGGGAGCCGAAGGTCGAGGCACGGTTGCCGTTGCCACGGCGGTATCCGCCGAGCACGACGGTCTGGGTGAGCCAGTTCTTCGATTTGATCCATCCGGCGCCGCGCTTGCCCGGCAGATACACGGAGTCCCGGCGTTTGGCGACCACGCCCTCCCAGTTCTTCGCGCGGCTGCGCGCGAGAGCCTTCGAGCCGTCACCCGAGAGCAGATCCGGGACGATCAGTCCGTCCGTGGCAGCGGCGAGCGCCTCGAGGACCCGTCGGCGATCGTCGTAGGTCTTGCGCAGCAGCGACACCCCGTCGAGATACAGCACGTCGAACACGCGGTACTCGTAGTTCACGCCCCGCTGCAGCATCGAGAAGCTCGTCACCCCGGAGCGGTCGACGGCGACGATCTCCCCGTCGAGCACCGCCCGGTGACCGTCGAGGATCGTCGCGAGTTCGACGAGCTTCCGGTAGTCGCCGGTGACATCGCGACCGGATCGGCTGCGGAGCCTGACGGTGCCGTCCTCGATCTCCGCGATGGCGCGGTATCCGTCCCATTTGCCTTCGAACGCCCAGTCTTCGGCGTCGAGACCCGAGACGTCACCGGAGGTCGCGAGCATGGGCGCGAGATCGCGCGGGAAGGCCTTGGACCCCGACGATCCGACGAGGGAGGCCGGATCGGCATCGGACGACTCGGTGCTCGGCGACGACTGGTCCTTCATGCGGTGCGCCAGCCACTGGTTCTTCTCGGTGCGGATCAGCGCGTACCGTCCCTCGACCCGGTCGCCGTGGAACCGCACGATCACCTCGTCGTCCCGCCACTTCTCGGTCTCGTAGGTGCCGGTGTCCCACACGGTCATGCTGCCGGCGCCGTATTCGCCCTTCGGGATCGTCCCGTGGAAGGTCAGGTACTCGATCGGGTGGTCCTCGGTCCGGACCGCGAGATTGTTGCGCCCCGAGGTGTCCGGCAGGTTCTTCGGTACGGCCCACGACGCCAGCACACCGTCGCGTTCGAGCCTCAGGTCGTAGTGCAGGCGACGCGCGTGGTGCTCCTGGATGACGAACCTGTTGCCGGGACCGTCGTCGGGGACGCGGTCGGGTACCGGTTCCGGGGTGCGCGACGCGTCGCGCTTGCCGCGGTAGGTGTCCAGGGCGTCTCCGCCGGACACGGTCTTGCCGCCGGACCCGGCCTTGTCTCCGGACACGGCCTTGTCTCCGGACACAGCCTTGTCGAGGGGCGGGTCGAGACCGGCGAGCAGGTCCCCGAACTTCTCGATGCGGACGAGGACCTCCCGGAACTGCAGTTGCGCGAGGTCGGGGTCGTCGAGTTCGTCCCAGCTGCGCGGCGCCGCCACCCACGGCTCGTCGCGACCGCGCAGCGAGTACGGCGCGACCGTCGTCTTGGAACTGTTGTTCTGGCTCCAGTCGACGAAGACCTTGCCCTCGCGCGCCGATTTCGCCATCGTCGCGGTCACCAGGTCGGGAAGGGTGGTCTCGAGATTGCGCGCGACCTGCTTCGCGACCTTCGACGCCCCCGACGACGACAGCATCCGATCGAGCGGGACGTACAGGTGGATGCCCTTGCTGCCGCTGGTGACCGGATAGGCCGACCACCCGAGTTCGGCGACGGTGTCGCGCACATGGCGCGCGACCTCCGCACACTCGGCGAGGCCCACGCCGGGCCCCGGGTCGAGGTCGAAGACGATGCGGGTCGCGGGTCCGGCCTTCTCTCCGTCGAAACGCCACTGGTGCACGTGGAGTTCGAGGGCTGCCTGTTGCCCGAGCCAGACGAGCCCGGCGGCGGAATCGAACAGCGGGTAGGTGACCCGCCGGTCCTTGTGATGCAGGGTGCGACGGTCGAGCCAGGCCGGTGCGTGGTCGGGGAGGTTCTTCTCGAAGAAGGACTGTTCGCCGACACCGTTCGGCCACCGGTTGCGGGTCGCGGCCCGGCCGACGATATGGGGAAGCATCGCCTCGGCGACGGCTTCGTAATACTCGACGACCTCGCCCTTCGTCGTCCCGGTGCGCGGATACAGCACCTTGTCGAGGTTGGTCAGGGTGATGCGGTGACCGTCGATCGTCCGGGTCGGCATATCTCGAATTCTGCCAATTCGGACGCGTTCGGGTGCGGTGTCGAAGGGTGACGATCGGGACTGCACGTCCGGGAACGCCGAGCTTCGAAAGGAGGTAGGTTCGGAGAGTCGGTCTGACGCGGCGATGAACTATTTCCCCGACGGCGAGCATCGCCGGCAACTCCTCGCTGCGCTCCGCGCTTCCGAACCCGGTGTCGAGGAGTTGTGGCTCCGCCACTTCGCGCTCGGCGGCGAGGTGGGGAAGATGGAGATCGAGGCGTATCTCGACGGCCTGCTTCCCCTCTCCCGTGTGCAACACGATCTGATCACCCATGCGATCAACGAACGCCTCGACGAGATCGCCCCACCCCGTGCACCCTATGCAGCCGAACTCCCCGCGTCCCTCCCCGAAGTGGACGACGGCGGCGACGATCCCGGCGAATCACGAGGAACGGGGCCGGATTCCGACCGCTGAAGTGATGACGCCCGCGCGCCGAACGACCTGCGGCGCGCCGAAACCCTGCCACCCGAGCAGGGGGAAATGGGCGACAGGGTTCGGCATCGCCCGAGTGGCCTACCTCTGATCCACCCGGCGCCGGCGATCGTCCGCGCAGGGGGTGACAGGCGATCACCGATGTCCTGAGCATACGCCGAAATGCCCTCACCGGGACCGATTGTGCGTACTCGAGGCACGGCCGACGGGGCAGGTCGACAGATCCGACCCCCTGCGTCGGAAGTCTCGCGCCCCGCCGACAGAGTCGACAGCGAACGCATCGTTCGCTTCCGGTGCAGTCTATTCGTTTTCTACAGGATCGGCAGTAGTTCGATCGGACCACAGCCTGCCCGACCGGGTCCCACGAGGCGCCCGGCCGTAGACGGACCGGTACTGCGTCGCGAATCGTCCGGGCGAGGAGAAGCCCCACCGCGCAGCGATCGACGCGACCGTCTCATCGTTCGGGTCGGCGGCCTGCAGATCTTGGCCCGCGAGGCCCACATCTGCTCCTCGGTCGGAGCTGCAGCAGCGAGGTGGGTCTCCTCCGCCCACTCGTTCGCCCGTGTGTCCATCTCCCGATCCCACCATCCGAACGTCCCGTATGTCAGCACACCTGCACGTTGACCGCATGTCGACCGAAGATCCCGTAACCGATCTCGAAACGGACCTGTTGGCCACCGGTCAGGAAGCGGTAGCCGCTCCCATCTATCTGTGAGTAGTGCACCAGGATCTCCGTACCGTCGTCGTCACGGATGAACCCGTGACCCAGACCGGCGTCGAACCACAGCACAACACCATGTTCCATTGTCGCTCCCCTGCCACCGTTCGCGTTGTCCCGACGGAGCAGCGACGCGGAAGCGTATCCCCTGCGCTCCCGACAGCCCCTCTGCACCTGTCATTGAAACGTGCCCGGCGGGTCCGGGGAAGTGTCCACGCCGAATCGGCGACATTCGTACGATTTCTACCGATTTCACGGCGTGCCAATATAGTTCGTTCGATGGACAGACACCGACGATCGTGGGGGCGTATCCGGGCTGTGGGTGCCGACAGGATACATACAACACGCACGCATTTGTGTGAAGAGCCTACGGACACATGACATTCGGATGACGTCGGGTCATACGGCCGGTGCTCCGTCGACCGGATCCACTGCCTGTGCCCGTTCGGCGACAGTGATCGCACAGGCCGCGCCGACGAGGGTGAGGTGACTGAATGCCTGGGGGAAGTTGCCGACCTGCCGTCCCGCCGGCACGTCGTACTCTTCGGCGAGCAGTCCGAGGTCATTGGTGAGTCCGAGCAACCTCTCGAACAATGCGCGGGCCTCGTCGACCCGGCCGTTGAGCGCCAGAGCGCTCACCAGCCAGAACGAGCAGGCGAGGAACTGCCCTTCGTCGCCGGGAAGCCCGTCGTCGGTGTGCGTCGTGGAATACCTGGATACGAAGCCGTCGCGACCGAGTTCGTTCCGGATCGCGTCGATCGTGGAGGTGACCCGGTCGTCGGTCGGCGGGAGGAAGCCGACGAGCGGTATGAGCAGCACGCTGGCGTCGAGTTCCGTGGAGCCGTAGTACTGCGTGAACGTGCCGCGGACGGGGTCGTATCCACGTTCGCAGATCTCGTGGTGGATCTCGTCGCGAGCCCGCTTCCACCGCTCGAGCGGAGCGTCGAGGCCGAATCCCTCTGCGATCCGGACGGCGCGATCGAAGACGACCCAGGCCATCACCTTGGACTGCGTGAAATCCCGGCGGGGACCGCGTGTTTCCCAGATCCCGTCGTCAGGATCCCGCCAGATCTTCTCGACGTGCTCGATCACCGCCTGCCATCGGGGCCACATGTGCGCCTCGATCCTGCCGAGCGCCTCGGCCCCCTTGTACGCCACGCTGAGGACTTCGCCGTACACATCGAGTTGGAACTGTTCGGCAGCGGCGTTACCGACCCGCACAGGTGCCGACCCTTCATAACCGGGCAGATGATCCACCTCGAACTCGGTCAGCCGGCGTTCGCCCCTGATCCCGTACATGATCTGGATATCGGCCGGATCACCCGTCCCCACCCGGAGCAGGAAGTCACGGAAGGCCAGGGCCTCGGAGGTGTATCCGCCGGCGAGCAGCGCCTCGAGTGCCAGCACCGAGTCGCGCAGCCAGCAGTATCTGTAGTCCCAATTGCGTACCCCGCCGAGAGCTTCGGGCAGGGAAGTGGTCGGGGCCGCCACGATCGCGCCGGTCGTCTCGTCGGTCATCCCTTTGAGGACGATCAGAGACCGGATCACCTCGTCGCGATACGCCCCCTTGTAGGTGCACCGGCCGGTCCACTCGCGCCACCACTCCACGGTGCGCGCGAGCGCGGATTCGGCATCCTCGACGACGGGGGCCGGTTCGAAGGATGCGTACCGGTCCAGAGCGAATCGGTATCGGCCGCTCTCCACGGCGACGAACTCGGATTCGACGGTCCCGGCACGGATCTCCAACGGTACCGTCGTGCACAGATGGAAGGCATCCGGGCCGGCCGTCGCGACGGCACCGTCGGCCACCGCCTCGACCCATGGAGTGACGGCCGCATAGTCGGGACGCAAGGACAGATGCATCCGCATCGGCACCCGACCGCGCAGACCCTGGACGATGCGGACCAACCGAGGCGGACCCGACCCCCGGCGAGGCATGAAGTCGATCAGGCGGACGGCACCGTCCGCGGTCTCGAAGTCGGTCTCGAGCACCAGGGTGCCGTCGGCGTAGCGGCGGTTCACCGCCGCGGGTTCCGCCTCGGGCGCGACGAGCCAGCGTCCGTGCTCCGGGCCGCCGAGCAGAGCCGCGAAACACGATCCGGAGTCGAAGGCGGGCATGCACAGCCAGTCGATCGAGCCGTTCCGGCCGACGAGCGCGGAGGTCTGCAGGTCACCGATGAAGCCGTAGTCCTCGAGAAGCATGGCGGTACCCCCGCGAGAAGAGGAGTCGAGTCCTTCGATCCTCCTCTGGTCTCGGATGCGAGGTCAAGGTCACGGTTTCGACTCGTCGACGCCACTGTGCACCACCGCGGTGGATCATGACGTGCAGAGTTTCGGCGACGTCCTTCGCGACGGGAAGTACGAGATGACCGACAATCCGGTGGCGAGACCGTCCGCCCCCGTCCGGCGAATGTTGCTCCCGCTCGCCCTCGCTCAGTTCATCTGCAGTTTCGCAGGTTCGAACATGAACGTGATGATCAACGACATCAGCGTCGACCTGGACACCACGGTGCAGGGTGTGCAGACCGCGATCACCGTGTTCCTTCTGGTCATGGCAGCTTTTATGATTCCGGGTGGGAAACTGACGGACCGATGGGGTCGCAAGCGGTGTTTCGTCGCCGGACTCGTACTGTACGGCGTGGGAGCCCTCCTGAGTGCGGCAGCACCGGGTCTGGGAATCCTGATCCTGGGCAACTCGATCTTCGAAGGAATCGGCACCGCACTGCTGATCCCACCCGTGTACATCCTCACGACGATGCTCTTCACCGACATGAAGTCCCGGGCACGGGCCTTCGGCGTGATCACCGGTATGGGTGGGATCGGCGCCGCGGCGGGGCCGTTGATCGGTGGATTGATCACCACCGCGATCGACTGGCGGGCTGCCTTCGTCTTCCAGGCACTGATCGTCGCCGCCATCGTCGTTCTGAGCCGAGGGCTCGAGGATCCCCTGCCCCCGGATCCGACCACACCCTTCGACGGGATCGGTGCCGTCCTGTCCGCCGCGGGTCTCGTCTGTATCGTCATGGGGATTCTCCAGGCGGACAACGCACTCTCGGTGTCCGCTACCCTCATCGGCATCGGAATCCTGCTCGTCGTCGGGTTCTTCCTACACGTACGGCGGTTCGAACGAGCCGGCAGAGTGCCACTACTGTCGACCGACCTGTTCCGCAATCGCACGTCGAATCTCGCGCTCGTCACCCAGAACATCCAGTGGCTGCTATTGATGGGTGTCGCGTTCGTCGTCTCGGCATTCCTGCAAGTGGTCCGCGGCTACAACGCGATCGAGACCGGCGTCATCTTCACCGCGGCCACCGCCGGCATCCTCGGTGCCTCGTTACTGGCGGAGCGGTTGGCCGACAGGCATTCACAGCGCGCTCTCATCATGAGCGGCTTCGTCGTCACCCTCGCCGGCATCGTGGTTCTGCTCCTGTTGGTGCGTGCGTGGACCAGCGCATGGGCGTTCGCTCCTGGCCTGTTACTCATCGGCGTCGGGCTGGGTGCGATGCTCACTCCCTCCGTCAACGTCGTGCAGTCGGCGTTCCCGGAGGAACAGCAGGGTGAGATCTCGGGTCTGTCGCGCTGCGTGTCCAATCTGGGTTCGTCCCTGGGCACTGCCGTGGCAGGTACCGTCCTCGTCGTCGGCCTGGCCACGCCGAACCGTTCGTATGCGGCCGCGATGATCGTGCTGGCATGCATCGGGCTCGTCGGACTCGTCGCGTCCGCTCTCCTTCCCGCGACCTCGAGTGCCACGCCTTCCGCCTCCGGAGCACAGTGACGACCGTGTCGCGAGGAGAGGGCCGGAAACATACGGAATACGGTCTCTCTCTATACATTCGATGCATGACCGGTACGAGCTCAGGTCGACGGCGGCCGGCGGGTCGACCAGTTCTCCGGCTCGACCTCCCCGACGTCCACGTCGTGCCCGAAGAGCTCACGGGCGAGCGCACGCGCACGATCCCGTACCTCCGCCGAGGTGAGTTCGTCCGCGAGCACCAACGACAGCCTCGCCAGACGGTCGGCCGGCTCGCCGATCCGGTGTACCGTGCACCTCCAGTCGCCCACGAGCCCGGTCCCATCGCATCGATCGTCGCGTCGGAACGGTCGTAGTCACTCGCACCGGATGCCGCACTCGTATTTCAGGATGCGAGAATTCGCGCCTTCTCCCTCTCGAACTCGGCCTCGGTGAGCACGCCCTGGGCCTTCAGTTCGGCGAGGTCCTTCAGCGCGGCGATGCGGTCCGTTCCACCCGGAGGTGGGGCGGCCGGAGGAGGCGTGGGCACGGGTTCGGGTTCCGGCGCGTACTGCGCCGGACGACCGTAGACGGCCTGCCCCTGCGATGCCCATCGCTCTCCCTGCCGACGGGAGACGCGGTTGGAGACGGCCGTCGCCGTCCCCGCTACCACTGCGGTGCGAGCCACCCCGCGGAGTAATCCTGGCATGTCGATCTCCTCCTGTATTTCGTTCGCTGGAATCACATTTCGACGTCGAGCTTCTCCAGCGAAGCCAGGATGCTCTGAACCGGGATACGCCCGGACGCGACGAGTTCGGCGCCGTTGCGACGCAGTGCCCGCGCCAGCGGAGCAGCCCAGGTGTTCTCGTAGACGAGCACGGCCGCCGAGCAGCCGGGTTCGAGCGCCGCCCCCGCTTCGTCGAAATCGGTGTCGCCGAGCAGGCCCGACGACGCCTCCGCGAACAACGTCACGTCGACTTCTCCTTCGAGTCCGACCTCGGAGATGTCGATCCCGGTGACCGAACCGTCGGTGTCCTTGCGGACGAACGCGAGATCGAGCACCCGGATGATGCCTCGCTCGACGAGGTCGAGCAGCAGCGGTAGCGCAGAGCCGTTCGGTGATCGGTCGGCAGGGAATTCGATGACGAGATAGTCGACCGGGCCCATCTCGTCTATATCCGAATCGGTCACCTGGAGCCTCGTTTCGATGAAAGATCGTTCACGGAAGCCGGGAGCCGACTTCCGTCGGTGTCGTCGAGAACAGATCCCCCTCCCGTCGAGTATGACCGCCCGACGGCCACTTCTGAAGCGAATACGGTTCGAATTCCTGCCGGAGCGATCCGCAGCGGCGCATACTGGATCCGGCCCCGAAAGGGGGCGATGCCGGGATGACCACGAACATCGGCGCGGGCGGTGAAGAGCCCCGACCGGGCCGGCTGAGCGACGACGAACGCGCCGAACTCGACCGGTTGCGTGCGGAGGTCGCCACGCTTCGGGAGCGAGCCGCTGTCGGGGTCGAGCCCGTTCCCGAGCCGCGGCCCGCGAGACACGGATGGCGCTGGGCTGCCGTTGCGCTGCTCACCGTGCTGGTCGCGGTTCTGGCCGTCCTCTCGATCACCGCACGGTTCGTGCGCAGCGAGATCCTCGACACCGACCGGTACGTGACCACCGTCGCCCCACTGGGCTCGAATCCCGCCGTCCAGACACAGATCGCGAATTCCGTTACCGACGAGATCTTCACACGCGTCGGCGTCGAAGGACTGACGACCGACGCTCTCGTTGCTCTCACCGATGCCGTTCCGGCCACGGAGAACGCGCCGCGCGTCGACCGCGCCGTCGAGGGACTGGCACCGGTGATCACCGGGCAGGCACGAAACTTCGTCAACGAGACGGTGTTGTCGCTCGTGCAGAGCGAGCAGTTCGAGGATCTGTGGATCCAGGCCCACCGCGCCGCCCACAACGCATTGGTCGCGGTCGTGACCGGGAACGTCGGACCGTCGTCGGTGACGGTCGACGATTCGGGCACGGTGAGCATCTCTCTCGGCACGGTGATCGACAACGTGAAGGAACGTCTTCTCGACCGCGGTTTCACGTTCGCCGAGAAGATCCCGAGTGTCGACAAGCAGTTGGTCCTGTTCCGATCACCGGAACTGGTCCGGGCGCAGCGGGCGGTGAACACTCTCGACAACGTTTCGGATGTGCTGCCCTGGATCACTCTCGCCGCTGCTGCCGGCGCAGTCGCCCTCGCGCCGCCGGGCCGTCGCCTACGCGCACTCGCCTTCGTCGGCCTCGCACTGGTCGTAGGAATGTTCGTTCTGGCGGTCGCGCTCATCATCGTCCGGTCGCTGTATCTCGACGATGTCCCGCCCGACGTCCTATCGCCGGAGGCGGCAGCAGCCATCATCGATGCCGTGCTGATGCCGCTGCGGACCAGCCTTCGGGCGGTCGCGGTGCTCGGACTGGTGATCGCTCTCGGTGCCTACCTCACCGGTGGCTCGTCCTCCGCCCGGACCGTTCGGCGTGGGTTCGGCCGCAGCCTCGATGCCGTTCAGCGACTGCGACAGCCCCGTTCGCCGAATCCCTTCGAGAAAACCGCTTTCCGCGCCCGCACCGCCATCCGATCGGTCATCATCGGAGCGGCCGCACTGCTCGTGATGTTCTGGCGTTATCCCACCGGACTCGTGGTCACGCTCATCGTGCTGGGTGCGGTACTGGCACTGCTCGCTCTGGAGCTGGTGATCAGGCCCGCGCGCAACCCTGGGAACCAACCGACGACCTGATCGTTGCCGCATTCGGCGGGAGCGACGTCTGTAGCGGGGAATTCGTCGTGATCACATCGAGCGCACGGGTGAGATCGGCGCGAACGGCCGGAACTCCTGATCGCTCCCCCGAACGACACCCGCGCTCGACTCGGGAACCTCCAGCCAAGCCCCTTCGAGATCGCGGAGGGGTTCGGACACCACGAAGCGGGTGTCGTCCCCCAGCTGGTACAGCACTTCCACTTCAGGATGCTGCGCCCGTATCGCCTTGATGTCGGCCGAGTAGAACAACGAGCGTGTCTTCCGCTCCGTCGAATACCGGAACACCCAGACGCAGCTGCCGTCGGTGGTGGCGATCGTTCCCTGCATGGGATTCTCGATGCCCATGCGTGCTCCGATGTCCTCCACGAAACCGACGGCCTTCGCCACGCCGGTGAACGGGTCGTCGGCGAGGCCGAAGGTGAGCGCGAGGTAGAACAGCATCTCGGAATCCGTCGATCCCCGGATCGCGTCGTAGAGACCCGGATCTACGGCCATCGCCAGGTCCCGTTTCATGAGGTGGAATCCGTGCACCGCCCCGTTGTGCATCCACAACCTGTTGTCGTAGCGGAAGGGGTGGCAATTGGTGCGCTGCACCGGAGTTCCCGTCGAGGCGCGGACATGCGCGAACATCAACGGCGTACGGATCTGCGTGGCGAGCTCGCGGAGGTTGCTCTCGTTCCAGGCGGGTTCGATGCACTTGAACAATGCCGGCCTCGGGCCTTCTCCGTACCAGCCGATGCCGAAGCCGTCCCCGTTCGTGGTAGTTGCGCCCATCTTGGAATGCAGGCTCTGGTCGATCAGGGAGTGCACCGGCCGGAAGAGCAGGTCGTCCATCAGGACGGGATCACCGGTATACGCCATCCATCTGCACATCCCTCCATTGAAGTCGTGGGATACGCCGGAATGTGAGATCCGAAGAGTTCAATTCGGCCACAATATCTTCCGCAATCGGGCGGAATCGAGGCGCGGGGGCGGCACACGCACTCCCGGACGGTTGCGGGGAACACGAACTCGTAGCGCTCCGGTGGAGATCGTGCATCGTGCCGGTGTCGACAGCATCACCGACTCGCCGTCGACTCCGACCGGAATTTCCGGTACGTCCGCATCGACGACCACTTCTGTCGCCGTGCGCTGCAACAGTCCTCGGTCGTGGGTGCGGCGGAACAGGCCGACCGTCTGGCGTGCGTTCGAGACCGAGATCGCGACGACGCCGAGCCGGCCGTTGTCCAGACGGGGACGTCGGCCCATACCTGCCAGGTCGTCGAAGGCGTACGGACCGTTGCTGATCAACACCGCCTGGGGCCCGTCGACGGCCTCCGTGTCGATGTGTGCCCGCAAGCCCGGCCGGCCCTGCTCACCGAGCAGATCGGGCAGCATCTGCAGCACCGTCGCCGTCTTGTCGGCACGGTACTGCGGACTCCGGACCACCTCCGCGTAGACACCGAAGGACGCATTGTTGACGAACGGCCGCCCGTTGATCCGGCCGAGATCGACGCGCAGTTCGACCCCGTCCCGGAGGGCGTCCAGACCCGCGGCGGGATCCTCCCGATCCAGTCCGAGGTCGAGAGCGAAATGGTTGCGGGTTCCGGCGCTGATCACCACGAACGGAAGCCGGTGTTCCGCCGCGACCGCCGCGACCAGGGCCTGCGTTCCGTCACCACCCGCGACGCCGAGCAGGTCCGACCCGCGCTCGACGGCCTTCTCCGCCAGCTCGGTGACGTCGAGTTGCTGCGGACCGCTCAGCAACACCACTTCGGCCCCGAGTTCCTCGGCCTTGTGCTGCAGGTCGAAACGGACAACCTTGCCCCCGCCTGAGCGTGGATTCATGACGAAGAACGGGTGCTGTACGGGAACGGCCGGGAACTCCGGCTGCGGGCTCACGCGATCGGCCCGCAGGGCACGGCGTCCGCACGCGACCGCCACAGCGACGAGGAGCACCGACACGACGGCGACCCCCAGGTGACCCGACGCCGCGAAGACGACGATCACGACCCCCGGCGCGAGGACGGTCATGGCCAGAGCTGCCCCGCGGATCACGCCCCGGTGGGTGAGGAACCAGTAGGCCCCGGCAACGGCCAGGGCTGCGCCGGCCACCGCGACCAGCAGCAGTGCGACGACGCCGCGCAGACCCGCCTCCGCGAGCGGCACCACGATCGCCGCGGTCACGGCGAGACAGGCCGCCCACGCCCACCACCGCGATTCGGCGGCATGCCCGCCGCTACCCGGGCCGTGATCCTCGGACATGGGCGTCGACCTCGCATTCGCGTCGAGTACCGAGCACTCGGCGACGGATCCGATCCGCGGGCGGGCCGCGGTTGTCCTTACGGGTCTACGCCTTTCCCGGGGACGTGTCCAGAGGCGTCAGTTCCCGCCGTAGCGGCGTGCGAAGGTGTCGAGCGACGACTGCAGGTCGCCGTGCAGGGCGCGCGCAACCCCCGATCCGATCGGACCGAACAGGGGCGCACCGCCGAGGTCGATCTTCATCGACAGCGTCGAACCGTCCCCGCGAGCTGCAACGGCGAGTCGCATGGAGAACTTCGTACCTCCCTTGCCGGTCCCCTTCAACACCACGTGGTGCGGCGCGTCCAGCTCGACGATGGTCCACGTGACGCGGTTGCGCATGCCCTTGACGGATACCACCGACTGCAGGGTGGTTCCCTCGGCGAGGGTGTCCGGCAGGTCGCTGCGCCACCCGTCGTGGATGCTCAGCCACTCCCCGAACGACTCGAGGCGGGAGGCGTGCTCCCACGCTGCGTGCGGGTCGAGCGGAAGGTCGGTGGACACTTCGAGTTTCGCCATGGTCCGCAACAGTAGACGGTCCGTTCCGCCGGCGGGGCGCCCCGACACGACGGTGGCCCGCCCCCGGCTCGGGAGCGGGCCACGCGGCGCAGAGGATCAGTGGGAGACGGCCTTCTCCACACCGACGCCGGTGAGCGAGCGGACCTCCATCTCCGCCTGCTTGTACCGGTCCTCTTGCTTGCGGCGTCCGACGTAGGTGCCGACGATGCCGAGCGCGAACGCGAGCGGGATCGACACGATGCCCGGGTTCGACAGAGGGAACCAGGAGAAGTCCACGTTCGGGAACATCGCCGAGGGTGCACCGGACACCGCCGGGGAAAACACGATGAGCACGAGGCAGCTGATCAGACCGCCGTAGATGCTGAACAGGGCGCCGGTCGTGTTGAACTTTCGCCAGAACAGCGAGTACAGCAGGGTGGGTAGGTTCGCCGAGGCGGCGACCGCGAAGGCCAGGGCCACCAGGAAGGCGATGTTCTGTCCCATGGCGAGGATACCGAGGACGATCGCCACCAGACCGATCACGACGACCGTGATCCGCGAGACCCGCACCTGCTCGTCCTCGGTGGCGTTGCCACGCTTGATGACACTGGCGTAGATGTCGTGGGCGAAGGATGCCGAGGCGGTGATGGCCAGGCCGGCGACGACCGCGAGGATCGTGGCGAAGGCGACGGCCGAGATGATCGCCAGGAACAGAGTGCCGCCGAGTTCGAAGGCCAGCAACGGAGCCGCAGAGTTCTCCTTGCCGGGAGCGCCGAGGATCGCGTCGGGGCCGACCATCTTCGCGGCACCGTAACCGAGCACCAGGGTGAACAGGTAGAAGGCGCCGATGAGGGCGATGGCCCAGGTGACCGAACGACGTGCTTCCTTGGCGGTCGGCACGGTGTAGAAGCGCATCAGCACGTGCGGCAGGCCCGCGGTGCCGAGGACCAGCGCGAGACCGAGCGAGAGGAAGTCGATCTGCGTCATGTTGCTGATGCCGTACTTGGCACCGGGAGCGAGCACGTCACGCTGCGCGACGGCCTCGTTCGACGAGCTCGACACCATCGCCTGAGCGTCGGCGAGCAGCTGCGAGAAGTTGCCCCGCACCGCGAACAGGACGAGCACGAACATCAGGCCCGCCCCGGCGACTAGCAGCACGGCCTTGACCATCTGCACGTAGGTCGTGCCCTTCATGCCGCCGATGAGCACGTACACGATCATGAGCACACCGACGACCGCGACGACGATCGCCTGGCCGGCCTTGCCCTCGATGTCGAGCAGCAGCGCGACGAGTCCGCCGGCGCCGGCCATCTGTGCGAGCAGATAGAACAGCGACACCGCGAGGGTCGAGAGCGCCGCCGCCATGCGGACGGGGCGTTCCTTGAGCCGGAAGCTCAGCACGTCGGCCATCGTGAACCGGCCGGTGTTGCGGAGCAGTTCGGCGACGAGCAGTAGGGCGACGAGCCATGCGACGAGGAAGCCGATCGAGTACAGGAAGCCGTCGTATCCGTAGACGGCGATCGCACCGGCGATACCGAGGAACGACGCGGCCGACAGGTAATCGCCGGCGATGGCGAAGCCGTTCTGCGGCCCGGAGAACTGGCCACCGCCGGTGTAGAAGTCGGAGGCCTTCTTCGTCGTGCGGCTGGCCTTGATGACCAGGCCCATCGTCACGACGACGAACGCGACGAAGATGGCGATGTTGAGGATCGGGTTACCGACGTCGGCCCCACTCTGCGCGAGAACGGTCACTGCTGCGGTCCTTCCAGTTCCTCGCGGATCGCGGCGGAACGCGGATCCAGCTCACGGCCGGCGAACTTCACGTAGACGGCGGTGATCACGAAGGTCGTGACGAACTGGCCGAGACCCAGGATCAGCCCGACGTTGATGTTGCCGATGACCTTCGTCGCCATGAACTCGTCCGCGTAGGTGGCGAGCAGGACGTACAGGGCGTACCAGGCCAGGAAGAACGCCGTCACCGGGAACACGAAACGGCGCAGACGGTTGCGCAGTTCCTGGAACTCCGGGCTCTCCTGCATCGTGACGAACTCCTGCGGCGTCGGTATCCGTCGCTGCTGGGGTACGCCACTCTCGCTGAGTGGTGCTGTGGTCACTACCGACTCCTTGGTCGTCGTGTGAGGTGAGGATGATCACAACGCTAATGAGACGGTTGTCACACGAACAGAGGAGGCAAGAGATGGAACGACGAGGGGTGTCCTCGTGCGACGAACGGTCACGTCACCGCGACGAACGGCGCCTCTCCCCGGGTCCCCGCCCCCGGTCGCCGAACGCTCCGAGTTCGCGGTCGCGGCCCATGCCGAGCCGCTCGGGCACGTGCATGCGGGAGAACGTCCGGCCCACGTCGCGAGGGACCTGCCGACGCGTCAGCACGCTCACCGCGATCATCGTGACGAACGCCAGCGGCACGCTCAACGCCGCAGGATAGGCAGAGAGCACCGTCGGCCACCCTGCGGCCACCGACGGATCGATCGGCAGCAGCACGGTGGCCAGGGCGGCGCCCCCCGCAACGAGACCACCGACGACCATCCCTGCCGCGGCACCGATCGCGGTGAGGCCACGCCACCAGATCCCCAGGACCAGCAGCGGACACAGCGTCGACGCAGCGATCGCGAAGACCTGTCCCACCGAACGCGACAGGTCGAGCGAGGTCACCGACAGCGCCAGCACGAGCGGCACCACGCCCGCGAGCACCGCGGCGATCCGGAAGTCGCGCACCCGTCCGCGCAGCACGTCCGTGGACAGCACGCCCGCGACACTGACCAGCAACCCGGAGGAGGTCGACAGGAAGGCCGCGATCGCGCCCGAGGCTACGAGGGCCGCGAGCAACTGCCCTCCCCAGCCGGACAGCACCGATCCCGGCAGCAAGAGCACCGCGGCGTCCGACCGTCCCGTGATGAGCAACTGTGGGACGTACAGGCGCGCGAACACTCCGAGCAGCGTCGGGAACAGATAGAACAGCCCGAGCAGCCCGATCACGGCAAAGGACGTCATGCGCGCCGCGCGACCGTCCGGGTTCGTGTAGAAGCGCACCAGCACGTGCGGCAGACCCATGGTTCCGAGGAAGGTCGCAAGCATCAGCGAGTAGACCTGGAACAACGGATGTTCGCTGCTCGCCCCCAATCCGGCCCCCGGCGACGCCCAGCTGTCGTTGTCGGTCGGCGCACCGGCCACCACCGGCACCGGAGAACCGGCATCGAGGACGAGTTCGGTGCCTGCCCCGAGGACGTGCTCTCCCGGCTCGAGTTCGAAGTCACCTGCGACCGATCGGCCGTCGATCTCCCCGGTCACCACGACCGGCAACGGCTCGGCGACCTGCACGACCACGTCGATCGTCACGTCGACGGTCGTGATCTCCGCGACGGTGGGCGGCACGGGTTCGTCGACGGCCCGGTGGTCGCCGACGAAGTGCAACGTGAGGACCAGTGCGGGCAGGGCGACCGCGGTGAGCTTGAGCCAGTACTGGAAGGCCTGCACGAACGTGATCGAGCGCATCCCACCGCCGACCACGTTGGCCACGACAATCACCCCGACCACGGCGACGCCCACCCAGTCGGGCACTCCCAGAAGGATGTTCAGCGTGAGTCCCGCCCCCTGGAACTGCGGCACCAGGTACAGGATGCAGATGATCGCCACGACCATCATCGACAGCGTGCGCAGCCACTTCTCCCCCAGCCGGAACTCCGCGAAGTCCGGGACGGTGTACGCGCCCGAACGTCGCAGTGGCGCAGCGACGAACAGCAGCAGACCCAGATAGCCGGCCGTGAAACCGACGGGATACCACAGGGCATCGGCGCCGAACTTCGCGACGAGCCCGGCCACGCCGAGAAAGGATGCCGCCGAGAGGTATTCACCGGAGATGGCTGCGGCGTTCCAGCGCGGTCCGACACTGCGCGAGGCGACGAGGAAATCCGAGGTGGTGCGCGCCATCCGCACGCCGTACACACCGATCGCGACGGTGGCGACCGCCGCGGCGACGAGACCGACGACGGTGACGACGGGAATCGATCCACTCATGGGCTCGTCAATCGTCGGTGAGGTCGGTGAAATCCTGCTCGTTGCGTTCGGCGAGGCGCAGATACACCCACGCGATACCGAGCAGGATCGGATAGCCGACCACCCCGAGCAACACCCACGGCAGACGGATCCCCAGCACCGTCATCTCCGCGAGAGCAGGAAAGACGTGGAACAGCACCGGAATCGCGCCGAGCAGGCACACGGTGAACAACGCGACCCGCAGGGCGAGCCCGAGTTGCGCACGGACCAGCCCGCGGACCATCGCGTCGCCGACCTCGGTCTGCTGCTGCACCTCGACCCGGGTGCGGACCATGCGCGCCCCGCGCCGTTCGGCGAGGACGACACGCTGCCGCTGCGGGGGTGATCCGCCGGTGGTGCTCATCGCGACGTCCACGACTGCATCGGACCGCGGATGAGCCGGTCCTTCAGTTCCCGCGTGTGCCGACGGCTAACGGGCAGTTCGACGGGCGGGGAGTTGCTGTCGCTGCGCAGGCACACGACGAGACCCGAACCCACACTGCGGATACCGGTGACGAGCGGCAGCGCCACGAGAAAGGAGCGGTGAACGCGCAGGAAGCCGGCATCGGCCCAGCGGCTCTCGAGCGTCGATATCGGGATCCGCACCAGGTGCGAACCGGTCGCGGTGTGCAGTCGCGCGTAGTCGCCCTCGGCTTCGACCCAGTGGACCGACGAGCGCGGCACGAGCGTGGTGACACCGCCGAGCTCGACCGGGATCACGTCGTCGCTCTGGCCGGTGTCGGATGCGGCCTGCGCCGCGGGTCGGCTGCGTTCGGCGATCCGCCGGACCGCTTCGGCGAGTCGTTCCTCCCGCAGCGGCTTGAGGACGTAATCGACGGCGCCGAGGTCGAACGCCGAGACCGCGCGATCGTCGTGCGCGGTCACGAACACCACGGCCGGGGACACCGCGAAATTGCGCAGGATGCCTGCGAGTTCCAGCCCGTCGAGTCCGGGCATGTTGATGTCGAGGAAAACCGCGTCGATGCCTCCGTCGCGCAGCACGCGCAGAGCGGTCGTCGCGTCTCCCGCGGTGTGGACGACGCCGATCTCCTCCTGCGCGCGCAGCAGGTAGGCCAGCTCGTCGAGGGCGGGCGGTTCGTCGTCGACCGCCAGCACGGTCAGGTTGTCTGTGATCTCGTTCACGGCGAATCCATCGTGCCATGCCCGGTGTTCCTCACGGCCGGATACCCGCCCTGAACTTCGGCACGCGCATGCTCACCCGGGTGCCGGCCCCCGGCGCGGTCTCGACGACGAGGCCGTAGTCGTTACCGAAGGCCGCACGCAGCCGGTCGTCGACGTTGGCGAGACCCACGTGCGCGGACTCGCGGACACCGCTGCCGTGCTCGCTCTCGGCGATCGCGTCGAGCGTGCCCGATCGCAGCAGCTCCGGGTCCATGCCGATCCCGTCGTCCTCGACGCTGATGACGCAGTCGGTGCCTTCGTCCGCCGCGGTGATGGTGATCGTGCCCGTGCGAGTTTCCTTGCCCGCGATCCCGTGCCGCACGGCGTTCTCGACGAGCGGCTGCAGAGCGAGGAAGGGCAGCGTCACGTTGAGCACCTCGGGCGCGATCTGCAGGCGCACCTCGAGGGCGTTGCCGAAGCGGGCACGTTCGAGCGTCAGGTACCGGTCGATGTTGCGCAGTTCGTCGGCGAGCAGGGTGTACTCACCGGCCGCGCGGAACGAGTAGCGGGTGAAGTCGGCGAAATCCAGCAGCAGTTCGCGGGCCCGGTCCGGGTCGGTCCGGACGAACGACGCCACCGTGTTGAGCGCGTTGTAGATGAAGTGCGGACTGATCTGGGCGCGCAGCGCGCGGACCTCCGCGCGGTCGAGCCGGGCGCGGGAGGCATCGAGTTCGGCCAGCTCGATCTGACTGCACGCGTACCGCGCCACCTCGGTGATCGCGCCGAGCAGCGCCGGGCCGGGTTCGACGGTCGTCACGACGCCGAGCACCCCCGCCACACCCATGTCCTCCACGACGAGCGGCTGGGCGATCAGTGCGCGGGCCGCGAGGTCGCCGTGGTCTCGTCGCAGGTCGTGGTGCCCGACGAGCACGCGACGCTTGTCGGCGACGGCACGGCCCGCGGCGGTGATCATCGCGTCCGTCAGTTCCTCGAACGGGCCGTCCCAGGCGAGCAGGGCGCCGTTCTCGTCCAGCAGCGCCACCGCGCGCGCTTCGGCCAGCAGCATACGCAGGTGCGGAGCGGCCTCCTTCGCGGACGACGCGTCGAGCCCGGCGCGCAGGGGGCGCGCCGCGAGGGACGCCGTGTGCAGGGTCGCGTGGACCGCGCGTTCGGCGGGTGTGGTGACCACCCGCCGGGTCCACAGCACCACCGAGACCACGACCAGCACCAGGAGCAGTACCACCGCGGCGAGCTCGATCGCGATCATGCGCTCACGTTACGTCGAATCGATCGCCGTCGAGTTGCGCCTCGACAACGGCAGCCTGCTCCCGGGAGGCGCAGTCAGTTCTCCCCACCGAGTCGGCCGGACAACCGGCGGAGGCGTTCTAGGCTCGCGCCGTCCAGTCCGACGATGGTGACCGTTTTGCCTTTGGCCGCGTACTTCTGCTGGATCGCATCGAAGGTCGCGACGGTGGACGCGTCCCAGATGTCGGCGGCGGTGAGGTCGACGACGACGTTCTCCGGGTCGCCGATGTAGTCGAACTGGAAGACGAGATCGTTGCTCGACGCCCAGAACAGTTCCCCCGTGACCCGGTAGGTGCACGTGTCGTCGCTCGTGAGGGTCCTCTCGACCGTGGTCATGTGCGCGACCCGGCGGGCGAACAGCACCATCGCGGTGAGCACTCCGAGCGACACCCCGATCGCGAGGTTGCCGGTGCTCACCGTGGCCACGACGGTGACGACCATGACGACGGTCTCGCTGAGCGGCATCAACCGCAGCGTCCGCGGGTGGACGCTGTGCCAGTCGACCGTCGCGATCGACACCATGATCATCACGGCGACGAGGGCGGCCATCGGAACCAGACCGACGATGTCGCCGAGCGCGACCACGAGGATCAGCAGGAACACGCCGGCCGCCAGGGTAGACAGACGGGTCCGTGCCCCGGAGACCTTGACGTTCATCATGGTTTGGCCGACGACGGCGCAGCCGCCCATGCCACCGAAGAATCCGGTCACGATGTTGGCGACGCCCTGGCCCCAGCCCTCGCGGGTCTTGTCCGACCGGGTGTCGGTGATGTCGTCGACGAGCTTGGCCGTCATCAGCGATTCCATGAGCCCGACGAGGGCCATCGCGAGCGCGTACGGCGCGAGGATCCGGAGGGTCTCGAAGGTCAGCGGCACGTCCGGGAAGAAGAGGGTGGGCAGGCTCTCGGGAAGTTCACCCTGGTCCGCGACATCCGGCACATTCAGCGAGAAGGCCACCGTCACGACGGTGAGAAGCACGATCGTGACGAGCGGCGCCGGCACGGCCTCGGTGATCCTCGGGAGAAGCACCAGCACCAGCAGACCTGCCGCCACCAGCGGATAGACCATCCACGGCACGTCCACGAGGTGCGGGATCTGGGCGACGAAGACGAGGATCGCGAGCGAGTTGACGAAGCCGACCATGACGCTGCGCGGCACGAACCGCATGAGCTTGGCGACGCCGAGGAAGCTGAGCAGCACCTGGAAGACGCCGCCGAGGATCACCGTCGCGATGAGATGGTCCACCCCGTACTGCTCGGACACCGGGGCGATCACGAGTGCCACGGCCGCGGTCGCCGCCGAGATCATCGCGGGCCGTCCCCCGACGATCGCGATGGTGATGGCCATGGTCACCGAGGCGAACAGCCCGACCCGGGGGTCGACGCCGGCGATCACGGAGAAGGCGATGGCTTCCGGGATCAGGGCGAGCGCCACGACCAGGCCGGCCAGGAGTTCGGTCTTCAGACGAGCAGGTGACCGGAGAGCGAACCGAACGGAGACGTCGGTGCGGGGATCGTGCGGCACCTGTTCCGGGCCGTGCGGGGTGTTCACTTGCGGAAAGTCTACCGTTGCGCGCTGTCGTCCTACTGTTGTGCACTGCCGTCCTGACGGCGGCGGCGGATGCGTTCCTCGACGGCTGCCTCGTCGACATCGAGACTCTCCAGCACGTCGCGGAGAATCTCGTCGTCGAGTTCCCCGCGATCACGTGCGTCGATGAGATCCTGTCGTCGCGCCCGCAGGGACGCTCGCCGGATGTCGTCGAACAGCGCGGCAAGTCGCGCTCCCGCGTCTGCAGCCGCGTCCTCAACGGTCTCTGCCTCCTGCCGCGACCGCAGCGACGTGCGTGCTTTGGCCAGCAGCCTGTCGTAGATCTCCGGGTCCACGCCGTCAGGTGGATGCGCGGCGAGTTCGGTGAGAACCCGGTCGCTCGACTCGGCCGAGATCCTGCGGGCCACGGTCATCTGTTCCTCGGTCCGCAGCCGCTCGTAGGGGTCGGTGACGTCGAGTCTGCGGATGAGCCACGGCATCGTCGCTCCCTGGATGAGGAGTGTGCCGATGGCGACGACCAGCGCGGAGATCTGGATCATCTCGCGGCCGGGGAAGGCAGCACCCGATGCGATCACCACGGGCACCCCACCGGCTGCGGCGAGGGTGACGACCCCACGCATGCCCGCCCACGACACCACGACATGTTCCCGGAAGTTCAGTTGGTCGCGGCCGAGGCGTTCGGATCCGGCGCGCCGCACGAGCGCGCGTCGCCCCCAGTGCAGCAGACCCCACGCGGGTCGCACGAGCATGACGACGAGCAGGATCACGACCGCGCCCAGCAACGCGACATGCAGGTCGGTACCGCTGTCGCGGACGTCGTCGAGGACGAACCGGAATTGCAGACCCATATAGGCGAAGACGAAGGTCTCGAGCACCACGTCGACGCTCTTCCACACCGCGCGTTCCTGCAGCCGCGTGCTCACCGAGACCTCGGTGGCGCGGTGCCCGAGGAACAGTCCGGCGGCGACGACGGCGAGCACTCCCGAGGCGTGGATCTCCTCGGCGGCGAGATAGGCCGCGAACGGCAGCACCAGGCCGAGCACGGTCTCGAGAGGCGAGTCGTACATCCGGGCGCGGATCAGGTGGACGATATACGCGAGCGCCAGACCGACAGCGACCCCGCCCGCGACCTCGTAGAGGAAGAACAGTACCGGCGAATCAGCGAGGATGTGTGTGCCGGTGACGGCCGAGATCGCAACGGTGAACAGGGTCAGGGCGGTGGCGTCGTTGACCAGACCTTCCCCGGTCAGCACCGCGATGACCCGTTTCGGCAGTCCGAGCCGTTGCCCCACGGCGACGGCGCTGACCGCGTCGGTCGGTGCGACGACCGCGCCGAGAGCGAGCGCCGCACCGAAGGTCAGCGTCGCCATCATCGCGGACGCCGTCCACGCTACGACGAACGCCGTGACGAGCACCGTGTAGATCCCGAGCCGCAGGATCGACGGCAGATACTGCCGGAAGGTAGGAACCGAGAACCGCAGGGCCGACGAATACAGCAGCGGCGGCAGGACGACCCCGAGGATGATGTCCGGATCCAGTTCGAGCCGCGGCAGACCCGGTGCGAACGACACCAGTGCTCCGACGGTGACGAGCACGAGCGGGGCCTGCAGGTCGCGTCGCGACGCGACGGCCGTCACCGCGATCCCGGCGATGACGACCAGCAGGATCCACGCGCCGTTCATCGCGACGGCACCGTGCCAGGTGTCCGGTTCACGGTGTGATGGTGACACAGTCGGCGGCCGCCCGAAGGGAACCCGCGTCCGGGTGCCGGCTCCGTGGTTACGCCTGTTCGGCCACCCCTGCGATGACGGCGCGCGTCGCGGCGATCAGCCGAGTGAGGCCGGGCTCCTCGATCGGCCAGTGCCCGCAGTTCTCGAGCAGGACGGCCTGCGTCGGCCCGGAGATGCGGTCGAGGAACCGCAGGCTGGTTTCCGGTGGGGTCCAGCGGTCGGCGGCGGGATGCACGAGCGTCACCGGGACTGCGGTGAAGTCCTCGGGTGCGGTGTGCGGGTAGGTGAACCAGTCGGCCAGAAATCCCAGCGGGATCCGGACCCCTCCCCCGAGAGAATCGGACTCGCACATGCGTGTGAGGTCACGGTCGTTGCTCATCCGGTTCATCCGCACGAGCCATCTGATCGGCAACCGGAGATCACCCGCCACCCGGGCCACGGGCGGCAGAACCGAGGGTGCCATCCTTCCGGCGAAGCCCCATCGGGCTGCAGCCGCCCGGGCTTCGGCATCGCCGGGGTCCAGGAGGCAGGTCGCGATCACCGCGGCCACCTGCCCGGTGCGAGCCGCGACCTCGTAGGCCATCATCCCGCCCATACTCGCGCCGAAGAGGACCAGCGGCCGGGGATCGTCGGCGCGTTCGGCTGCGACGAGGTCGCAGAGCAGGTCGATCCAATCGCAGTACCGGACCTGCGAGGGACGGGGTTCGACGGTCCGTCCGTAGACGGGCATGTCGGGGAAGAGGATGTCCACGTCGTCGTCCGCGGCCAGCGAGGCGAACGACCAGAGCGCCGCGGAATGGCCGCCCGCGCCGTGGATTCCCATCACGCGCACCGGAGCATCGGGGCGAGGGTTGCGGGCGATGTGGAGGCGGCGACCGCGCCAGTCCCACCAGGTGGACTCCGGTTCTCGACAGGCCGATCGGTAGTTCTCGGGCAGGAACTCGGCATAGGCCGCTGCGGTCATCGTCCGATCCCTTCGTCGTCGCACGACGGGTGATGTCTGCACCACGTATACGGCGCACGATAGCTGCACGCCCTTACCTGCACAATGTCGAGAAGATGTGAAAAATTCGCTGTGGCACAACGAATCCCGGATACACGGCGGCCACGTCTTCTTCTTCGGCCGCCCTGCCGGATGCCGTTCGCCCCGCCCCTCCTGCTTCCACGACGCGCCCGCACACCCGATCTCGCAGCGAGACCGGCAGGTCGTTTGCCCCGACGCAGCCGGGGTATGCAACCGATCGACCGCCGTGTACCCGGCCCCAGCGAGGAGTGCGTGTGATCCCAGCCCGCGACGACGACGGCTATGCGGACCTGCGCACCTATGCCGCGCTGGGTGACGGTGACACCGTCGCCCTCGTCGCCGAGGACGGTTCGGTGGACTGGTATCCGGTTCCGCTCCTCGATTCGCACCCGGTCTTCGCACGACTGCTCGATGCACCGGCGGGCGGTTCCGTCGAGTTGCAGCCTGTCGCCGAGTTCACCGTAGAACGCGCATACGTGACGGGTACGAACGTGCCGAGCACCGTCTTCACCACCGCGCAGGGCCGGGTCCGCGTGACCGATTCGATCGACACGGGTGTCGCCGGACGGTTGCCGTGGGGTGAGCTCGCCCGCCGCTCGATCGGCGGCGGCTTCGTCCGTTCCGGAAATCCCGGACGGCGAGAAGAACTGGGACTACCGTTTCGCCTGGGTGCGCGACGCCGCCTACACCCTGCACGCGCTCATCCGTCTCGGCGATCGCGAGGAGGTGCACACCGTGATGAGCTGGTTGCTCCGCGTGGTGCGCGATCAGGGCGCCGACGCGAAGGTGTTCGCCCGGGCCTGTACTCGGAGATGATTGCCGAGGACGGCACCTTCCTCGGCAATCTCCCCCAGGGACTAAGCCATCTCGCACTCATGACGGCTGCACTGACCCTCATCGAGAAGTACTGATCGCCGATCGACCGGAGGAGCGGACAGGTATGACGCTGATAGGTTTTCACGCCTCGCACGAACAGGCGTCCCCATCCCGCCTGCTCGAGGACGTCCGGCTCGCAGAAGCGGCCGGTTTCGGGTCGGCCATGTGCTCGGACCACATCGAACCGTGGTCGCACCGCCAGGGACACTCGGGGTTCGCGTGGTCGTGGCTCGGAGCGGCCCTGGCCACCACGGACCTACGTTTCGGTGTCGTCACCGCGACCGGCTTCCGCTACCACCCGGTCGTCACCGCCCAGGCCACCGCCACTCTGGCATCGATGTTCCCGCAGCGCTTCTGGTTCGCACTCGGCAGCGGCGAGCACTGCAACGAACGCATGTCCGGAGTCGCCTGGCCACCCAAGGAGGAACGGCAGCAACTCCTCGGTGAGAACCTCGACATCGTGCGACGCCTGCACGCGGGCGAAGTCGTCGACCACGACGGCGCGGTGGAGGTCGACCGCGGACGGGTCTGGGACCGGCCGGAGACTCCTCCCGACATTCTGCTGCCCGCACTGACTCCCGAGACGGCCGGTCGTTTCGCCGACCGGGTCGACGGTCTCGTCACCGTGAACGCCCCGCTCGAGGACCTGCGGCGGATCCTCGGCGCCTACCGCGACGGGGGCGGTCGCGGACGGACCGTGCTGCAGGTCCATCTGAGTTGGGCGCCCACGCGGGAACGCGCTCGGGAGATCGCGCGGGAACAGTGGGCGACGAACGCCCTACCGCCGGAACTCATGGCAGAACTCGCCACGCCCGAGGAATTCGAGGCCCACGCCGCCGAACTCGACGACGGCGCTCTCGAGGGCGCGGTGATCGTGTCCGACGATCCCGCCGAACACGTCGACCGCTTGTGCGAATTCGCCGAACTCGGTTTCGACGAGATCTATCTGCACCATGTGGGGCCGGATCAGCGTCCGTTCATCGACACCTTCGGCGACGCCGTACTGCCATACCTGCCGTGAACGGGGCTGCCGCCCCTGCCTCGATCAGGGCTGACGCGGACCCGGTTGCGCTTCGGGTCCGGGACCACCCTCCGGACCGGGCTCCCCGCCGGGTCCGGGCTGCGCGCCCGGTGCGGGATTGCCGGTGGTACCCAGATGCTGACGGGCGGCGTCCTGCGCCTTGTCGACGTGCTGGGTGTACTTCCCGCCGGTACGTCCGTCCACCTGGTCTCCGACCTTCTCGATGAACTGATCGGCTTTGTCGGGGTTCTTCGAGGCGTAGTCCTTGCCCTTGTTCACAAGGCCCTTCACCGAATCCATGAAACCCATCGTTCGGTCCTTCCCTCGTCGGATCGCTGTGAGGTTCGGGCGCACCGATCCGTGCGCTGCGGGTCAGTGTACGCCCGGGAGCAGATCGCCGGAGGCGGCGAACAGGCGGCGATGCTCCCCGTGGAGACGTCCCGACACCCACCACAGGGCCTCGACGAGGACGACTCCGATCAGCCCACACGTCACCGCGATCGTCGAGTACGCGACGTTCGACGGATCGAGCGCGAAGAACTCCCGGGTGAACGGCACGGAGAACAGGATCACGTAACCGAGCACCGAACCGGCGAGCAGCACGATCTTCCACCACTGGTACGGGCGGGCGACCACGGCGAGCACCCACAGCGCGATGATCAGCAGGGTGATCAGGGCCGAGGTGCCGGCCTGGATCTTCTGCTGCTCGGTCTGCTCCGGACCGCCGTAGACGAGCACGTAACAGACGAAGGTCGCCACACCGACGACCACGCCCGAGGGGATCGCCAGTCGCATCACGCGGGAGACGAAGCCCGAGCGTGCCCGCTCGTTGTTCGGTGCCAGCGACAACAGGAAGGCGGGGATGCCGATGGTGAACCACGCCGCGATCGTCACGTGCCGGGGCAGGAACGGATAGGGCAACGGCTCGAAGCCGAACACCTGCGACAGCACACCCGACACGCCCACCAGAAAGGCGAGCAGCACCGAGTACACCGTCTTGGTGAGGAACAGGTTGGAGACGCGTTCGATGTTGCCGATGACCCGGCGACCCTCGGCCACCACGTAGGGCAGCGTCGCGAACTTGTTGTCGAGAAGGACGATCTGTGCGACCGCGCGGGTCGCGGGACTGCCCGATCCCATCGCGACTCCGATGTCGGCGTCCTTGAGGGCGAGCACGTCGTTGACGCCGTCGCCGGTCATCGCGACGGTGTGACCGCGCGACTGCAGCGCGCCGACCATCGAGCGCTTCTGATCGGGACGGACCCGGCCGAAGGTCGTCGAGCCTTCGACGACGTCGGCGAGTTCGTTCTCGCCCTCCGGCAGGGAACGCGCGTCGATGGGAGACGCGCTACCCGGCAGGCCGAGCGACGAGGCGACCGCACCGACGGCGATCGCGTTGTCGCCGGAGATGACCTTGACGTCGACCTGCTGGCCGGCGAAGTACTCGAGGGTCGGCTTCGCGTCCGGGCGCACCCGCTGTTCGAGGACGACGAGCGCGACGGGCGTGACCGTGCCGGGGGCGAGTTCGTCGTCGACCGGGCGGTCGCTGCATGCGAGGAGCAGCACCCGCAGCCCGCTCGAGCCGAGTTCCTCGGCGCGTCGCGCCGCCTCGGTGCCGGGGTCGAGCAGCACGTCGGGTGCGCCGAGCAGCCAGTTGCCGTGGGTGCCGTACGACTGGCCGCTCCACTTCTTCGCCGACGAGAACGGCGCGACCGCCGTCGGCTCGCCCCAGCCGGGGGCGGTGGGGAACGCCTCGGCGATCGCGAGGACGCTGGCGTTCGGACGCGGGTCGTCGGCCGCGAGCGCGGCCAGGGCGGCGCGGGCCTCGTCGAGGCCGCTGCCGTCGAGGGACTCGAGATCGGACAGGCGCATGCCGTTCTCGGTGAGCGTGCCGGTCTTGTCGGCACACACCACGTCGACGCGCGCGAGGCCTTCGATCGCCGGCAGCTCCTGCACGAGGCACTGACGACGTCCGAGGCGGACGACTCCGACCGCGAACGCGATGGACGTCATGAGCACGAGACCCTCGGGCACCATCGGCACGAGGGCGGCGACCATGCCGCTCAGCGCGGGGCCGAGCGACTCGCCGCTGGAGAAGAGCTGGTTGTAGATGATGAGCAGACCTGCGGGGATCATCAGGTAGGTGATGAAACGCAGGATCTTGTTGATGCCCGCGTTCAGCTCCGACTTCACGAGCGTGAACTTGCTCGCCTCTTCCGCGAGTCGCGCCGCGTAGGCGTCGCGGCCGACCTTCGTCGCACGGTAGGAGCCGGAGCCGGAGGCGACGAAGCTGCCCGACATCACCGTCGAGCCGGGCACCTTGTGCACGGCATCCGACTCACCCGTCAGCAGCGACTCGTCGAGTTCGAGACCCTGGGCCTCGACCACCTCGCCGTCGACGACCAGCTGGTCGCCGGGGCCGAGCTCGATGATGTCGTCGAGCACCACCTCGCGCGGAGCGATCGGTGCGGCGATGCCGTCCCGGCGCACGACGGGTTTCGTCTGGCTGACGATGGCCAGCTTGTCGAGGGTGCGCTTGGCACGCACCTCCTGGATGATGCCGATGCCGCTGTTCGCGATGATCAGCAGACCGAACATGCCGTCGATGATCGAGCCGGTGGCCAGCACGATCAGCAGCAGCACCCCGAGGATCGCGTTGATCCGGGTGAACACGTTGGCCCGGACGATGTCCTTGACCGATCGGGACGCGCGGTCGGGGACATCGTTGGTGAGGCCACGTGCCACACGCTCGGCGACCTGCTCGGTGGACAGCCCCGTGGCTGCATGGTCGGATGCGAGGACCGGTGCCTCGCCCGTTCCCACCACCGTCGTGGGCTCTTCTACTGCCATGACGAACCAGATTAGGGCACGAAAGCGAACAACCGGTGCCGTGGCAGGGGGATCAGCTCGACGTGAGCCACCACGGATCGACCGCGACGGACTTCGACGCATCGGACTTCGACACGTCGATCCGCTGACCCGGCATCGGCACCGCCGTGATCACCTCCGACTCCCGCGCGGCGGGCAGCAGCCGGGTGATCGGCTCCGACCAGGCGTGGAAGGCGAGGTCGAAGGTTCCCCAGTGCACGGGGACCAACAGACTGTCGTGACGGTCGACGCCACCGAGGTCGAGATGCGTGCGCACCGCCTCCTCGGGGTTCATGTGCACGTCGGGCCATCGCTTGTCGTAGGCGCCCACGGGCAGCAATGTCAGGTCGAACGGGCCGTAGGCCTCGCCGACGTCGGCGAACCGCGGGGTGTACCCGCTGTCGCCGCCGAAGAACACCCGGCGCGTCGGCCCGGTGAACACCCACGACGACCACAACGTGATGTTGCGCTGCAGGCCGCGCCCGGAGAAGTGCCGGGCCTCGGTGCACGTGATGCGCAGGCCGTCCACCTCGACGTGTTCGTCCCAGTCGAGTTCGACGATGCGTTCCTCGGCGATCCGCCAGCGGCGCAGGTGCGCGCCCACCCCGAGCGGCACGACGAACCGGACGGTCGGCTGCAGCACGGCGAGGCTCTCGACCGTGAATCGGTCGAGATGGTCGTAGTGGTCGTGCGAGATCACCACCGCGTCGAGGCGCGGCAGGGTCTGCAGTTCGACCGGCGCCGGATGCAGACGTGCCGGGCCGACAGTCGGTGAGGGTGACACGCGCTCGCTCCACACCGGGTCGCACAGCACCCGGTAGCCGTCGACCTCGACGAGGGCGGTCGAGTGCCCGAACCACGTCACGGCGAGTTCCGCCGCGTCGACCGGCGCGAGATAGGTCGACAACGGCACCTCGGTGCGAGGTCTCCCCCGCGACCCGCGGGTGAGCAGGTCTTTCGCGAAACCGCCCGCCGCCTCGGCGCCGAGCACGGACGCAGGGTCGGTGTTGTGGAAACGACCGTCGCGGTAGCGGGGCGACGCGGCGGCGTAGGGACGGATGTCGGGGACCGAGGCGCCGATGGAACCGGGCAGGCCGTTCACGGCGCGCGCGACCCACAGCGTGCCTGCTCCGGCGAGCGCTGCCGAGACGGCGGACCGGATGTTCATCGTCCGCGGAAGATCGGGTCGCGGCGCTCGGCACGAGCGAGCCTGGCCTCCTGGGCGTCCTCGCTGAGCCACGCCGCGGCGAGTGCGGCGGTCTGCTCGGGCGTGGCCTCGTCGCGGGTGCCGTCGTCGTTGAGGAACAACTTCATCGCGTTCAGCGACAGCGGCGCGAGCTTCGCGATCTCGTGCGCCCATGCCTGCGCGTCGGCGAGGTCGCCGATGCGATTGGCGAGCCCACGCGCGAGGGCTTCCTCGGCGTGGACGGGTTCGGCGGCGAGGAAGACTGCGCGTGCCGGACCGCCGCCGATGAGCGAGGCGAGTCGCCGGACCGTCCATCGATCCACCGAGATACCCAGGCGCGCAGCAGGAACCGAGAATCGTGCAGTGGGCGCCACGACCCTCAGATCCGCCGCGAGCGTCAGTTGGGTGCCGGCACCGATGGCCGGGCCGTTGACGGCCGCGATCACCGGGATCGGAGCCTCGACGATGGTGCGCAGCATCTCGGCGAGGCTGTCGGTGAACCCTTCGGCGTAGACGTCGCCGGAGAGATCGGCCCCGGCGCAGAAGCTCGTGCCCCGCCCGGTGATCACCACGACACGCGCGTCGTCCGCCACGGCCTTGTCCACCGCTTCGCGGATCTCCACGCACAGCTGCGTGTTGAGCGCGTTACGACGCTCTTCGCGTTGCAGTTCCACGGTCACGACGTCGCCGTCGCGGCTGATCCCGATCATGTGTCGCCCCATCCCTTCGTCACCGAACACCCCGCATCATTCCACCCTCCCCGCGAGTGTGGGCGAGGCGCCGGATCGACCAACGACCACGGCGCGAAGATGCGCGGCCGACCCGACACCCGAAAGAAGAGGCCGAAGGCCGATGGACGCCGCGACGACACCTCACCCGAACAGCGGATCGCCGACACGGTGCTCCTGCTGCTGCGCACGAAGGGGCCGAAGGCCGTCACGATCGAAGCGGTCGCGAACGTCGCCGGCATGGCCCGGACGACGATCTACCGCCGGTACCGGGATCGCAGCGAGATGCTGAGGCGGTGATGGAACCCCTCACCCGATCGGCACCCCCGGAACCGGAGGCCACGGCCGAAGAGCTCCTGCGGTGGGTGGTGGAGCAGTCCTGTCTCTCCGTCGACGAGGGCATCGGGCTCGGTGGGCTCGCGGCGCTCGTCACCGAACAGGAACCGTGGTTCACCGAGCTGATGCGATCTCTGTTGATGCGCCACCGGCAGATGCTCGCCGAGGCCATCCGACGCCACTGCGACGACGGAACCGTCTGCGCCGATCTCGATGTGGAGACCTTCCCGGACTGCGTGGTCGGAGCCTACTTCGCCGAGCAGGCGCGTCGCGGCGAGGTGGACGAGGACTGGCCCGCTCGCATCACGCGAACCCTGCTACCGACCTTCGCCGCCTGATCCGATTTCGGTGGATCCGACCCCGCCGAGCGGGGGTGGAACCACCGAAACAGTGGAATCGAGATCAGTGGAACCAGTCGAGAATTCGGCCTCGCGACCAGCAGCGCGCCACCGCGTCCACCCGATGCTCGGCGCCCTCGTACAACGCGATGCCGACGATGCTGTGGCCGGAGGCCGGACGATCACCGAGCGTCGGGACCGACGGCGCGACACCTACACCCTCGGCCGACACCCACGCGACCGTTCGTCCCGTGGCCGCCTCACGAAGGCGGTCGACGAACGACGGGCGCCGCGGGATCGGCAGACGTGACAGAGCCCTGGTAGTCGTCACGACGACCAGGGCATCCTCGGGTACCGCCGCGATCGCCTCGGACAGCAGTTCCACGACGTCGCCGTAGAACCGGACGGGCGGGTCCTCGGCGAGCAGGGCGTCCTCGACGTCGGGGCGGTGCCGTGTCACGGCGACGCGCCTGACCACCGAAGGCATCGTCCGGTCGGGAACCGCCCCGCCGTGGACGATCGAACAGCTCTCCTGCACAGGAGAATCCGGGTCGCCCAGGAACACCCCGTCGCTGTAGGTGATGCCCACGCGGTCGACGCACAGGTTCAGCGCCGCGGGGCGTCCCACGTCGATCAGACCGATCGCGGTCGCGCCTACGCGGTGGGCCGCCTCGGCGAGCGCGGGATAGAGCACCGCGTAGCGACCCGTCTCGTCGGTGGTGCCTCCCCGTCGTGCCGTGCCGGCCATGTCTGCTCACTCCTCGTCGTGGGCATCGGCACGCGGACGGCCCGGTCCGCGTATGCGCCCCACCTCGCGCGGCATCCGACCGGCCTCGGTGAGGGCCCGCCGGAGCAGGAACTCGATCTGGGCGTTGGTGCTGCGCAACTCGTCGGCAGCCCACCGCGCGAGCGCGTCGTGGACTGCCGGGTCGAGGCGCAGCAGCACCTTCTTACGTTCGACCATGCCGCATGATCCCTACTGGTACAGCGATCCCGTGTTGAGGACGGGCTGAGCACTCTGGTCTCCACACAACACGACGAGGAGATTCGAGACCATCGCGGCCTTGCGTTCCTCGTCGAGTTCGACCGTGTGTTCGGCCTCGAGGCGGGCCAGGGCGGTGCCGACCATCGAGACGGCACCTTTGACGATCTGTTCGCGGGCGGCGATGACAGCGCCGGCCTGCTGACGTCGCAGCATCGCCTGGGCGATCTCGGGTGCGTAGGCGAGCTGGTTGATGCGGGTCTCGATGACGCGGATACCGGCGGACTGCACGCGGTCGTGGACCTCGGCCGACAGCTTGGTGGTGATCTCGTCGGCATTCTGACGCAGCGACATCACTTCCGGCGCAGCGTCGTATGGGTACGAACCGGCGATGTGGCGGACCGCGGCCTCGGTTTGCACGGCGACGAACTCCTCGAAGTCGTCGACGTCGAAGACGGCGCGCGCGGTGTCCTCGACCTGCCACACGATGACCGCCGAGATCTCGATGGGGTTGCCGTCGGCGTCGTTGACCTTGGCTCTGCCCGTCTCGTGGTTGCGGATGCGGGTGGAGATCTTGCGGCGGGTGTTGAGCGGGTTCATCCAGCGCAGACCGGGTTCGCGCAGGGTGCCGGTGTACGAGCTGCCGAGGAGTTGGAGGACACGGGCCTCGTTCGGTTCGACGAGGACGAGTCCGGCGAGCGGCACGAGGGCGAGCACCACGATGACGGCGCCGGCGACGATCAGCGGAACGGTGACATCCACTGCTCCCCAGCCGATCAGACCGGCGCCGACGGCGATTGCGACCAGAGCGGCGATCAGTACCGACCAGCCGTTGGACGAGGCACCCGGCCGCTCGACGGTCACGGGCGACTGCACGACATCCATGTTCCTACCTCCCAGGATCAAAGCGATATTAAAGTGATATCACATTTCTACGGCTGCGGACAGCGTTCCCTCCGCGCACCGGCCGCGATCGCGGCATGATGAAGGACAACGATCCGAGAGGGAGGCTCGCGATGCTCGCCGACGAGGCACTCGATGCGGCCGAGGTACAGACCGCCGATGCGGCGCCGGTCGACATCGTCGTGATCGGCGCCGGGCAGGCCGGCCTGTCGACCGCCTACTTCCTCACCCGCTTCGGAGTCGCACCCGAAACAGGATTCGTCGTCCTCGACCGCTCGTTCGGCCCCGGCGGGGCATGGCAGGACCGCTGGCCATCACTGACACTGAGCACCGTCAACGGCGTCCACGACCTGCCCGGCCTCGCGTTCGCGGACGTCGTCGACACCTCCGCGGGCGAGGTTCCGGCAGCCTCTGCGGTACCGCAGTACTACGCCGCCTACGAGAAGGAGTTCGGCCTTCCCGTCCACCGCCCCACCACCGTGCGGGTCGTGTGCGACCGCGGCGAGCGACTGCGGGTCGAGACCGAATCGGCCGTCTACGCGGCACGCGGCATCATCAACGCGACCGGCACCTGGGAGCGCCCCTTCGTCCCCTGGTATCCCGGCGCCGCGCGGTTCACCGGACGGCAGCTGCACACCAAGGACTACCGAACGGCCGAGGAGTTCACCGGGCAGCACGTGCTCGTCGTCGGTGGCGGCATCTCCGCGGTCCAGCTCCTCGACGAGATCTCCCGCGTCACCGAGACCACCTGGGTGACGCGACGCGAACCTGCTTGGAGCGAGGAACCTTTCACGGCCGAGCGCGGTCACGCCGCCGTCGCTCTCGTGGAGGATCGGGTACGACGCGGACTGCCACCCGGATCGGTCGTCTCCGTCACCGCGCTCCCGCTCACCCCGGCGCTTCGGGCCGCGCGCGAACGCGGCGCGCTGGAGCGGTCCCCGATGTTCTCCGAGATCACCGAGACCGGCGTCCGCTGGAGCGACGGCCGGACACTCGACGTCGATGTCATCCTGTGGTGCACCGGATTCCGGAGTTCCCTCGACCATCTCGCACCGCTGTCGTTGCGCAACGCCGGTGGCGGCATCACGATGGACGGCCGGCTCGCGACCCGCGTCGCGAAGGATCCGCGCATCCATCTCGTCGGCTACGGCCCGTCGGCGTCCACGATCGGAGCGAACCGCGCCGGTCGCGCCGCGGCCCGGGAACTGGTCGACCATCTCACCGGCGAGGTGCCGCAGCAGTGAGCGGGCGGGGCGGATCGGTGCTGCTGGTCGCGCTCGCGACCACCGCCAGTCTCGTCGCATCGGCACCGGCCCTGGTCGACGTCGCACTCCCTCCCCCACCGCCGGCGCCGGTCGCTCCTTCCCCGACACCGCTGACCGCCGACGAACTCACCGCGCGCACCCTGCCGGTCGTCGTGACGATCGACGCGAGCGCGGGATGGACGGGCATGACGGGCACCGGGATCGTGATCACCCCCGACGGCACGGTCGTCACGAACCATCATGTGGTGAGCGGAGCCACCGATATCAGCGCGGTGAGCGGCGCGGACGGTCTGATCTACGACGCGGAGGTCCTCGGCTACGACCGCGAGCGCGATCTCGCCGTCCTGCGGCTCGGCACCGCGAGCGATCTTCCGGCCGCCGCGATCGCCGAGGACCTGCCGCCGGTGGGCAGCCGGGTCACGGCCTTCGGCAATTCCCAGGGCGGTGGGGTCGTCGTGGCGACCCCCGGCACCATCGTCGAGTTCGACCGCAATGTGGTGGTGCGCGACGCCACGGACGGTTCACGTCACCGCCTCACCGGGATGATCCGCACCGATGCCCCGATCCGGCCGGGTGATTCCGGCGGGCCGCTCGTCGACGAGTACGGAACGGTCGTGGGGATCAACACCGCGGGTGCGGTGCAGCGGAACATCGACACCTCGCCCGATACGACCCCCGAGGCGTACGCCGTGCCCATCACCGAGGCGATCACCGTCGTCGAGCAGGTGCGGACGGGAGTGAGCGAAGGGTCGGTGCACGTGGGCCCGACGCCCCGGCTGGGCGCGAGCGTCACCACCGCCCGCAAGGACGGGCAGGATCTCGGGGCCGAGGTGCTGTGGGTGTCCTACGACAGTCCCGCCTATCACGCCGGTCTCGACGCCGGCGACGTCGTGGTGTCGTTCGACGGGGAGCGCGTCTCGTCGACCGGAGAACTCGAGGAACGTCTGCTCCGTCACCGTCCCGGCGACGTCGTGTCGATCGAGTGGACCACCGAGAACGACGAAAGACGCTCCGCAGAAATCGTTCTCGAAGTCGGACCCGCACGCTGACGGCGACGCTCACGGAAAAATCGGTTGATCGGTCACCCGGGGGTGTGGGGAACGCTGCTGCAACGGCGGGTGCCCGCGCACCTGCTCGGTCGGGTCTCGAGTCTCGACTTCTTCGTCTCGATCGTGTTCATGCCGCTGTCCATGGCCGTGGCCGGGCCGCTGGCCCTCACGGTCGGGCTCGCGCCGACCTTCGCGATCGCCGGGTTGGTGCCGGCCGTCGCCGCGGTGATCGTGATCGTCGCGGCCCGGACGCGGCGCGACGAGATCGCCAATCCACTCGACGCCGTCCCGGTGGGCGACGATGGGATCGTGCCCGCGGAGTGCGGCGGCTGAGGGGCCGCTCGTGGCCGGTACCGACCCGCGCCGGACCTCGGATTCGTCGCACCCGGGATACTCGGAGCGTGAGCGCAACACTTCGTATCAACGGCCTGTCGGCCTCCCGCGGGGAACGTGTCCTGTTCGACGGACTCGATCTCACCGTCGCACCCGGCGATGTGATCGGCCTCGTGGGGGCCAACGGCGCCGGGAAATCGACGCTGCTCACGACCCTCGCAGGGGTCGGTGACGCCGATGTCACCGGCTCGGTGGTCCTCAGCCCGCCCGACGCCACCATCGGCTATCTCGCCCAGGAACCCGAACGGGTGCCGGGCGAGACGATCCTCGGTTTCCTCGCACGTCGCACGGGTGTCGCGGCGGCAGAACACGTCATGAACGCCGCTGCCGAGCGACTCGGAGACTCCGACGAGGACGAGTACACCCCGGCGCTCGAACGGTGGCTGGCGCTCGGCGGGGCCGACCTCGCCGAGCGCGCCGAGAAGGTGATCGACGACCTCGGCCTGGAAGCGGGCCTCGACGCTCCGATGACGGCGCTCTCCGGTGGCCAGGCCGCCCGCGCCGGGCTGGCGGCACTGCTGCTGTCGCGCTACGACGTGCTCCTGCTCGACGAACCGACGAACGACCTGGATCTGGCCGGCCTCGAACGACTCGAACGCTTCGTGGACGAGACACGCACGGCATTGGTGGTCGTCAGCCACGACCGCGAATTCCTCGCGCGCACGGTGACGGGCATCGTCGAACTCGATCCCGTGCAGCAGCAGATCTCGGTCTACGAGGGCGGGTACGAAGCGTATCTCGTCGAGCGCGAGGTGGCGCGCCGACACGCGCGCGAACAGTACGAGGAGTTCGCCGACACCAAGTCGCAGCTCGAGGAACGCGCCCGGATGCAACGCAACTGGCTCGAACACGGCGTCCGCAACGCGCGCCGCAAGTCCAAGGACAACGACAAGATCGGACGCAAGCACCGCGCGGAGGCCACCGAGAAGCAGGCGGCGAAGGCGCGTCAGACGCAGCGGCGCATCGAGCGGCTCGACGTCGTCGAGGAGCCGCGCAAGGAATGGGAACTGCGCATGTGCATCGCCGCCGCCCCACGCAGCGGCACGGTGGTCGCGACCCTCGGCGAGGCCGTCGTCCAGCGGGGCGACTTCGTCCTCGGGCCGATCACCACGCAGGTCGAGTGGGGCGACCGCATCGTCGTCACCGGCCCGAACGGCGCCGGGAAGTCTACGCTGCTCCGGTTGCTGCTCGGCACGATCGAACCGGATACCGGTCGCGCGTCGCTGGGGTCGGGTGTTCTCGTCGGCGAGATCGATCAGGCCCGCAGCCTGTTCGAGGGGGACGAACCGCTGGTCGAGGCGTTCGGGCGCAACGTGCCCGACTGGCCGGACGCCGACGTGCGGACCCTGCTGGCGAAGTTCGCCCTCAAAGGGCACCACGTCCTGCGGACGGCGTCGTCGCTGTCGCCGGGCGAACGCACCCGCGCGGGACTCGCACTGCTGCAGGCACGCGGCGTCAATCTGCTGGTGCTCGACGAACCCACCAACCACCTGGATCTGCCGGCGATCGAGCAACTCGAGCAGGCCGTCGACAGTTTCGAGGGAACCCTACTGCTGATCACGCACGATCGCCGCATGCTGGAGACCACACGGACGACACGTCGATGGATGCTCGACGACGGGAAGCTGAGCGAGGAGTTGATGTAGATGGGTGGAAGCGTGCGCGTGGACAGCTGGACGTGGTCGGTCCGGCTGTTCAAGACCCGGTCCGCCGCGGCGAGCGCGTGCCGCGCCGGGCACGTCCGCGTCGACGGTGTGACGGCCAAGCCGTCGACGCCGGTGACGATCGGAGCCGAGGTCCGCGTACGCGCGCACGGAACGGAGAAGATCGTCGAAGTCACCCAGCTCGTGAACAAGCGCGTGGGTGCACCGATCGCCGCGACCGCCTACATCGATCACAGTCCCCCGCCTCCACCGAAGGAGATCCTCGCGGCGCTCCCCCGCCGCGACCGCGGGGCGGGCCGTCCGACGAAGAAGGAACGCCGCGAACTCGACCGTCTCCGCGGTTTCGCCGACGACTGACAACACTACGACATATCGATCCATCCTCTCCCATTGACAAAGCGTTGGGTTTTCACAACACTTTGTTCCATGAGTCCGGTACGTCGTGGGGAAGCTCTCCCCATCTACAACCGCATCCGCGTCCTGCGCGCGGAGCGTGGCATGAGCCGCGCACAACTGGCCGCGCTCATCGATGTGAACCCGCAGACCGTCGGAGCACTCGAACGCGGCGACCACTATCCGAGCCTCGATCTCGCCTTCCGCATCTGCGATGTCTTCGGACTACCGGTCGAAGCCGTCTTCTCCCGTACCGAGTTCACGCCGTTGTCGACCGAGCTGTACAAGCCCCGGAAGGAGGCCTGAGATGACCACAGAATCCCTGCTCGATCGCTACGAGGAGTACCGCACCCGCAGGTTCCTGAAGAACGAGGAGATCACCGGGGGGTGGATGCCGAACTGGCGTACCCGCCGTCGCCGCCGGATCCTCGCCGTCGCCGTCATGGTGCTGATCGCGCTGATGTTCGTCGCGTCGATCGCGTCGTACTTCACGATGGCGGCGGCGATCGCCTGGCTGCCGGTGACGCTGGTGTTCCTGCCCACTTGGACGTGTCTGCAGATCGTGTCGGGAAGGCAGTCCGATGCACCCCGTCGCGCCCTCGATGAACGCGAGATCGCCGAGCGCAACAGCGCCCGCTCGATCGGTCTGTCCGTGGCGCAGGGCCTGCTGATGATCCCGATCTTCGCGTTGCTGTGGAGCCCGGCGATCGACTCGATCGACCATCGGGCACTCGCCTATTCCGCAGGCGGATTCGCTCTCGCCTCGATACTGTTCAGCGGTTGCCTGCCCGCCGTTCTGCTCGCCTGGACCCGCCCCGACGACGATCCGGAGGACCTGCTGTGACACTGACGATCGACAATCTCTCGAAGCGCTACGGCGACACGGTCGCTCTCGACGGCGTGAGTTTCGAAGTCCGCCCCGGCGAATTGTTCGGTTTCGTCGGCAGCAACGGCGCCGGCAAGACCACCACTATGCGGATCACCCTCGGCGTCCTGGCCGCCGACTCCGGCGAGGTCCGCATCGACGGGAAGCCGGTCGACCTCGAGATGCGCCGCAACATCGGGTACATGCCCGAGGAACGCGGCCTGTATCCGAAGATGAAGGTCGGCAAGCAACTGTCCTATCTCGCTCGGCTGCACGGCCTTTCGAAGTCGGAGGCGTCGGAGGCGGTGCAACGGTGGACCGAACGGCTCGGCATCGCAGAACGTCTCGGCGACACCGTCGACGCCCTGTCGCTCGGCAACCAGCAGCGCGTGCAGCTCGCCGCGGCTCTCGTGCACGACCCGAAGGTCCTCGTCCTCGACGAGCCGTTCTCCGGCCTCGACCCGGTAGCCGTCGACGTCATGAGCGACGTCCTGCTCGAGAAGGCGAAAGATGGCGTGCCGGTGGTGTTCTCGAGCCACCAGCTCGACCTCGTCCAGCGCCTGTGCGACCGCGTGGGCATCATCGGCGCCGGCCGGATGCGCGCCGTGGGCACCGTCGACGACCTGCGGTCCAAGGGCGACGCGCTCCTCGTCGTCCACGCGCCGCAGGCACCCCGAGGCTGGGCGCACGGTCTGCCGGGCGTCACGCACGCCGAGTACGAGGACGAGCGCACCGTGCTCACCATCACCCCCGGCGCCGACGACCAGCTGATCCTCAAGGCGGCCCTGGCCACCGGCCCGGTCCACGAGTTCTCGCTCCGACGCCCATCCCTGACCGAGCTGTTCCGAGAGGTGGTTTCCGCATGAGCGCCCCGTTGAGCAACGCCCGCGCGGTCGGTCTCGTCGCGTCGCGCGAGTTCGTCACGCAAGTTCAGAAGAAGAGCTTCCTGATCAGCAACGCGATCATCCTCGTCGCGATCGTCGTCGGTATCGTCGCCACCTCGATCCTGTCCGGCGGTGACGACGACCGGCCCACCGTCGGAGTCGTGGGGGCGCCCGCGCTGCAGACGACGATCGAGTCGCTCGGCGAGACCGTCGGCACTCCGCTCGAGGTCTCCGACGTTCCCGACGCCGCCACCGCCCGCGAGCAGGTGTCCTCCGGCGATCTCGACGTCGCGCTCGTCCCCGGCGACGGCGCATCCGTCACAGCGATCACCGAATCGGAACTCGACACCGACGTCCGCGCGGTCGTCGAGGCCGCTGTCGTGCAGCAGGCCCAGGTCGCCGCGCTGACCGACCGCGGCGTCGATCCCGCCGCGGTCGCGGCCGACGTCTCGGCGGCGACCGTGACCGTCGACGCCATCGACCCGCCGGACCCCGAACAGGGACAACGCATCATCCTCTCGATCATCGCGGTGATCCTGCTGTACATGCAGATCCTGATGTTCGGCATGTACGTCGCGATGGGTGTCGTCGAGGAGAAGTCCTCGCGTGTCGTCGAACTGCTGCTGTCCACGCTGCGTCCCCTGCAACTGCTGTGGGGCAAGATCCTCGGCATCGGCGCGGTCGGGCTCCTGCAACTCACCGCCTACGGCGCGGTCGGTGTCGGCACGGCGCTCGCCACCGACACCCTCACGATCACCGGCACCGCCCTCGGCGTGCTCGCCGGCACCCTCGGCTGGTTCGTCCTCGGCTTCGCGTTCTTCGCCGTCCTCTACGCGGCGGCGGGGTCGATGGTGTCGCGGCAGGAGGACGTCAATTCCACCTCGGGTCCGCTGGTGATGCTGATTCTCGCGATGTTCTTCGCGGCGTTCTCGTCGGTCGACGACCCCGAGGCCGGATGGAGCACCACGCTGAGCTGGATCCCGCCGTTCTCCGCGATCCTCATGCCGCTGCGCATCGCGGCGGGCGTGGCCACGCCGGTGCAGATCGTCGGCACCATCGTGCTGATGGTCGCCGCGATCGCGATGCTCAGTGTGATCGCCGCGCGCATCTACCAGCGGTCGATCCTGCGCATCGGCCGGACGGTCACGTGGAAGGAAGCGCTCGGCCGATAGCCGATCCCACAACGAGGGGGAGGATATATGCGGTGTGTCGCAAGAACACGCACATGTCCTCCCCCTCGTTCGCGCCGGTATAGGTTGACCGCGACGGACGAGGACAGGTGGAGGCGACGTGGCCGGTAGCAGGATCTCGGCGCAGGAGTTCATCGACAAGGTGCTCGACCCGGGAAGCTTCGTCTCCTGGGACGTTCCGCCGATCGATGTCGGGGCCGGCGAGAAGTACCTCGCCGATCTGGACAGGGCCGCCGAGAAGTCCGGGGTCGACGAATCCGTGCTCACCGGTTCGGGCACCGTCCACGGCCGCCGGGTCGCTCTGATCGTGTGCGAATTCTCCTTCCTCGCAGGCTCGATCGGTGTCGCCGCCGCCGAACGCATCGTCACCGCCGTCGAACGCGCGACCGCCGAGGGACTGCCCCTGCTCGCGTCGCCCACCTCGGGTGGCACCCGCATGCAGGAGGGCACCCTCGCCTTCGTGCAGATGGTGAAGATCGCCGCCGCCGTCGCTGCGCACAAGGCCGCACATCTCGGTTATCTCGTGTACCTGCGCAATCCGACGACGGGCGGGGTGTTCGCGTCGTGGGGGTCGCTCGGGCACGTCACTGCCGCCGAACCGGGCGCGCTCGTCGGGTTCCTCGGCCCGCGCGTCTACAAGGCGCTCTACCAGGAGAACTTCCCCGAGGACGTCCAGACCGCGGAGAACCTGTACCGCAAGGGCGTGATCGACGGGGTCGTGCCCCTCGGCGGTGTGCGTCAGGTCGTGCACCGGCTGCTGCGCGTACTCGTCGAGGGCAACCGGCCCGAGGTGACGTCGAGTCCGGCGATCACCACCGTCGACGACGTGCCCGACATCCCGGCCTGGCATTCGGTAATGCTCAGCCGACGGCCCGAACGGCCCGGTATCCGGCAGTTGCTGCGTCACGCCGCCTCCGCGCAGGTCCCCCTGTCCGGGACCGGTGAGGGCGAATCCGATCGCACCGTCCTGCTCTCCCTCGCCCGGTTCCGCGGCGTGTCGTGCGTGATGTTCGGCCAGGACCGCGCGGGACAGTCACCCGAACGCACGATGGGGCCGGGAGCACTGCGCGAGGCCCGCCGCGCGATGCGTCTCGCCGACGAACTGCGCCTGCCGCTCGTGCTCGTCATCGACACCCTCGGCGCGTCGCTGTCGAAGGAGGCAGAGGAACGCGGGCTCGCACCCGAGATTGCCCGCTGCCTCGCCGATCTCGTCACTCTGCCCACCCCGACGGTCTCGGTGCTGCTCGGTCAGGGAACCGGAGGCGGCGCGCTCGCCCTGCTGCCCGCCGACCGCGTGTTGTGCGCGCAGCACGGCTGGCTCGCCCCGCTCCCGCCCGAAGGCGCGAGTGCAATCGTGCACCGCGACACCACCCACGCACCGGCCATGGCGCAGGATCAGGGGATCCGCTCCCGCGATCTGCTGCGCAACGGTGTCGTCGACGCGGTCGTCCCCGAGCATCCGGACGCCACCGAGGAACCCGTCTCGTTCGTCAAGCGGATCGGTGCCGCGGTGGCCCGCGAACTCGCGATCCTCACCGAGGAACCCGCGGAGGACCGCTACCGGCGACGGATCGAGCGGTACCGGAAGCTCGGCGTCCCGTCCTGACGCGGCGCGATCCGGATCAGCTCGAACCCGCGACCGCTCCGCCGGCTATGAGGGCCGTAGTCATCGCCGCGTTGACGGACGCGACGGCGTCGCGCACCGCTTTGGCCGCCCACTCGCCTTGCGCGATCTCCTTCGCCCGTTTCTTCACCGTCCGCTTGTCGGCGTCCGGGAATACCTTCGGCGCCGCATCCGCCGCCGACAGCAGCGCGATCAGCGCCGCGGTGCGTGGCTCCGGGGTCAGGCCGTCGATCAACGCCGCGCGGATCAGGTCGCGGACGCGCTGCTCGTGGGTGGAATCGATCGCGGGCCACTTCTTCGTCGGGAACACGCCGAGGATCCTCCCGCGCTCCTCCGAGACCCAGCCCTGCTCGACGACCCGCGCGAGAAGCTTCTCCTGCAGGTCCTTCTGCAGTTTCTCGATGGCCGACGTCGGCTTCAGCGGCCTGCCCGAGCCGAGACGCTCGACTGCCTCGGCAAGGATCGGATCGGCGGGTCGTGCCTCGGTGCGTATCGCGATCCGCCCCTTCTTCACCTGCTCCCCCTCGGTGTCGACCGCCACCACGTCGTCGAGGGCGAGTTCGAGGAGCACCGCACCCGCGAGAACGCGGGGCAGTTTCACTCCGTCGACGAGAGCCTTTCCCGATTCGTCGTCCAGAAGCAGGAGCAGCAGGTCTTCCGCGATCGAGGTCATGCGGCTCAGGGTAGGCACTTCGTCCGTTCGTCGCCTGGTCGTGTCCGTCCGACGCAGACCTGCAGCCACCCCCTTGCAGGTCACATAGAGTGGTTCGGGCCACAACCGCCGTCGAGGAAGGACACGAACGATGGGCTCGTACGAGGAGGCGTTCCGTCGGAGCACCGAGGATCCGGAGGGATTCTGGCTCGAGGCCGCCCGCGCGGTCGAGTGGGAGAGCGCGCCGACGCGAGCTCTCGACGACTCGGCGGCACCGTCGTACAAGTGGTTCCCGGACGGCACCCTGAACACCAGCGTCAACGCACTCGACCGGCACGTGGACGCCGGCAACGGCGACCGCCCGGCCCTGATCTGGGATTCGGCGATGGTCCCGGCCAAGCGCACCTACACCTACGCCGAACTGCTCGACGAGGTCGCGAAGTTCGCCGGTGTGCTGCGCGACCAGGGTGTCGCCGCCGGCGACCGCGTCATCGTCTACATGCCGATGATCCCCGAGGCCGCCATCGCGATGCTCGCCTGCGCCCGCATCGGGGCGGTGCACTCGGTGGTGTTCGGCGGGTTCGCCGCGAAGGAACTCGCGACCCGCATCGACGATGCCACGCCGGTCGTGCTCGTCACCGCCTCCGGTGGTCTCGAACCCGGCCGCACCGTCGAGTACCTGCCGATCGTCGAGCAGGCGATCGGCCTGTCGCCGACCCCGCCGCACACCGTGATCGTGAAGAACCGCGAGCAGATCCCCGGATCGGCGGCCGACTACCAGACGTCCTCGGCGGCGTGGTTCGACTGGGACGAACTGTGCGCCGACGCGTCCCCTGTGGAGCCCGTGACGGTCGCGGCGACCGACCCGCTCTACATCCTCTACACCTCCGGCACCACCGGGAAGCCCAAGGGCGTGGTCCGCGACAACGGTGGGCACGCCGTGGCCCTGACGTGGTCGATGCGCAACATCTACGACATCGATCCGGGCGACGTGTGGTGGACCGCGTCCGATGTGGGCTGGGTGGTCGGCCACTCCTACATCGTCTACGGCCCGCTGCTGGTCGGAGCAACGACGGTGATGTACGAGGGCAAGCCCGTCGGCACCCCCGATGCGGGTGCGTTCTGGCGGATCATCGCCGAGAACGGCGTCAAGGCACTGTTCACCGCTCCCACGGCGATTCGCGCTGTGCGCAAGGCGGATCCGAACGCCGAGGAACTGAAGAAGTACCCCATCGACTCGCTGCAGACGCTCTTCGCCGCCGGTGAGCGCCTCGACCCCGACACCTACCACTGGGCGACGAAGGTGCTCGGCCGCCCGGTGGTCGACCACTGGTGGCAGACCGAGACGGGCTGGGCGATCGCGGCGAATCTGCGTGGGCTCGAGGCGATGCCGCTCAAGGCCGGCTCCCCCACTGTCCCCGTGCCGGGTTACCGGGTCGAGATCGTCGACGGAGAGGGCAAGCGCGTCGATCCGAACACCGAGGGCAACATCGTCATCCGCCTGCCGTTGCCGCCGGGCACACTGGCCGGCCTGTGGCAGGACGACGACCGGTACCGCCGGTCGTACCTCGACACCTTCCCCGGTTACTACCTCACCGGCGACTCGGGCTATGTCGACGAGGACGGCTACGTCTTCGTCCTCGGCCGGTCCGACGACGTGATCAACGTTGCCGGGCACCGGCTCTCGACCGGCAGCATGGAGGCCGTGGTGGCCTCGCATCCCGCTGTCGCCGAATGCGCCGTGGTGGGCATCCGCGACGAATTGAAGGGCCAGCGCCCCTCGGGTTACGTGGTGCTCAAGGCCGGTGTGGAGATCGAGCCCGAGACCCTGCGTCAGGAACTCGTCACGATGGTCCGCGACCAGATCGGTGCGGTCGCGACCTTCCGCGACGTGACCGTGGTCCAGGCCCTGCCGAAGACGCGCTCCGGCAAGATCCTCCGCAAGACCATGCGGCAGATTGCCGACCACGAGGAGTACACCGTGCCGTCGACGATCGAGGACCCGGCCGTGCTCGACGCGCTGAAGGAACAGCTCGGCGGCTGACGGCACGCCCCGCTGAGCCTGCACACAGCAGCGGACGGATACTCGGTGCAGAACACGAGTATCCGTCCGCTCGAGTACGCCTACGTCACTTCTTCCGTCTGCGCCTCACAAGCACCAGCACGAGCACGGCCGCAAGGACCCCGCCGGCCACCGCGATCAGATCGGGCCGGTTGCGGACTTCCTGGGCCCGTTCAGCCGCGGACTGCTTGACCCGGGTGGGCACGTCGAGTCTGTCGGTGAGTTCGCCGACGGTCGCGGCGAGTTCGGCCCGTTGACGTTCGATGTCGGCCACCTCGTCCGGACGACCACCGTTGTCGGATGCGGTCACTTCGTTGCTCCCTTCGCGGCGTCGATGTCGGCGCGGACACTGGCGGCCGTGCGTTCCGGCACGGGCGGTGCGGCGTTCTTCGCCTTCGAGGCACCGACCGCGGCGAGGATGCCACCGACCGCGAGCACCACGAGCGCGACGATGAGGGCCGCGAGCCACGGTTCGACGGCGGTGGCGAGGCCGAGCACGGCCGTCGCGATCAGGGTCGCCAGACCGAGGAACAACAGGATCGCTCCCGCACCCGAGATCCCCACGCCCACACCGATGCGGGTGCCTTTGGACTTGACTTCCTCGAGCGCGTGCGAGACCTCGGTCCGCACGAGGGTCGAGACCTGTTCGGTGAGCCGCTCGGTGAGTTCGACAGTGGACAGGTTCTTCGGTTGCTCGGCTACGGGGCGCGCATTGCCGGGTGTCGTCATCGCGGATTCCTTTCCGTCGTGGGCCCGGTAGGGCCCACGGGGTCGGCCGCCTCTCCGGAGGAGCCGTCGGCGCTGTGGGCTTCGCGCAGCTTCCGCCCGTGCTCGACGAGTTCCTCCAGCTTGGCGGCGTTCTTCTCGCTCGCGCGCGAATCACGTTCGGGCAGTTGCAATGTCTTCTCGGCAGGCATACCGGCCTGCAGCTGGCGGCCACGTTCCATCTCGGCGTCGAACTCGGCACCGAACAACAAGGCCAGATTGGTGATCCACAACCACAACAGGAAGATCACCGCACCGGCGAGTGAGCCGTAGGTCTTGTTGTAGCTGCCGAAATTCGAGACGTAGAAGGCGAATGCCACCGAAGCCACGATCCACACGACGATCGCGATGAGAGATCCGAGGCTGACCCAGCGGAACTTCGGCTGGGACACGTTGGGCGTCGCGTAGTACAGCACCGCGACGATCATGACCACCAGCGCAAGCATCACGGGCCACTTGACGATGTTCCACACCGTCACGGCGGTGTCGCCGAGGCCGATGACGTCGCCGATCGTGCGTGCGACCGGGCCGCTGATCACGAGCATCAGGGCGGTCGTCCCGGCGGCCACCAGGGCCACAGCGGTGATCAGCAGCATCAGCGGACGCAGCTTCCAGACGGGCCGGCCCTCTTCGATCTCGTAGATCCGGTTCATGGCGCGGCCGAAGGCGCCGACATATCCCGAGGCCGACCACAGCGCGCCGAGAATACCGACGATCAGGGCGAATCCGGCTGTCGGTGCGGACACGAGCTGTTCGATCGGTCCTCGCAGGGTGTCGACGGCGGAGGACGGGCCGAGGTCCTCGACCATGCCGAGCACGGTGTCGACCGTCGTCTGTCCCTGGCCGAACACGCCGAGCAACGAGACCACGACGAGCAGCGCAGGGAACAGCGACAGGACGGCGTAGTACGTCAGTGCGGCTGCGAGATCGGTGCACTGGTCCCGACTGAACTCCCGAATCGTCCTGCGCAGCACATATTTCCACGACGGCGTGGACAGATCGGTCGGTGAGTCGGGTTTGCGCGGGTCATCGGGGGCGAGGGTGGCACCCGACGATCCATCACCTCTGTGCTCGGCGTCCATACTGCGGCGGGTACCCCACCTCGCACACCGACCAAACTCACAGCCGCACCGCGGCCGAACCACAGCCGCATCGGTGTGACGGCCGTACGATTCGGCTCATGGCCGACACCCCACTCGAAGGATCCGCCGACGGTTTCGCGGGCATCGCCTCGCAGCTCGACTACCCGATGTTCATCGTCACCGCATTCGACGGCGAGGAACGCAGCGGTTGCCTGATCGGTTTCGCGACCCAGTCCGCGATCGATCCGGCCCGCTTCCTGGTGGCGCTGTCGAACAAGAACCGGACCTACCGGGTGGCGTCGAAGGCGAAGCACCTCGCCGTGCACGTCCTGACCCCGGCAGACCGCGAACTGGCAGCGCTGTTCGGCGAGCACACCGGCGACGACATCGACAAGTTCGACCGCTGCTCGTGGCACGAGGGACCCCACGCACTACCCGTGCTGGACGGCCCGCGCGCGTGGTTCGTCGGCCGGATCCTCGAGACCTTCACGACCGGCGACCACGGCGGTTTCCTCCTCGAACCCGAACGCGGTGAGCTCCGTGGCGACCTGGACCGCCTCATGACCTTCAAGTCCGTGGGTGATCTCGACGCCGGGCACGGCGCGTGACGTGCATCCGGCGGGCGGGAGTGGTCTGATCGGCGTCATGCGACGACTCGACGGCACCGATGCGACGCAGCACGTGGACGACACGGCGCTGCGCGCTCTCTACGCCTATCCCGACGACCTGTCCCGGCCGTGGATGCGGATCAACTTCGTGTCCTCCCTCGACGGAGCCGTGGCGGTCGAGGGACGATCGGGCGCCCTCGGCTCGCCCGCCGACAAGAAGGTCTTCGGGCTGCTGCGCGAACTCGCCGATGTGATCCTCGTGGGCGCAGGCACCGTGCGGGCCGAGAACTACGGCGGCGCGAGGACCAGCGAGGCCCTGCGCGTGCGCCGCGAGGAGGCCGGACTCGCTCCGATACCGCCGGTCGCGGTGGTGACCGCCTCGTGCGACCTGCCGCCCGACCTGCGTCTGTTCACCGACACAACGATCCCGCCCGTGGTCTTCACGACCGCACGGGCCCCCGAGACCGCCCGGCGCGCGGTGGAGGCCGCCGGAGGCGACGTCCGCGTCATCGCCGACGCAGTGATCGACGGCCCCTCCCTGCTCGCGGCGATCGGCGAGGCGGGATGGCTCCGGGTGCTGTGCGAGGGCGGACCGAATCTGTTCGGCCGCATGATCGAGGACGGCGTCGTCGACGAGCTGTGTCTGACCTGGGCTCCGGTCCTGGCCGCCGGCAGCGCCGCGCGTATCGCGCATTCGCCGACGGCCGCTCTGACACCCCTGCAACGTGCGCACCTGGTGTGCGACGACGACGGCACCCTGCTCACCCGCTGGGTGCGACCCGATGCTCTGGAAGGAGACACGCATGGCCGATGACGACGTGGTGGAGGGGACGGACACCTCCGACGAGTTGATCGAGCAGCTGGCACAGCTCGCCTCCGACAAGGAGCTGACGCTCGGCTGCGCGGAGTCGCTCACCGCGGGCACGCTCGCAGCCCGCCTGGGTGCCGCGAAGGGCAGCTCCGACTGGTTCCGCGGCGGCATCGTCGCGTACTCGCGCGAGGTCAAGTACGGCCTGCTCGAGGTTCCGGAGGGCCCCGTCGTGTCCGAGAGCGCGGCCCGCACGATGGCGGAGAGCACCTCCCGCCTCCTGGGCGCGGACATCGTTGTTGCCGTGAGCGGAGCCGGTGGGCCCGACCCGCAGGACGGCCGCCCGCCAGGCACGGTGTGCTTCGCGACGACCGGTCCGGACGGCACCCGCAGCGAGGAGCAGCGCTTCGACGGTGATCCCCAGGACGTGCTCGCGAGGACGGTGCGTCACGCCCTGTCGTTGCTCGTCGAGCGCGCATCCGCCTGAAAATCGGATGCGATCTTCCACCCGCGGGCCTAACGTGACGAACATGCGCGTCGTCTTCACGAAGGGCCCCGGGATCGGGTACGAGATCGCGGTGCACCGCGACATCGGTCCGGAGCTCGCTCCGCGCAACGGCCCGGGCGGTCACCCCTATCTCCCCCACGACCTCGTGCACCTGCTGGTCGAGAACGAGGCGGGTATCGAACTCGGTGTCTTCGGGCAGTTGGCCGCGGGCGACAACGGCATGTTCTGGCCCGTCGACAATGCGGAGCGGACCAGAGCGGGTCGGCGTCGGCGCTCGAAGAAGCATGCGATGCCGCCGCGCGCGGAGGCCGACATGATCAGGTCGGAGACACTGGCGCGCATCGCCGTTCCCGTCTGGGAGGCGCGACGCGGCCTGGCGTCGGGCCTTCCGGCATATGTGTCCGCGCACGATATCACCCCGGTGGTCGACCGGATCGTCGACACCTTCGACGACTACGCCGACCGGTGGCATGCGCTACCGGTCGGCGGGTCGGTGACGGTCATCTGGAAGGTGTCGTTACAGAACCGACGGTGACACGTCGAGGGTGGTGCGGTCGAGGCTTGCGAGCAGATCGAACTGCGGACCGGTCTTGGGCAGTTCGAAACGGAAGAAATACCGTGCGGCGGCGCGCTTCCCGTCGAAGAAGTCGCCCTCGCGGTCGCCCACCGCGAGAAGCTGCTCGAGCCACATCCACGCCACCACCACGTGCCCGACGGCTTCGAGGTAGACCGACGAGTTGGCCAGGGCCACAGCGGGATCGCCGGTGGACCACAGCGTCGCGGTCGTCTCCGCGACGCGCGCCACGGCCGCGCCCAACTGCTGGGCGTAGGCGGCGGCGTCGCCCCCGGCCTGCGTCGCCCGCGCGATCGTCTCGCCCACCGCTTCGCCGAGCAGCGCGAGAGCGGCACCGCCCTGCATGATCACCTTGCGGCCGAGTAGGTCGAGGCCCTGGATGCCGTGCGTGCCTTCGTGAATGGGGTTGAGTCGGTTGTCGCGGTAGAACTGCTCGACGTCGAACTCGCGGGTGTAGCCGTAGCCGCCGAGCACCTGGATCGCGAGGCTGTTGGCTTCGAGGCACCACTGCGACGGCCAGGACTTCGCGATGGGCGTGAGCAGGTCCAGCAGCAGACCGGCGCGGGTGCGCTCGTCGTCGCTCTCGGCGGTGCGCTGCACGTCGACGAGCTTCGAGCAGTACAACCCCAGCGCGAGAGCGCCTTCGACATAGGACTTCTGCGCCAACAACATTCGTCGCACATCGGCGTGTTCGACGAGCGGCACCTGCGGCGAGGCCGGATCCTTGGCGCCGAGCGGCCGGCCCTGCGTGCGGGTACGGGCGTAGTCGAGCGACTGCAGGTACCCGGCGTAGCCGAGGGAGGTGGCGAGGAAGCCGACGCCGATCCGGGCCTCGTTCATCATGTGGAACATGTACGACAGGCCCTTGTGCGGCTCACCGAGCAGGTAGCCGACCGCACCGGCCTCGCCGCCGGGGGTGTGGACACCCTCGCCGAAGTTGAGCAGAGTGTTGGTGGTGCCGCGGTTGCCCATCTTGTGGTTGAGGCCGACGAGCGCGACGTCGTTGCGTTCGCCGAGCGTGCCGTCGGCCTCAACGAGGAATTTCGGGACGATGAACAGCGAGATGCCCTTCACCCCGTCCGGCCCGCCGGGGATCTTGGCGAGGACGAGGTGGACGATGTTCTCGGTGAGTTCGTGGTCGCCGCCGGAGATCCACATCTTGGTGCCGGTCAGCCGGTAGGTGCCGTCGGCGGCGGGCACGGCCCTGGTGGTGATGTCGGCGAGCGACGAACCGGCCTGCGGTTCGGACAGGCACATGGTGCCGAAGAAGCGGCCCTCGAGCATCGGCGGCACGAATGTCTCGATCTGCTCGTCGCTGCCGTGGGTGACCAGCAGGTTCGCGTTGGCTGCGGTGAGGAAGGGATACGCCGAGGTGCCGGCGTTCGCGGCCTGGAACCACGCCATCGAGGCACGTTGCACGGCGACCGGCAGTTGCATGCCGCCGTGCTCCTCGTCGAACCCGCCGGCGAGTAGTCCCGCCTTGCAGAACAGGTCGAGCGCGTCCTTGACCTCGGGGATGATCTCGACGCGACCGTCCTCGCCGATGCGAGGCTCCTGAGCGTCGCCCTTCTTGTTGTGGGTAGCGAAGTGCTTGGTGGCGATGTCGGCGCTCAGGTCGAGTACGGCGTCGAAGGTCTCCCGTGAATGTTCGGCGAAGCGGTCGCGAGCGGTGAGGGACTCGATGTCGAGCCAGTCGTACAGGAGGAAGTCCAGGTCGCGGCGGGACAGGACTGGAGAAGGCATCGAGGATCCTTTCGGGCGACTCGGATATCGGCCGTAGCAGGAACGAACTCAGCAGGAACGAACTAAGCGCTCACTCAGTAGACCAACGACGGTGCATGATGTCAACGACGCCTTCTCCGCGACCCGCAGGACGGACCCCGTGACCGACACACCCGAGCAGACCCCCGACGCCTCTCTTGTCGCAGCGCTCCCGAGCGGTGGATCCGAGGTCGCGCGCCGGCTGGTCGCCTCCGCGGTGGAGTCCTTCGCACGCCGCGGCTACCACGCGACCACCACCCGAGACATCTCCGTCGGCGCAGGATTGAGCCCCGCAGCGCTCTATGTGCACTTCCCGTCCAAGGAGGCCGTGCTCTTCGAGGCCGGCCGCAACGGGCACCTCCACGTCCTCGAGGAGGTCGAGAGCGCCGCCACGAGTTCCACCGACCCGATCGAGCGGATCCGCGCCATCGTCGACCGTTTCGTGCGGATCCACGCCGTGCACCACACCACCTGCCGGGTCGCGCAGTACGAACTGCATGCGCTGTCGGAGGAGCACTACCGCGAGATCGCGGAGATCCGCAGGCGCACCGACGCGGTGGTCCGTGAGGTCATCTCCTCGGGGGTCGACATCGGCGCGTTCCGGGTCGGCGACGTGCCCACCGCAGCACTGGCGATCCTGTCGCTGGGGATCGACGTCGCCCGCTGGTACCGGCCCGGCCGCGTGGACGTCGACGATCTGGCCCGCAACTACGTCGGCCTCGCATTGTCGATGCTCGGGGCGCCCCGTAACTGAACGAAGACGAGGCCCGCAACCCCGGTGGTCTCACCGGTGTTGCGGGCCTCGGATGTCGTTGCAGGTCCGGCTATCCGACGCCGAGCAGATCGATTACGAAGACCAGCGTCTTGCCTCCGAGCGGATGCCCGGAACCGGCCGGTCCGTACGCGAGCTGCGGGGGCACCGTGAGCTTGCGGCGTCCACCGACGCGCATGCCCGGAATGCCTTCCTGCCAGCCCGGGATCAGTCGTCCGAGCGGGAAGCGGACGGAGTCGCCGCGAGCGAACGACGAGTCGAACACATCGTTGGTGTCGTACTCCACGCCGTGGTAGTGCACGTCGACCACGCCGCCGGGCTGCGCTTCGTCGCCGTCACCGATGGTGATGTCCTCGATGACGAGATCGGCGGGCGCCGGGCCGGTCGCCGGCTCGACCGTCGGAACCTCCGGCGGCACCTGCACGGCGAGCAGGTCGATGATGAACACGAGCGTCTTGCCCGACAGGCGGTGGCCCGACCCGGCGGGACCGTAGGCGAGCTCCGGCGGGATGGTCAGCTGGCGACGGCCGCCGACCTTCATACCCGGGATGCCCTCCTGCCAGCCGGCGATCAGACCGGACAGCGGGAAGGTGATGGACTCACCACGGCTCCACGACGAGTCGAACTCTTCACCGGTATCGAACTCGACCCCGACGTAGTGGACTTCGACCTTCGATCCGGGCTCCGCTTCGGCACCTTCGCCGACCACCAGGTCCTTGATGACCAACTGGGTGGGGGCGGGACCCTCCTGGAACTCGATTTCAGGCTTTGTCATGCGTGTCTCCTCGTCGGGATTCGGTCGATCTTTCCGGTCGCTCCGAGGGTTCAGCGCTCCTCGAGGGACGTGTACGGGCGCTCGGTGTAACCGGTGTAGATCTGACGCGGACGGCCGATCTTCAGGGTCGGGTCCGAGTGCATCTCACGCCAGTGCGCGATCCAGCCGGGCAGGCGACCCAGGGCGAACAGCACGGTGAACATGCGGTCCGGGAAGCCCATCGCACGGTAGATCAGGCCCGTGTAGAAGTCGACGTTCGGGTACAGCTTGCGCTCGATGAAGTAGTCGTCCGTGAGGGCGGCCTCTTCGAGCTTCATGGCGATCTCGAGCAGTTCGTCGCCCGCACCGAGCTTCTTGAGGATGCGGTCGGCGGTCTTCTTGACGATCGCGGCCCGCGGGTCGTAGTTGCGGTAGACGCGGTGCCCGAAGCCCATGAGCTTCACGCCGTCTTCCTTGTTCTTGACCTTGCGGACGAAGTCCTTGACGTCGCCGTCGGACTTGTGGATGCCGTCGAGCATCTCGAGCACGGCCTGGTTGGCGCCGCCGTGCAGCGGGCCCCACAGTGCGTTGATGCCGCCCGAGATGGACGTGAAGAGATTGGCGTCCGAGGAACCGACGAGGCGCACCGTCGACGTCGAGCAGTTCTGCTCGTGATCGGCGTGCAGGATGAGCAGCATGTCGAGCGCCTGAGCGATCTCGGGATCGATCTCGTAGGGCTCGGCCGGGAAGCCGAAGGTCATGCGCAGGAAGTTCTCGACCAGCGACAGCGAGTTGTCGGGGTAGAGGAAGGGCTGACCGACCGACTTCTTGTAGGCGTAGGCCGCGATGGTCGGCAGCTTGGCGAGCAGACGGATCGTCGACAGCTCGACCTGCTCGGAGTCGTCCGGATCGAGGGAGTCGGGGTAGTACGCCGACAGGGCGTTGACCGCGCTCGACACGACGGGCATCGGGTGCGCGTTGCGCGGGAAGCCGTCGAAGAACCGCTTGAGATCCTCGTGCAGGAGGGTGTGGCGGCGGATCTTGTCGGTGAAGACCTCGAGCTGCTCCGCAGTCGGCAGCTCACCGTAGATCAGTAGGTAGCTGACCTCGATGAACGTCGACTTCTCGGCGAGCTGCTCGATCGGGTATCCGCGGTACCGCAGAATGCCCTTCTCGCCGTCGATGTACGTGATCGCCGACTTCGTGGAGGCGGTGTTGACGAAACCCGGGTCGAGGGTGGTGTACCCGGTCGCCGCGAGGAGCTTGCCCAGCTCGATACCGTCATTGCCTTCCGTCGCCTTGGCGATCGACATCGTGTGTTCGCCACCGGGGTAGCTGAGGGTGGGGTTGGTGTCATTCTCAGCGGGCACGAAGGATCCCTCTCAAGCTCAGACCTACGAGAAACTTCCGGACATTCACGTAGAACCTAGCCGTAGCGCGGGGTATGCGCTGCGGCAGGGTCCGCCGAAAGTCCCCGATCGGTATGTCGTCCATGTGGGTTCCGAACGCTCGCCCGCACCCTCCGCGACTGCGCCGCAAGGCCGGCACACGCCGATAACCTGCGGCAATACTACCCGGGTCTCACCAAGGTCGTTACGCGGGGATCTGCGCGTATCCGGCGCCCCACGCCGGACACTGTACTCACGGCACAGCGAAGAGTGCGTCGACCAGCACGGCGGTGGTCTCCGCGACGGGCGCGCCCTCGAGGGGTGCGTCGGGGTCGCCGGTGGTCGAGTCCGACAGGATCGCCAGCAGCAGCGGTTGCCCGTCCGGCGACCACACCACCCCGGCGTCGTTCACCGTCCCGTGATTGCCCCCGCCCGTCTTGTCCGCCGACGTCCATCCCGGCGGCAATCCCCCGCGGATCCGGGTGTCCGAGGTGGTGGTGGCGCGCATCCAGCCGAGCAGTGTCCGCTGTTGCGGCGCGGGCAACCCCGCGCCGAGGAGCACCTCCCGGAAGCCGCGAGCGAGTCCGGCAGCGGTGGTGGTGTCGCGCTCGTCGCCCCGTGCCGCCTCGTTGAGTTCGGGTTCCCAGCGGTCGAGCCGGGTGGTCTCGTCCCCGACGGAACGGGCGAAGGCGGTGACGGCCCCGGGTCCGCCGATCCGTTGGAGCATCAGGTTTCCGGCAGTGTTGTCGCTGCGGGTGAGCGCGGCCTCGCACAGCCGGTCGATCGGCAGTACGCGCCCCTGATGTTCCGAGGTCACCGGCGAATTGACGACGATGTCCTCCGGGTCGATCGGGAGGGTCTCGTCGAGACGGAGGGATCCTTCCGCCTCGAGTCGCAGGATCGCGGCGGCGGCGTAAACCTTGAACGGAGAACAGATCGCGAACCGTTCGTCGGCCCGATAGGTGTGGACGCGCCCGGTCACCGGCGACTGCGCGACCACACCGAGCCGCACGGCGTAGCGGTCCTCGATCTCCCGGAGACGCTCGTCGACACCGGCGGCGAGCAGATGTGTGCCGGGTACCGAATCGGCCGTCGTCGACGGCCCCCTGGCGACCGGACCGTCCGGCGACCCGCAGGCCGCCGCCGCGGCGACGGAGGACAGGGCGAGGGCGGAGTGGAGAAAACCCCTGCGCGACAATCCTTTCCGGTGCAGTGAATCGGTGGAAGTCATGCCGACAGGACACCACCGACGGGAGTCGCCCCGCCAATACCCACCCGCCGTCCGCACGAGTCGGAAGAACTATCGCCGCTGTTGGAGGCGGGGACGACGGACGGGATCCGGCCGCGCGACACGCCGGGTCGGTGAATCGTCCGCCCGTGCTGATTGAATCCCCTGCCATGGACCTGATCCGCCACCTCCGGTTCTTCGTCACCGTCGCGGAGGAAGGACACTTCGGCCGGGCCGCGGCGGTGCTCGACATGACGCAACCTCCTCTGTCACAAGGACTTCGGAAACTCGAGCAGCATCTCGGTTCCGAACTCGTGCATCGCACCAGGCAGGGAGCGGTCCTCACGCCCGCCGGAGCGGAACTGCTCCCCCGCGCTCGTCTCCTCGTCGACGACGCCGATCGTTTCCTCGCCGAGGCCGGGCGCGTCGCCCGCGCCCGGGGTCTTCTGCACTGGGGTGCCACCCGCGTACTACCCGATCGCCTGGTCACCCTGTGCGTCACCGTTCTGAGCAGACGCGGTGAGGCGACGGTGGCGACGCGTTCCGCGAGCACGGTCGAACTCGTCGACGCTGTCCGCTCGGGCATGTGCGATCTCGCCGTCGTCGAGCATCCGACTCTGACCGAAGGACTCGAGGCCGGCCCGGTGGTCAAACTCCGGCGATGGCTGGTCGTGCCGGCCGACCACCGCAGCGCCCGCTCCGACCGGCCCCGTCTGCCGATGCTCTCCGACCTGACGTTCGCCGCGCCGCCGCGGACGGGGAACCCGGCGGCCTTCGACGCGGCGCAGGATCTGCTGCGCGAACGCGGACTCGATGTCGAGACCACCCCGGCGGCGGACGACCGCGCGGTGCTCGCCGCCGTGGCCGCCGGTACCCACTTCGGGATGTCGACCTCACCGCCCGGCTCGGTGCCCGGCGTGGCCTGGCTGGACTGGGCTCCGTCCGCGCTGGCCCTGCGGGTGCGCATCGTGCGACGTGCCGACGCCGACGTCGGTGCGCACGTCGACGCCCTCGACCGCGTGCTGTTCAAGGAACGCGTCCGGTGAAAGGCGGGGAACGGCGAGACACGGCGGTCGACCGGATCCGCGCGGTGTTCGCGGATGCCGGGTGCACGGGATGGCTGCACGCCCGCCGGTGTTCGGATCCACGTGCGGCGACGCTGTCGGTGCGCGGGGACGAACGCGTGGTCCTCGCGTCGGTGTACAAGCTTCCGCTGTTCCTCGCGTTCTGCGCGGAGGTGGACGCCGGCCGACTCGACGCATCCGGTCAGCTGCGGATCGTGCCGTCGGACTGCACCCCCGGCCCGACCGGGATCGCGAGCTTCCGGGATCCGGTGACGATGAGCCGACGCGACGTGGCCGCATCGATGATGACGGTGTCCGACAACGCGGCGGCCGATGTGCTGCTCGGCGAGATCGGCACGACCACCGTCGAGGAACTCCTCGCGCGCCTCGGACTCACGCGGACCCGGATCATCGGTGGCACGGCGGACGTCTATCAGCGCCTCGTCGAGGAGACGGACACCCGCACCACCGTCGAGGCGTTCCGGGCGCTCACCGACATCGACGCGGCCTGGACGGTCTCGGCGTACGACCCGGCCTACACGAGCGCGACCATCCCGGAGGAGATGACCCGGCTGCTCGAGACCGTGTGGTCGGGCTCGGTGCTCTCGCCCGAGAGCACCGCCTTCGCGCAGCAGGTGATGCGCGCCCAGGTCTGGCCGCACCGCATCGCGTCGGGCTTCCCGCATCGCGGGGTCGCGATCGCCGGCAAGACCGGCACGATCGGCATCATCCGCAACGAGGTGGCGGTCGTCGAGTTCCCCGGCGAGTATCCGATCGCCGTCGCGGTGTTCACCCGCGCCGCCCGCGCGGATCCCGTACTGCCGGTCGTCGATGCAGCGATCGGTGAGGCCGCGCGCATCGCCGTCACGGAGTTGCGTGCTCCCTTGCCGTGCGACTCCGCAGGCGCGTCATCCGAGAGTGCGTGAGACCCGGTAGCGCACGAAGGCCGGGAAGGCGACGACGCACACGAGCGTGCCGACGATGACGAGGACGCCGCCACCGGCAGCCGCGACGGCCGTGCCTGCGGCCGCTGCGGCGGCGCCGTGGAGCACGTCGCCGATGCGCGGTCCGCCCGCGACGACGACGATGAACACGCCCTGCAAGCGGCCACGCATCTCGTCGGTGGCGACGGTCTGCAGCATCGTCGAGCGGAAGGCCGCGGACACCATGTCGACCGCCCCGCCGAACGCCAGGAAGAACAGGGCGACCCACAGCAGCAGACCGCTGCCGTCGGGCTCGGCCCACCACACCGCGACACCGAAGCCGACCATCGCCACGCCCCACAGGACGATGCACACGATCACGGCGAGACCCTGGCGCTGCACCCGCGGCAGCCATCCGGAGAAGACGCCGCCGATCACCGCGCCGACCGACATGGCCGCGAACAGCAGACCGAGGGCGAAGCCGCCCTGCGCCGGATCGCCGAACGACTCGTGGGCGATCTGCGGGAACAGGGCGCGCGGCATCCCGAACACCATGGCGACGATGTCGACGACGAACGACGCCAGCAGGATTTTCTGGCCCGACAGGTACCGGAAACCGTCGAAGACCGCGCGCAATCCGGCCTTGGTGACCTCACCGAGCGGCGGAATCGCCGGGAGTCGGACCACCGCCCACAGCGTGGCGAGCAGGAAGATCGCGTCCAGCAGGTAGAGGGTGGACAGACCCACGACGGGAATGAGAGCGCCGGCGAACAACGGACCGGCGATCGCCCCGAACTGCACGACCGTCATGTTCAGCGAGGTGGCCGCCGCGATCTGCCCGACCGGCAGCAACCGCGGGATCACCGCCGCCCGGGTGGGCTGGTTGACGGCGAAGAACGCCTGCTGCACCGAGAAGAGACAGAGCAGTACCCACACGTTGTTCAGACCGATCGCGGCCTGCGCCCACAACAACAGCGACGTGACACCGAGACCGGTGGAGGTGACGATGAGCAGTTTCCGGCGGTCCATCGCGTCGGCGAGCGCTCCACCCCACAGGCCGAACACCACGAGCGGCACGAGTCCGAACACGCCGGTCAACCCCACATAAGCGGAGTTCCGGGTGATCTCGTAGATCTGCTGGGGTACGGCGACGACCGCCATCTGCGCACCGATGACGGTGACGATCCCGGCCCACCACAGCCGGGCGTAGTCCTTGTTGCGCAGCGGTGTGGTGTCGGCGAGCAGGCGCCTCACGGTTGCAGACGCTCGGCGATCCAGCGACCGTCCACCAGGCGGGTCCGGATCCGGTTGTGCAACCGGTTGGGTCGTCCCTGCCAGAACTCGACGGACTCGGGCACGATGCGGAATCCACCCCAGAACGGCGGCACCGGGATGTCGTCGTCGACCTCGTAGCGCTCGGCGGCATCGACGAGGGCGTGCTCGAGATCGGCGCGCTCCGCCACCGGACGCGACTGCTGCGACGCCCATGCGCCCAGGCGGGATCCGCGCGGCCGCGTCTGCCAGTACGCGAGGGTCTCCTCGTCGGGCACGCGCACGACCGGCCCGCGTACGGTCACCTGCCGGTAGACGGGCAACCAGAGGAAGGTCGCCGAGGCGTAGGGGTGCCCGGCCAGATGGCGGCCCTTGTCGGACTCGAAGTTGGTGAAGAAGGTCAGACCGTCGGCGTCGATCTTCTTGCACAGCACGGTGCGGGTCGCCGGGTGGCCGCGCTCGTCGACGGTCGCGAGCACCATCGCGTTCGGCTCGGGCACCGCGGTGGCGACCGCGTTCGCAAACCACGTACGCACCAGCGGAAGCCAGCCCTCGGCGACATCGCCGGGGGTGAGATCGCGGTCGGCCGGGGACTCGTCGGTCGGCCCTGCCGGGCTGTAGTCGACACGCATACGCGCGAGGTCGTCACCCTCGGGGCGCGGCAACGGGAAATCGGACGGCACGAACGACGACGGTACTCCCGGCATCCGGGCGGCGACGCTCGGACCACGGGGGCTACAGTTTTCCCGACGACCCGAGTGGGGCGCCGATCACACCTGACGGTGACCTCATTCCACCGGCAGCGCGGCTCGGACCGGGCCGTGCTCGAACGAGGAGAGCCCAACCGTCATGGCAGCGCGCGCGTCAGTTCCCGAGGATTTCGTCGCAGGACTCGAAGGCGTGGTCGCCTTCACGAGCGACATCGCCGAGCCCGACAAGGACGGTGGCGCACTGCGCTATCGCGGGGTCGACATCGAAGAGCTCGTCGAGAAGGGAGTGACCTTCGGCGACGTGTGGGCCCTGCTCGTCGACGGCGAGTTCGGTCGCGGTCTGCACCCGGCCGAGCCGTTCCCCCTGCCGATCCACACCGGCGACGTGCGTGTCGATGTCCAGGCCGGTCTGGCGATGCTCGCACCCATCTGGGGCTTCCGTCCGCTGCTCGACATCGACGATGCGACCGCCCGCGACAATCTCGCCCGCGCCGCGGTGATGGCCCTGTCCTATGTGGCGCAGTCCGCCCGCGGCATCTACCAGCCCGCCGTGCCGCAGCAGCGCATCGACGAGGCGAGCACCGTCACCGAGCGCTTCATGGTGCGGTGGAAGGGCGACCCGGATCCCAAGCACGTCGAGGCGATCGACGCCTACTGGGTGTCGGCGGCCGAGCACGGCATGAACGCCTCGACGTTCACTGCCCGGGTCATCGCCTCGACCGGCGCGGACGCGGCCGCCTCGCTCTCCGGCGCGGTCGGCGCGATGTCGGGCCCTCTGCACGGCGGTGCCCCCGCGCGCGTGTTGCCGATGATCGAGGAGACCGAACGCACCGGCGATCCGCGCGGTCTGGTCAAGGGCATCCTCGACCGCAAGGACAAGCTCATGGGCTTCGGTCACCGCGTCTACCGCGCCGAGGACCCCCGCGCCCGGGTGCTGCGCAGCACCGCCCAGCGGCTCGACGCTCCGCGCTTCGAGGCGGCGGCCGCGCTCGAGCAGGCCGCCCTCACCGAGCTGCGCGAGCGTCGTCCCGACCGGGCGATCGAGACCAACGTCGAGTTCTGGGCTGCGGTGATCCTCGATTTCGCGGAGGTCCCCGCGGCGATGATGCCCGCGATGTTCACCTGCGGACGGACCGCCGGCTGGTGCGCCCACATCCTCGAGCAGAAGCGTCTGGGCAAGCTCGTGCGTCCCGCGGCGATCTACACCGGCCCCGATCCGCGCCCTGCCTCCGAGGTCACGGGCTGGGATTCGATCACGCATCGCTGATGCCTCTTCCTCTGCCGGGCCGACCAGCGCCCGGCGGGGGTTCCGAGGGGGCGGTCTAGACTGCCTGTGCACCATGTCCCTCGACTCTTAGGACACGCATTCCGATGGCAGACGCGTCACCGATCATTCCCGCCGACCTCAAGCCCGCAGACGGCCGCTTCGGCTGCGGCCCGTCCAAGGTTCGTCCCGAGCAGCTGCAGTCGCTGGTCGATGTCGGCGCTTCGGTGTTCGGCACCAGCCACCGGCAGAAGCCGGTCAAGGACGTCGTCGCCCGTGTCCGCTCGGGTCTGCGCGACCTGTTCTCCCTGCCCGAGGGCTACGAGGTCGTCCTCGGCAACGGCGGCACCACCGCCTTCTGGGACGCTGCGGCCTTCGGTCTGATCCGGGAGCGCTCGCAGCACTTCACCTACGGCGAGTTCTCGTCGAAGTTCGCGACGGTCGCGAAGAAGAACCCGTTCATCGGCGATCCGATCGTCGTGGGTTCGGAGCCGGGCTCGGCTCCGGAGATCGTCGCCGACGCATCGGCCGACCTCATCGGCTGGGCGCACAACGAGACCTCCACGGGTGTCGCGGTTCCGGTGCAGCGTCCCGCCGGTTCCGACAACACCCTGATCGCGATCGACGCGACCTCGGGTGCCGGCGGCCTGCCGGTGAACATCTCCGACACCGACGTGTACTACTTCGCCCCGCAGAAGTGCTTCGCCGCCGACGGTGGCCTGTGGATCGCGCTGATGAGCCCGGCAGCGCTCGAGCGTGTCGCCGAGATCAAGGAATCGGGTCGCTTCACCCCCGAGTTCCTGTCGCTGCCGATCGCCGTCGACAACAGCAGCAAGGACCAGACCTACAACACCCCGGCACTGGCCACCCTGCTGATGTTCGCGAACCAGATCGAGTGGCTCAACGGCAACGGCGGTCTCGACTGGGCCGTGGCGCGCACGAAGGATTCGTCCTCGCGCCTGTACGAGTGGGCCGAGGCCTCCGAGTACGCGACGCCGTTCGTCGCCGATCCGTCGCTGCGTTCGCAGGTCGTCGGCACCGTCGACTTCGCCGACTCCGTCGACGCGGCGAAAGTCGCGAAGATCCTGCGGGCCAACGGCATCGTCGACACCGAGCCGTACCGCAAGCTCGGCCGCAACCAGCTGCGCATCGGTATGTTCCCGGCCATCGATCCCGAGGACGTCACGCAGCTGACCAAGTGCATCGACTGGGTCGTCTCCCAGCTCTGAGTACGCCGCACAGCGGGGCCGGGTCCGATGTCGGATCCGGCCCCGTTGTTGTCATAGTCTCGACCTCGCATCGAGACATTTCGGCGAACCCTGGACGATAACGCGCCGCGTCGGATTTCTTGCGATGTCGCTCGGCGTGGCGCGGCGTGTCCGGCCACGAAAAATATCCAGGTCGGTTACAGTCGGGCGGGTCAATCGCGATCGGCGCGAGGAGGTCAAGGTGCGAGAGCTTCGAGTGGTCGGTCTCGAGCCCGATGCTAAGCATGTGGTGCTCGCCGATCCCACGACGGGGGACAAGTTCCGCATTCCCGTCGACGACACCCTGCGCGCGGCCGCTCGCGGAGATCTGGCCCGTCTCGGCCAGATCCAGATCGAGACGACCAGCCAGCTCCGCCCTCGCGAGATCCAGGCCCGCATCCGCGGCGGCGCCTCGGTCGAACAGGTGGCCGATGAGGCCGGCGTCCCGGTCGCCAAGGTTGAACGGTTCGCCTATCCCGTCCTGCTCGAGCGGTCCCGGGCCGCCGACATGGCCAAGAAAGGCCATCCCGTCCGCCCCGACGGTCCCGCCGTCGAGACCCTCCACGAGATCGTCACGCAGGCCTTCCGCGCTCGCGGGCACAGCCTCGACGAAGCCGAGTGGGACGCCTGGCGCGACGACGAGGGCTTCTGGGTCGCGCAGTTGCGGTGGCACGCCGGTCGTTCCACGAACCGCGCGCACTGGCGCTACCAGCCCGACGCTCACGGCGGCACGATCACCGCGCTCGACGACATTGCCGCCGATCTCGTCGATCCCGATTGCGGCCGTCCCCTGCGCTACCTGACCCCGGTCTACTCGGCGCGCGACGTCGACGATTCCACTGAGGTGGAGAACGCCGACCGTCACGCCCCGATCGCGCTGGAGGCTCCCGCTTCCGATGAACCGGCTCCGGAGCCGGTCGCCGACGAGGAGACCACCGTCGCCGTCACGGTGCCCGACGACGCCGATGCATCGCGCGCGTCGCAGGCTCCCGCGAAGGACAAGCGCGGCAAGCCCGCGCTCCCCTCGTGGGACGACGTGCTGCTCGGTGTGCGCAGTAACGGACGCGTCTGAGGAAGTCGTCGACGATGTCGGCGACAGTGTCGACGCTCTGGTACGTCGACGCACCCGATCCCGTAGCGGTGCTGCGCGAGTTCTCTCCGGACCGCGATGCGGCGCGAGCACTTCTGTCGCGTCTGTTCCCGGAGTTCCAGGTCGATCCCGGCGCGCGGGTACCGCTCGCCGACGCCGGGGGCACCGGCGAGGACGATGGCGCCGAACAATTCCGGGTCGGTAGCTATCCCGGTGTGACGGTGGTGTCGAGCCCCCGATTCGCACTACGCCACCCCTCGGAGCTGCCCACGATGTGGTTGCGCACGCCCGCCGCCGAACGCACGTGCCTGCTGGCATCCGATCCGGCCGGTGCGTGGGGATCGTTCGCCGTGTGGGAGTGCGGCCGGCTGCGCCGCGGCTTCGGAGCGAACACCGTCGAGTTCTTCGAGGACCAGGGAATCCCGTTCGTATGGGAGCGGCCGTTCTGGGCGGGCGAGCATCCGCTCCGCTGGCCGCCGAACGTACCCCCTCCCCCGGAGTCCCTGCCCTTCCACCCTCGCAAGCTCGTCGAGGAGGCCCACGGGGCGTGGCTCGGGTTCCGCTATGTCGGGCGCCGCGACGACGAACTCGACCCACGGAACATCGACACCTGGAGTTTCACGCTGCGCACCCCGGTCCCGCAGATCTCCGTCCCCGCACCGAAGACCTCCTGGTGGCGGCGACTCGCGGCGCACTGACGTGCCGTCGAGCGACGCTCCCGGTCGGACTCGTCACTCCTCTGCTCCGACAATGAATTTCACCTCGTCGATGTCGTCGGGCGTGATCTCCGGGGATTGCAGGACGAGAGCCCAGGCGTCGACGTACTCGGTGCTGTACCTGTGGCCGTGCCCGGCCGGGACACCCGTGGAGAAGGGCAGATCGGCCGTGACCTGCCAGAAGGTCACGAACGGGATCCACACCATGTCCTCGAGCACGTCGCGGCCGGGGGCTTCGCCGATCCAGTCCGGCTCACTCGTGATCAGGTGCGGACTCCACCAGACGATCGGGTCCGACGGGTGCATCAGATACAGCACCCGACTCCCCTCCCACGGCTCGTCCGTCGGCGGGATCTCCGCCTGTGGGTCGTTCGTGAACCGCACCGTGCGGCCGTCCCGGAAGACCGGTTCGATCTCGGGGCTGCCGGCCTCCCGGCGATCGCTGAACTCCCGGAAGAGGACGTTGAAGTTCGGAGGTCCGGCGAAGACCGTGCCCGACGTGCGATTGCGCAGGTCGTACTCGCCGCTGAAGGCGGTCTCCCCGCCGAACGAACCGAGGCTCTCCCCAGCCACGAGCAGTCGGGGGCGGGCGTCCTGGGGAAGCTTCGACCAGACGTCGTAGACCGCGTCAAACAGGTCGCGTCCGGCTTCCCGCGCCTTCGACTGATCGACGAGATAGGAGATCCACGAGGGCAGATAGGAGTACTGGATCGCGACCGTCGCGACGTCGCCGCCGGTGAGGTACTCGACGGAGTCCACCAGGGCAGGGTCCACCCAGCCGCTCCCCGTCGTCGTCACGACGACCAGGTTGCTCCGCTCGAATCCTCCTGCCCGGGTGAGGTCCTCGACAGCGAGGGACGCGCGATCCTCGGTGTCGTCCGCCGATGCCAGGCCGGCGTAGATCCGGATCGGTTCGAGGGCAGGACCTTCGGTGAACTCACCGAGTTGTTCGGTGGTCGGCCCCTGCCCGACGAAGATCCGCCCCTGCCACCCGAGAGAATCCCACGGAACGAACGAATCCGGTCCACCGGAGCGGAGTGCGGTCGTCGGTTGCTGCACACCTTCCTCGGTTCGATAGTGCCCCGT
>NZ_JCAXDU010000020.1:0-92963 GCF_059759155.1 Rhodococcus sp. GQ147
GATCGGTGGGTGCGTCGTCGATATAGCGCAGTGGAGAACTGTCGGGTGTCACTCCCAGTGCGAGGCAGCGGCGCCAGGACTGTTCGATCTCCGGCCGTACTTTCGGTATGGGATTCTCACAGCTATCGGAACCGTGTTCTTCTGCTTGCTCACGGAACCGGTCGGTTACCACACATCCACCTCCGAAGACCTCACGGCGAGAACGGACTCTATGCAAACGAGGTGACACCGGTTCGGAGTGTCCCAGAACGCTACACCGGGAGTTTCTGGACTTGTCTTCGGTGCGGGCGCACCTTGTCCAGTGTGTTCACCGGCGTCTTGATGGCCTGTCGATCCGCACGGTGGCGGAACACGATGCTATTCGTCGTGCAGTGTTCCATCTCCTCTGCAGGACCAGGGCCGTTTCGGCCGATGCCATTCCGGCCGATCGGTCCGGCGGAGTCGGCGGAAGTGAACAGCGGGGAGGTGTGCGTTGGCATTGTCGGCGAGGCCGTGCGTCTGCGCGCGTCCGTTCGCACCGTGTTCCCCTGGAACGACGCTGGTGCGTCACGAAAGCTGTTGGTTGGCAGTGTGACCCCTACTGTCTACCATCAATGCTCCGTGAACTGTATGTGTATATCACAGGGTTCCTGCGCGTGACCACGAGGTGCGTAGCTACCAGTGGGTTTCGTGGCCGGGCAGGGTTCCGGGGACAGTGGAGTCGGCCGTGTGGCATTGATCCGGACGTTCGGAACTCGTCCGTATCTGTCCGACCGGAACCCACTGTTGTGGGAGTGTACTCGGCGCCGGACTCAGGGGGCGGAGTCGTTCGCCGGCGGCGTTGGCAAAAAGATGCGGCCTGTCGTGAGATGGGAAGGGGACAGGATGTCACCGGTGCTCGTGGGCGGGTGCTCCGGTGTTGCGGTATCGGAACGGATGAAGAGCCATGTAATTTGCTGTTACGGCGAGTTTTTCGCTAGTCTTTTGGTGTTGGAGCGAGTCGCCCTATCGGGGAGGGTGGGGCCTTGTTTCAACATTCTGTTCTCCGTGCTTGGAACCTCGCCCCTGCTGTTCCGAGTTGCTAGGCGACCATGTCCGAGTCGCTGCGCAGTACCGAGAACGAGAACCCCGTTTCGTCGCTCTGCGACGAACCGTCGCCGTCCCCTGTCGGCGACAGGTACGGGAGCCGTTGGTGCCCGCCTCGACGATGCTAAAGCGGGCACCAACGGTGCCTACCGATACGACCATTTCGACTTCCATTCAGAAGCGTTAGTGCGCAGATGAGTTCGGCATCGAGTTCGGTTCGTGCGACCAAGGAAGGCGACTGCACGCGGTGGGGCGCTGCGCTCGGACACAGAGTACTGTTATCCGCGGTCGGCAGGTCCTCGTCATCTTCACCATAGTGAGGGTGGCGGAAGCCGGCCCGAGCACTTGGTTCCGAGGCCTCCGAGACGACTGTCACCCCGACGCGCCGGCCCAGGGCGTGTCTGTATCTCAGCTGGGCAAGCCGTGGATCGGGTCGAAGGGTCCGATGTCGTACGTGCATTCCTGTGGTCGAGGATCCGGTACGAAGGCCCACAACAGCGCCCGTCGTGTGATACCGGTCGATCTGGGTACCGACGCGGGTGGCGCGTTCGGTCAGGGGCAGGCAGCTTCCGGCGCGGATCCCGAACTCGGTAATGAGCACAGGTTGTTCGGTTTGTTCGAGTCGCAGTGGGAGGAATGCCGCATCGTCGAAGTCAGTGGTACTGAGCCACGTCCAGATAGGGCGAGGCAGCGACCAGGGCATAACCACCGTCGGCGAGACCGCACTACGCGCCACCGAGTGGACCGAGCGTGAGCAGGTGTCGCTGATCGTGCGCACGAGCCACTGCCCCGGCCGCATCGACCCAGTCGCGCAGCACCTGCGGCGAGTCTTCCGGGCACCGGCGTTGGTGCAGGTCGCAGTCGGGGGTGGTGCAGACACCGACCTCGGGTTCACCGAGGAGTTCCCACGCAGCGATCGAAAATGATCCGGCCCAGCGATCGACGGCGGCAGCAACCCACTCGCTGTAGCTCAGCGGCATGTCGGTAGGCTCCTGTCATCCGCCGAGATACTACTTGCGCGTTCTGTATTGCTCGTCCTCACACGCGCCGTCCTGGGCGGCGAGCACCGGGATGAGCAACTGTCCGTGCCGTTGCGTAGCTGTAAACACCGCATCGATCGGTTCGAAGTTCAGCTTGCCGTTGCGCTTGTCCACGGCCAGATTCTGAAAGGCGTTGAATCGGGTCACTGTCCCCGGTTGGCGAGACGAGAAGTAGGAGTCCAGATCCACCATCGCTCCGCAACCGGCGTTGACCGTCCAATCCGTAGCCAGTTGATAGGCGTTGAAGCCGGTCGGCCACCAGGGGTGACCGTCGAGGTGCAGAATACCGCCGGTGGTGGTCACCCGCAGCGGATGCGCATACGAGACCCACGGGGTGGAGGTCGGCGCACCTGTGTCCTCACCTGGCGATGCCGCGCCGGGTCCGGGGAGGGTGCACGCGCTCGTGAGGGGAACGGCCAGGAGCATCGCCGTCATACAGACGAGTCTCGCTCGTATCGGACCGTCGCGCTATGGACAGTCCGACAGCTGCTCGCTAGCCTGAGTTCAATTGCTGCGCACCCACTCTGCCCCAGCTGCGCTGATGGCAAGAAGATCGAGCGCACTGTTGCCCGCTTCGCGACTGTAAGGCGCTCGACGACTCCTGCCGGAAGGGATTGGGAGCGGTCTGCACTCGGAGCGAGCTCATAGATGCTGACTGTGGCCGGAAGTGCCGCAGCGAGAAGTCACCAAGAAAGAAGAGGAGAATGAAGGCAGAGCCACCCCCGAGAGGGCAACAGATCTCGCAGAAAATCTCGACCTCCGCATCCGGTCCCGATCCCACAGAGGAGGATCTGGCAGCGGTAATCGTCGCCCTGACCGGCATCGACATCGCGTCGAATGACGATAACGCGAGGCCTGGTCGTAACCGGAAACAATCCTGGCGACACTGATGCGCCGACGACTCCGAGTTGCACTCGCTGGTCGCACATCCGCCCGGCCGGGAACGAGGATGTAGACGGAGTGGCCACATCGATATGACCGAGATCGATGCCCTCGTCTTCTGTACCAGCACGCGTGGTCTCGGCCTATCCGATGGCGGGATACAGTTCCGTGCCAGCCGCTTTCGTCACATGCAGCTGCTGCCCGAGTCGGTCCTCGCTCAAAGTGACAGTACCCCGCGGTAGCTGGAACTCCCCGTGACGCATTGCCGCGGCGATCCGCTCGCTATCCTCCGCTTTCCGGGCAGCCTGCCACCATATGTGAACTGCCTCGAACACAGACTCGCTCAACGTCGACAGCGGCGGTGCCCAAGGACCGAATTGCGCCCGGTACCTCCTCAGAAACGAGGCGTTGCCCTCCGTTTGTAATCCTTGGAAATACCCCGAGACGGAGTGCAGACCACGGGCTGCTTCGTCGCTGATGTACGTCAGCATGGACTCTTCCAATGCCGGCGCCAGTGTTATGCACCGATCCCGCAACCCCATTGCATAACACTGACGTTCGAACTCAACAGCATCAGATCCGACGAGGGACGATGTCGGCTCCCGATTTCTGAATCGATTCGACGATCTGAGCGAAGTCTCGAGTCCTCATCGATGCGAACTCTTCACCGACGATTCGGGCGCCGTACCGGGGCAACAGTTGGCGAGCCAAGCCATGTGTCGTTCGCGGCCAACAATAATCGTTGCCGGCCAGAAACGATCGTCGCACCCCCTCCATCTGCGTGAGTGGTTTCGTAGCTGTTGCCAACTGATCGCCCGGCCGCTCCCCGAGTTGGAGACGGAGACGACCGCCGCTGCCTCCTTCGTTCATGACCGGCTGCACCAGCAGCACGGGTGCATCGCCGAGCGCCTCGGCAACTGCGGTATAGGTAGCCGATGTGGTGGCGATCAGGATGGTCCGGCAGCCTGCCTGAACGAGTCGCCGCGCTTCCATGACGCCGGTCTCCGGGTCTGTGGCGTCATCGCCCACGATCAACTCGACCCGTCGGCCATGAATGCCACCCTCGGCATTGATTTCCTCGAGCGCCAGCATGGCAGCGTTGTCGATTGAGGTAGCGAAGGGGCTGCAGGGTCCGGATTTCGACGTCAACAAGCCCAGACGGGGATGGGGCGAGGCGTTTCGAGCGGTAGGGAACCCTCGACGCCGCATCAACCATTCCAATCCGGGCTGGTCGAGTTCGGCGATGAGCCGAACTCTCGTGCCTCCATCGGCGGCTCCGAAACGAAGTTTGATAAGCCCCCGCCAAGGCTGGTCGTGCACGATATCGAGGTACACATACGGACGCGCAGCAGCGATACGGCCGAGAATCTCGACCGGTTCTGCGCCGGAACCGCTGAGGTGGACCGCCATACGCACGGCAGCGCCGGGTTCGACCCGATCGCATACCCCGCCGAACAGCCATCCCGCCTCTTCGCCTGCTCCGAAAGGCTGTAGGCCACCGAGGGTGGGGATGCGGTCCACTCTTCCGCGTGCAGTACGACCTGGGTCACCGTGTTTCCTGGAAGCTATGCACGTCACAGAGATGTATCGGTGGCAGCGGTGCGATCGGCAGCCTCGACGGCATCTACCAGGGCTCCTCGAAACACTTCCTGCAACATCGCGATGACGTCCCGGGCGGGACCGGCCGGGTCGATCGAGTAGAAACGGAAGCGTCCGGCCTTGCGTTCGGTGACCAATCCCGCGTGCCGCAGGATCCGGAGGTGGTTCGAAACGCCGGTGCGTCCCACGCTGTCGATCTGGTCGACCAGTTCATTGACACTGCACTCATCGCGCTCTGCCAGCACAGTGAGAATGGCTCACCGCACAGGGTCAGCGAGGGCATCGAAGGCCAGCTGTGCGGACAAGATCCCGATCTCCTCGAGTCAACAGTCGATGACGTATAGAAGAGTACCTCCTCGTAGCTCGCACAGGACGGGCCGACTTCGCACCGCTCCGACGACCGGACCAGCTACATCTGCAGCGAGACGAGTCGGGTGTTAGGGTCTGTGACGTCCCCACGGGAGCCCTATTGCAGGGGCTGAGATCGGGCTGAGGCAGCCTGCGACCGTCGAACCTGCCCGGGTAATGCCGGCGAAGGAAGTAGGAACGATTCCGATGAGTGCATCCAATTCGCATGCCCTGAGCTATGTCCACGACGAGGAACACGACCTGCGTGTACCTGTCACAGAGATCCGCTTGAACGACTCTCCCGGCGGGGTGCCGAACCCGCCGCTGCAGGTCTACCGCACTGCAGGTCCCGGTAGCGATCCGCTGGTCGGGCTCCCGCCGACGCGCGCCGACTGGATTGCTGCTCGCGGCGACGTCGAGCACTACCCGGGGCGAGAGCGGGATCTGCTCGACGATGGCCGCTCGGCTGTGCGGCGTGGAGAGGCGTCCCAGGAGTGGAAGGGGCCCCGACCTGTCCCGGTGCGAGCGAAGACAGGCCGGACGGTCACGCAGATGCACTATGCCCGGGCGGGGATCATCACCCAGGAAATGCGGTTCGTGGCGCTGCGGGAGAACTGCGACGTGGAACTGGTGCGCTCGGAGGTGGCGGCGGGTCGGGCGATCATCCCCGCCAACGTCAACCACCCCGAGTCCGAGCCGATGATCATCGGCAAGTCCTTCCTGGTGAAGATCAATGCCAACATCGGCAACTCAGCGGTGACCAGCTCCATCGTCGACGAAGTCGACAAGATGCGCTGGGCCACCCGTTGGGGCGCGGACACTGTGATGGACCTGTCCACCGGCGAAGATATCCACACCACCCGAGAATGGATCATTCGCAACTCCCCGGTGCCGATCGGCACGGTGCCGATCTACCAGGCTCTGGAGAAGGTCGCCGGCCAGGCCGATGCGCTGACGTGGGAGATCTTCCGCGACACCGTGATCGAGCAGTGTGAGCAGGGTGTGGACTACATGACCATCCACGCCGGAGTGCTGCTGCGCTACGTACCGCTCACGGCCGAGCGGCTCACCGGCATCGTCTCCCGAGGTGGGTCGATCATGGCCGGTTGGTGCCTCGCCCATCACGAGGAAAATTTTCTCTACACCCACTTCGACGAACTGTGTGAGATCTTCGCCCGCTACGACGTGGCATTTTCCCTCGGGGACGGGCTGCGACCGGGGTCGATCGCCGACGCCAATGACGCCGCGCAGTACGCCGAACTGGACACTCTTGCCGAACTGACCACCCGTGCCTGGGCTCACGACGTTCAGGTGATGGTCGAAGGCCCTGGCCACATCCCGATCCATCGGGTGCGGGAAAATGTGGAGCGTCAGCAGAAGCTATGTCATGGAGCGCCTTTCTACACCCTGGGGCCGCTGGTGACCGACATTGCTCCGGGCTACGACCACATCACCTCCGCGATCGGGGCCACCGAGATCGCCCGCCATGGCACCGCGATGCTGTGTTATGTCACCCCGAAGGAGCATCTGGGACTGCCGAATCGGGACGACGTGAAGACCGGGGTCATCACGTACAAGATCGCCGCTCATGCCGCCGACATCGCCAAGGGCCATCCCGGTGCCGTCGAGCGTGACGACGCGTTGTCGAAGGCGCGTTTCGAGTTTCGGTGGCGGGATCAGTTCGCTCTGTCGCTGGATCCGGATACGGCCGAGCAGTTCCATGACGAGACGCTTCCGGCCGAACCGGCCAAGACAGCGCACTTCTGCTCGATGTGTGGGCCGAAGTTCTGCTCGATGCGTATCTCCCAAGACATCCGGACCAGGTTCGGTGACGCCGCCGACCAGGCCGCCGTCGCCGGGATGCAACATATGTCCGACCAGTTCAGGGCCGCTGGCAGCACGGTGTATTTGGATGCCCCTACTGTCCTGTCCTCCGAAAGTAAGCGTGTGACACAGGACAACTGAGGTCGCAGGGGCGTTGAGTCCAGGTGACGAGAGGACACGGACGCAACGCCCTCAGCGGCTTGACGCACGCCCGCACTTGCTCTGCCGGGTGACGTTGTGTCGCGATGACGAAGGTGGTCGAGGACGGAGTCGGCATCGATGTGCGGTTTCGCGGTGCCGGCGACCGTCCGGGTTCGAGTACGAGGGGAATGAGATTCAGCGGCGGTACCCACTCGTGCTCAACGAAAGTGCCCATGTGTGAGCGGGGTTCGCTGTAGCAGTGATCGGGTGCCGGCGGGCGAGGCGGTGACGACATCGCCCACCTCGCTGCCGAATCGGGGGTGACCTGCACTTGTGACTCGCTCAGCTTCGAGGCACCGAGGAGTAGTTGCCGGGTGGTCTCGACGCCTGCCGTGACACGGTGCGGGTTGCCGTTCCCCTCACCGTGTCACGGCAGGCGGCCGTCTCGGAAGAGCGGTCGTGATCGTCGCCCCGGTCGATTCTGCTTCCGGGATCGGCGGTCGCTGCACACGCGCTGGAACGCGTCCGGACCATCCCGCATTCGCTCGGCGTCGACCTCGCGCGGCGGTGTTGTCCACCATCTCCGCGCGGTAATCAGTCTTCTCGATGATGCCTTGCGGGTTCTTGACCCGGGCAGGTACACCGCACCCGAGACCCTTGCAGCGTTGACGGTGCTGATCAGAGCAGCGTGAACGCGCCGACTACTGGGCAAGAGAGGCGGATTTGGTCGCCTCCAAGCGGCCGAAGTACCGAGATCTGGAAAGCACGGCAGTGGCTGAGATGAAGCGCGGCCGATCGGCTCCCGTCTCGATGTTCTCCCCGCAGGGGCCGAGTTCGGCGATAGTGGCATGCGCTTGTGAGACTGAATCGGCCGACGGGGAGAATCTCTCGTTGATCGTGTCGACGTGACGCGCCCGAACCGACAATTTTCCGGTCATGCCGAACTTTTTGGCTGTGTCGATGTCGGCTGCGACGATATCCCGATCATCCGCAGCGCTCGGGCCGTCGATAGGCGCTGCGATTTCCGCCGTCTTGCTGGCGATGACGAGGGTCGAGCGTGCATACGCCAGGCCTTCTGGTGTCCCATCGATGTCGAGGTCGCTGCAGAAGTCTCTGATGCCGAAGGCCAAGCGCACGACCGGTGAGCATTCAGCGATACGGTCGGCCTGACGAAGCGAGGAAGCAGTCTCGACCATAGCGACGATCGGGACATGGGGGAGTGCGGCAGACACGATGTCGATGTCTTGCGGACTCTCGGTTTTTGCAAGAACAATTCCGGTAAGGCCCGGCGAATCGCGGAGTATTTCCAGGTCGAGTGCAAGTTCACGGGTCGAAGCGTCGTTGACTCGGACCCAACCGACTCTGTCGCGAAGCCACTGCGCCGCAACTGTCCGTGCAGATGTTTTCTCCCTGTAGGGCACTCCATCCTCGAGATCGAGGACAAGGCAGTCCGGACTGGTAGCGACCGCGGTATGCAACCGCGCGAGATCGGTAGGGGGGACGAGTAGCCATGATCGGGCAAGGCGTGCCAGCTCGGTTCGCGCTTCCCGGGCTGCATCGGGTTCCTCGAAGTCGAATGACATCGTTGTTGTCGATCTCCAGTATTTATTCGAATCAGTGGATGTTGTGGATTATCGATGCTGTGCGGACGAGTCCTGGAATCTCCGATTTCTGCAGGACAGTTGCCATGAACAACTGTCAGGGGGTCAGAGCGATGTACTTGGTGTTGAGGTACTCTTCGATTCCTTCGCTGCCGCCCTCGCTGCCCAACCCGGACTGCTTGATGCCGCCGAAGGGAGCCGCTGGATCGGAAATAATGCCCCGGTTCACGCCGACCATCCCGAATTCGAGGGCGCGAGCGACTCGGGACGCTCGATCGAGGTTCTGCGTGTAGAAGTAGGCAGCCAATCCGTAGTCGGTGTCGTTTGCGCTCGCGACTACTTCGGCCTCGGTGTCGAAGCCTGTGATGACCGCAACCGGACCGAAGATCTCTTCACTGAGGATGCGTGCACCGGCAGGTACATTGTCGATGACGGTCGGTTGGTAGAAGTAGCCGGGACCGTCGATGGGTGTCCCGCCCGTGCGCACGCGTGCTCCGGCAGCAACGGCTTCATCGACCAGTGCTGCAACCGCGTTGCGTTGCTTGGCATTGATCAACGGACCAAGCGTGACGTCGTCTTCGTAACCGGGACCCACTGTTGTCGCGGCGATCCGATCGCACAGAGCACGAGTGAACTCTTCCCGGATCGAATTGTGTACGAGCAGTCGATTGGCGGCAGTACAGGCTTCACCACCGTTACGCATCTTGGCGGCCATCGCACCGTCGACTGCGGCGTCGATGTCGGCGTCATCGAAGACGATGAACGGGGCATTGCCGCCAAGTTCCATGGAGCTCTTCAGTATCTGATCTGCGGATTGTTCGATGATCTTCTTCCCGACGGCGGTGGATCCGGTGAAGGAGACCTTTCGCAGTCGACGGTCCTTCATCAGAGTGCCGACGACGTCTGGGGCATCGAGAGTCGGTAGTACAGACAGAACACCACGAGGAAGACCGGCTTCAGCAAAGACGTGTGCGAGCAGCAACATGGTGAGGGGAGTGTCCTCGGCCGGTTTGACGATGATGGTGCATCCAGCCGCGAGCGCCGGGCCGATCTTGCGTGTCCCCATCGCGAGCGGAAAGTTCCAGGGCGTGATGGCCAGGGCTGGACCCGCAGGTTCCTTGATCACCGCGATGTGGCCGTTTCCAGACGGTGCGGTCGCGGTACGACCGCCGATTCGAACAGCTTCCTCTGCGAACCACCGGAGGAACTCTGCTCCGTACACCACCTCGCCGCGACTCTCCGCCAACGGTTTGCCCATTTCGAGTGTGATCAGCCGGGCGAACTCTTCGGACCGCTCCATGACGAGTTCCCAGGCTCTGCGAAGGATCTCCGACCGTTCGCGAGGGGCGGTCGCAGCCCATGCCGGCTGAACCTCGGCAGCCGATGCGAGCGCGTGTCTTGCGTCGGCGACGCTGCCGTTGGCTACGGTCGTCAAGACGGTGCCAGTCGCAGGATTCACAATGTCGAAACGTCTACCGGAACAGGACTCGCGAGTAGTGCCGTCGATCCAGAGGCCGGTCGGGACGGCAGCCAGTAGGGAGCTGAAGCCGGTCATCGAGGTTCCTTTCGGATGGTGCCAACCGTGGCAATAGCGGGTGCGAGCCTGACTCGTGAAAAGTGAAGCTCTGCGAAGAGCCGGATCATCGACTTCCGCTCAGAGGGAACGAGTGACGATGGTCGCGGTTTTGGGCAAGGAACAGCAATGAGAAGGCCATCCGGACCAGTTCTCGTCGAGCTCCACGGAGCGGCCGTTGACGCGTCCCAATCCGGTCAGTTTCACGATGCCCGGTAGATAGGGGAGCAAGATCTCGTGTGTTACTACCCGGACGTCATCGTCCTCGGTAGGGATGAGTTGAATGTCGTGACACCCATTGATCTGGACTATCATGGCGCTTCTTCGATCGATGATCCGTCGATGACCCGACGGCGCATTGTCCGAATCAGTGGTCCGTCTGATTCGGCAGCAGCGAACGCTTGCTGCCATTCAGGATCCGCGAGCATCTGGGACCACTTGTTTTCGAGCTCGGCCAGGTTTGCGAATCGAACGGTGTACACCAATTCGCCGAAGGAGTGTTCTCCGATCAGTGTGTGGCCGGCGCTGATCAGCTCCATGTCGTATCGCTTGAACATGCGGGCCGTGTGGTTGGTGAAGAGGTCGATTATCGCCGACAGTTTGCCCGGTACCGCGACGTACTCCCTGATCTCGTAGATCACAGCTGTCCTTTCTGTCAGTTATCCGGAATGCCGTTGGGCAATTCGTGAAACTTGCTGGCGTAAAATACGAGTGGGTCCTGCTCGGCTTCGAAGTCGTGTCCGATGATGCGGAGAAGCACGAATCGATGATCGCCCGTCGTGGTTTCCGATTCGATTTCGCAGTCGAACCAGGCTGCTGCACCGTGCAGGAAGACTGATCCGTCGGGCCCGCTCTCCCAGCTCACGTTGGCGAACCGGTCGACCTGGCGGGCGGCGAGTTGCCGGCACGGTGTCTGCTGTCCTGCTCCCAGGACCGACAGTCCGATCCGTGGTCGTTCTCGTAGCTTGGGCCAGGTGGTCGAGGACGTCTGAACGAACACGCCCACCAACGGAGGCTCCAATGACACGTTGACGAACGCACTGACGGCCATACCGATCGGCTCACCGGTCACGTCGGTCGCGCACAGCGCGGTGACCCCGCTCGGGAAGCGGCCGAACGTTGCGCGCAACGCCGCTGTGTCGACCGTACCGATGTCGTCGTGGACACCTCTGAGGTTTATGGCCGTCATGATCTGGCCTTCGGCGTGTAGGGCTTTGTCAGAACACATGGTTCTTCCCCCCGAATACCTCGCTGACGGAGTCGTCGGTGAAGATGCACCGGATCGAGTCGGCGAGCATCGGTGCGCACGATACGACGTCGACGGTCGACGGGGCTCCGGGCCCGAGGGGGATGGTGTCTGTCACGACGATGCGCTCGAACGGAGAGTTGGCGAGGTTCTCGTGCGCAGAGCCGCTGAACACTGCGTGGGTAGCGGCGGCGAAGACTCGCGAGCATCCGGCGCGGACGACCGCCTCGCCTGCTGCGCGTAGGGTTCCCGCGGTGTCGATCATGTCGTCGACGATGATCGCGGTTTTACCTCGTACATCTCCAATGACGGTGGTGATCTCCGCGACCTGCTGCTGAGGACGTTCCTTGTCCAGGATGGCCAGGCCGGCACCGATGCGAGTGGCGAATTGCTTATTGAGCTTTACGCGACCGGCGTCCGGCGCGACGACCACCAGGTCGTCGTCCAGCGCGGCGAAGTGGTCCGCGAGTGCCATCAGCGCGGTCATGTGGTCGACCGGAACGCTGAAGAAGCCCTGAAGCTGTCCCGCGTGTAGGTCCATCGTGAGTACCCGGTCGACACCGGCTGCCTCGAGGATTCGTGCCACCATACGAGCCGAGATGGGTTCGCGGGGTGAGGATTTCTTGTCCTGACGGGAGTAGCCGAACCAGGGGGTGACCGCGACTACTCGGCGTGCACTGGCGCCGATGGCTGCATCGATCATCACGAGCAGTTCGACCAGTGCGTCGTTGGCGCTGAGGCCTTCGATGGGGTTTGCGCACATCGGTTGGATCAGGAAGACGTCTGCGCCTCGAATGGATTCGTCGAATCTGCAGTACACCTCTCCGTTGGAGAATGTCTTCAGAGCGACCCGACCCAGATCGACCTGCAGGTTGGAGGCGATCGACGAGGCGAGCGCCGGATTGGCGCGGCCCGAGAACAACATCAATTGTTTCTGGGATCCGAACGGAATGGAGGTCGTCATTGGTGGCCTTCCAGGTAGATGCCGGGGAATCGGGCATGTGCGGGGAGTGTGGCGCGAAAGGACGAGAGCATCGTGGGGATGTAGCGGTGGGTTCGAAGGTGGAGATTCCCGTATCGGCGATAGAAACGTTTCTATGGAGGGTGGGCGGATACGGCGCCCAGCATGATCACACGGTGATCGGTTATACGTGTGCGGCGTTGACCTCGTCGGCGATCGGCATCCCTGTGCGGGCACCGACATGTCTGACCGACAGTGACGCTGCCGTTACTGCAAGCGCACTTGCGGCTCCGAGCGGCATCCCGGAGGAAAGCGACGCTGCGAGCACACCGTTGAACGTGTCGCCCGCACCGGTTGTGTCACGCACGTCCGATACCTGCAGGGCCGGGACGGGTTCGATGGTTCCGTCGGGATAGGCCACGATCGCCCCCTTGTCCCCTCTGGTCACGACGAGGCACGCTCCCGTGGCCCGAGCGACGTTCGCCGAGGCGTCACCGACGTCGGTGAACGGGATGGACAGTGCAGCGCACAGGTCACGAAGCTCTGAACTATTGGGTGTCAGAACCGACGCTGCGTGGGCGCTGGCGATGAACTCGTTGCGCACAGGGGCCGGATTCAGCACACAGCGCAGTCCCATGTCGGAGGCTGTCGACACGGCAGCTTCGACCGCTGCCGGGAGGATTTCGGTGCTGACGAGTACACATCCGGCCCACCCCGATGCACGCTCGACGGCCCGGCGAACGAGTGCCGGCGTAAGGGCAGCGTTGGCCCCGGCGGCAACGGCGATCTGGTTTTCCCCCACCGCGTCGACCACGATCAGGGCAGTGCCGGTGGCGGTGTCGTCGAGGACGGCGACGTCGGTGACGTCGACACCGGAGGCGCGGAGCTCGACCAATGCCTCGCGTCCGAGTTCATCATCGCCGATCGCTCCGCAATAGCGCACCGGCACGTTCATGCGGGCGGCTGCGATAGCCGCGTTCGCGCCCTTGCCGCCGCCGAACTTGTCCAGGTGTGGACCGACGACGGTCTCACCCGGACCGGGTAACCGATCGACGGCCACGACCAGATCGACGTTGAGGGCGCCGACCACTAGAACCCCGTTACTCATTGACGCTCCCGCTGATAGTGCACACCGATGACCGATCCTGGAGTGTCGTCGGTAACGGATCCATGGGTTCCGGTGTGCGGTTCTCAATCAAATCGAAAAGGACTGTCGCTGCGCGGTAGCCCATGTCTCGCGCCGGCTGGCGCACGGTGGTGAGCCGCGGCGTGAGAAGCGACGACAGAGGAAGGTCGTCGAAGCCCACGATGCTGACGTCCTCGGGCATACGGAGCCCTTGTGCGCGGCAATACTCCATCGCGCCCACAGCCATGAGGTCGTTGGCGCAGATCAGGGCAGTGGGCCGAGTCTGCGCCGCCAACGCGCGTTGGGCCAGGTCCCGGCCGGACGATTGCTGGTAGTCGCCGTAGTACACCGGGACCGTGTCCGGGTCGATGCCTGCCCCGGCAAGTGCCTCGCGGTAGCCGGCCAGTCGTTGTTGAGCCGTCCACAGACCCTCCGGACCGCCGATGACCGCAACGTCCCGGTGGCCCTTGTCGAGGACGTGTTGCGCGACCTGGCGAGCTCCCCTGCGGGAGTCGCAGACCACGGCGGGCAGGTCGATGCCCGGGATCTGCTCGTCGACGAGCACCACCGGACCAGAGCGAGCCAGTTCGTAGCAAGCTTCGGGCATGGACCCGGTGCTGGTCAGGTAGATGACTCCGTCCACGCGTTGGCTGCGCAGCAATCTGGTCTGGGCTTCCTCGGATTGTTCCGAGCTGCCCGGGACCACCAGGACCACCAGGACATCACGTGCCGATGCGGCTTGATGGACCCCTTCGGTGATCATGGCGAAGAACTGATTGGTCAGGTCGGGTACGACCATGCCAATACGGGAAGCGCTGCGGCGTTTGAGATTACGCGCAGACTCGTTCGGCGAGTATTCCAGAACTCGCACGGCGTCGAGCACACGGGTACGGCGGTCGGGCGCAACCGGGCCGGAGTCGTTGAGTACGTAGCTCACCGTGCTCATGGAGACTCCAGCGTGTTCCGCGACGTCCTTGATGGTCGTGCGCTTGCGCGTGCGTCTGTGCTCAGATGACGCCACAGCAATCCCTCTCTGCGGAATTAGGATCGTCCACTAGCCCACGACAGTATCGAAGACCACAGCAGCGCGTAGTTCGACCACTCGACGAACTCCGGCGGGGCCCAGTGGGGAGCGAGATCCGAGGTGAACGCGACCACTCGGCCGTCGCCATGATGTCCTGTGACCAGGATGGGGTCGTCTCCGGTGCGGGCGACGACCTCGGCGTCGTCGCGGGCCACCACTCGGTTGTAGCCGAGCAGGGGAGGCCAGTCGCTGGAGGTGTCACCCAGGACGGGATGTTCCGGTCGGCATACCTCGACCTTGCAGCCCTCCGGGACCTCGATGCGGTCATCGTAGGGGAGCATGGTCACAGGCAACACGTCGGCGAGGGGGGTCATGCCGAAGCGGGCCTTGCCGTCGATTCCGGTGAACGACATATAGCCACCGACCTTGACCAATCCGCCGCCCCGGCGGACGTATTCAGCGACTACTCCCAGACGGTTGGGCGATGCTTCCGAACGTAGGAACGTCTCGTCGGGGAGCTGGAAGGAATTCGATCCGATATCGGAGATGACAACTACGTCGTACTCGTCGATTTCCTGTGCCGTCTTGGGGAAACGTGAAGAAATCTCGTGGCCGCGCACGTAGTTGACGTCGTGCCCTTCGCGGGTGAGATTTTCGAGGAATACGCTTGCGCCTTCCTCGTACTCAGTGGTGTGGAACTGATCGAAGCCTTTCATGTGAATAACGTGCTTGATCCAGGATTCGCCGGTGAAGAGGATCTTGAGCGGTTCCATAAGGTCTCCTGTGGTGCCTGGGAATGGGAGGTGGGTGTCGGTAGCGGAGTGTTCGTCGGTGGCCCGGCGCGTGTTCAGGACGGGGTGCTCGCGCTGAGTAACTTCCGTCCCAATGCGTACGCCTGGCGAAGGTCGTTACCTTGGTACTGGACTGCGGCAAGCTCGGACACCAACGGGCTGGCGTTGACAGCGACGGTGTTCGGTAGCCATCCGAACAGATCCACATCGGAGGACGAGTCACCGTAGGCGACGCAGTCGGCTGGTTCGATGTGGTAGCGCTCCAGTGCATCTCGCGTGATGTGGACCTTGGCTTGCGGTGACAGTGTTGCCTCTTCGGAGAGCGTCTGTCCGATCACCACATCGGATCCGTAGGCCTCGTGAGCGCCCCAGTTTCTAAGTCTCTGAACGAAGAACGCCGGCGATTGCGAGATCACGATGGCAATCTCACCGCGCCTGCGGATATCGTCGAAGGTATCGGTGATGCCATCGAGCCAGGCCGCTTGTTCGAACGCGGCGTCGAGGTCGTCCTCCGTCGCGTGCGCACAGACCTCGAGCAGGGTTGACCAGAAGTCGAAGTCGGTGATTTGTCCAGCGTGCCAGAGCTGTTCGATTTCGAGTCCAACGTCGCGGCGGCCGAAGAATGTCGACAGTTCCAGGGCGGCTGCTCCGTTGAGCAGCGTGCCGTCCATATCGAATACGTGCAGTCGGGTGGGCATGTGTTGCTTTCTGTGGAAGTCGTCGGGCCGGGTCTCAGGAGAACTCCGGGAGCACTTCCTTGGCCATGAACTGCATGTTCTTGATGATCGCCTCGATCGGCTGTCCCACGGCGATCAGGCACGCCATGTGATCTACGCCCAATGCCTCGTAGGACTTGAATCGTTCGATCATCTTGTCGGGGGTGGTGAGGATGGGATCGGCGTACTTTTCGAGGAGCCCTTCCTTGGAGAACGACTCCTGGGCGGGCCTCATCGCTCCGCCCTGGACCACCGAGTCGTCCTTCTTTCCCTCGGCGCGTGCTGCCAGACGCTCCTCTTGGGACTGTTGGCCGGAGCTGGAGGCATGCACCAGGGTGAGATAGTAGTTGTACTCACTGAGCACGTCGTCGAAGTACTCGGTCGCCTCTTCTTCGGTGTTGCCGAGCCAGGTGTGGCGAAGGGCCATCACCTGCTTTCGAGGCATCCCGCTCGTCTCGATCTCGTCGTTGTACGCGGCGAGCAACGCTTCGAGATCGCCGTAGGGCTCGAAGTTGCCGTAGTTCGGAGCAGTGATCAGGTTGTTTCCCTGTCGTGCCACGCGGCGTACGCCGTCGATGCTCTGCGAGGCCGCCCATACCTCCGGGTGCGGCTTGGATGCCGGCTTGGGCACAAGAGTCGTCGGCGGGAACGAAAAGTACTTGCCGTCGAACGACACATCGTCCTCGACCCACACCCGCTTGATGATCTCGAGGGATTCTTCGTAGATGTCGCGTGCTTCTTTGGGGTTGATGCCGAGTCGGTCGAGCGGGTAGCGACTGCCACCCCGCGCCACGCCGATGCCGATGCGCCCCGGTGCCATCTGGTCGAGGAAACTCATCTCCGACGCGATGAGCAACGGGTTGTAGTACGGAAGGACCACGATGCCGGGCATGATTCGCAAGCGCTCGGTGCGCGCTGCGGCCAAAGCGCTGAACATCAGCGATGAAGGATTGCTGACGTAGTTCTGAAAGTGATTTTCGTTGACTGTGACGCCCTCGAAGCCGAGGTCCTCTGCGGCATCGACGATGCTGAGCATGTCGTTGAGGAGTTCGGACCACGGACGGCTCATGTCGCGGTAGAAGAATGGAGTGGTGACCCAGATCTTCATGGAAGCTGTCTTTCTACGAGGTTGGGCAGTTCCTGTATTGCTGGAGGCGTGCCGAGTTCCGGCTGCAGAGCGGACGCTGCTCGTGCAGTTCCGGGCCAGACCCGGTGCGTGGGTCCCTGCCGAACTCGGACTGTGGGGCGATGTAGAAACGGTTCTATCTCGTACATCCGGAGCATACAACGGTCCGGCGCCCTGTGCATAGTGCCGAACTCGTTTTCTTTCGAGAAACTCGATAAACGTTGTTCACGCTGGTGAGAGACGTAAGGCCGGGTGTTCCGGTGTTTGGATCAACCTCCAAGATCCGCGAATCACGAAGGCAATGAGCGACGCAGATGTAGAAGCGATTCAACCCGGGTGCTCGGCAGGATTCGTCCGGCAGTCGGTAGAGGCGTGGTCGGCCGCGGTCGGGTGGTGGTGCACAGGGGAGACGTGCCGGCGGGTGTCGGTTGCTGCGTGATTGTGCAGACGGTTCTGTCATCCCTGCTCCGGGAAGTGTTCCTACAACACACTTTCTGTTCGCAACACAGCTCCGAGGGCGCAGAGCACTATCGATCGTTCGGTGACGGGCTGCATCCCGGTTGTGGCGGTCTGTAGACAGACCTGGGTGCTGCCGGAGGTATCGACTGTGTTGCGCGAATATTGCCGGAAGATTTTACGCGTCAACGCTTGACCTGAGGTGTGGGCTCGACCATGATCTCTAGCAACCGCCGACACGGCCGCACGAATTCAAATGCTGCGACTCGCGGTATGCCCCCAGGCTTTCTGGCCCAGTTTTCGTGCAGCAGTAGAAACGTTTCAACAACTGTCTTCGCATCACACGAACGAAGGGAAACGTCCATGCCCACTATCTCGGGATTCGACAATCTGATCCTCAACACCGATACCTACAAGCATTGCCACCACACTCTCTATCCTCAGGGAACCGAGTACGTCTCCAGCTACGTCGAATCGCGTGGTGGCATCTTCCCGGCGACGATGTTCGTCGGACTGCAGGCCTACATCCAGGAGCGCTTGCTCCGGCCGATCACCCTCGCCGACATCGATGAGGCCGAAGCGGTGACCAGGGCGCAGGGGATGCCCTTCTGCAGGGAGAACTGGATGGGCATCCTCAACGACCACGGCGGATTCCTTCCTGTAGAGATCGAGGCAGTCCCCGAGGGGACTGTGCTGCCCACCCGCAATGTCCTTGTGCAGGTTATCAACACCGATCCGAAGTACCACTGGGTGACCAGCTTCTTCGAGACCGCGTTGCTGCGAGCGGTGTGGTACCCGACCACGATCGGAACGGTCAGTTGGATGTGCAAGCAGATCATCAAGGAAGCGTTCGCTCGCACCTCGGACAATCCGGATCTGCTGCGCTTCCAGCTGCACGATTACGGCGCTCGCGGCGTGAGCTCCCAGGAATCTGCTGCATTGGGTGGTCTGGCACACCTGGTCAACTTCAACCAGAGTGACACGGTGCCGGGCATCCTGGCTGCGATGAAATACTACAACGCGGTGTGTCCGGCGAACTCGGGCCCGAACAGCGAGCATGCAGGTTTCACGGCATGGGGTCGGGATCAGGAAGTCGACGCTCTTCGCAACATGATGAACACCTACCGCGATGCCGGTGTGGTGCTGTTGCTGACCGACTCGTACGACCATGAGAACGCTGTGAAGAACATCCTCGGCAAAGAACTGAAGGCCGAGATCGAGAACTTCCCGGGCGTGGTCTGTGCTCGTCCGGACTCGGGCGACCCTGTGCAGGTGACCGCGGATACCGCTGAGTGGCTCATGGATGCCTTCGGCTATGAGGTCAACTCCAAGGGATTCAAGGTTCTGCCCCGGTATCTGCGGGTCGTCCAGGGCGACGGCATCACGCTCGATACCCTGTCGGAGATCTACATGGAACTCGAACGCCGGGGCATGGCGGCAGAGAACGCGATTTTCGGTATGGGCGGCGGTCTGCTCCAGCACTTCAACCGAGACACGTTGAACTTCGGGCAGAAGTGCAACGCTGTGCGAGTAAACGGTGAATGGCGCGATGTGGCCAAGCAGCCGACCGGGGCGAGCTTCAAGGTGTCCAAGGCCGGCCGTCTCGCCCTCGTCAAGCGGGATGGTGAGTACCGCACGGTGCGACGCGACTCGGTTTCTCCCGAGGAGAACCTCCTTCAGCCGGTGTACCGCAACGGCAAGCTCCTGAAGAAGTGGGATTTCTCCGAGCTGATCGAGCGGAGCGAGGCGGAGGTCCCCGAGGAGTACTACTACCCCGTCATCGAACAGATGCGTGCGCAGGACAGCGCCGCGGTGCCTGCCTGACCACAACAACTGTTGAACAGATAACTAGGGATCCATGATGACAAAGTTGCCGAGTGTGCCACTTGCCAATACAGATTGCTTGTACATCGACGGGAAGTGGGTTCCCCCGCACTCGTCTGCTCTGATCGATGTAGTCGACTCGACAAACGAATTGGTCTACTACTCGGTGCCGGACGCCGATGTCGACGATATCGATCGCGCGATTACAGCGGCCCGGCAGGCATTCGACGAGGGACCCTGGCCGCGGTTGTCGCACGCCGAGCGGGCTCAGGTGCTGCTCGATATCGCTGATGCCGTCGAAGCGCGGATCGATGACATCGTGGAGATCTGGCCGCGAGAGACCGGGATTCTGGCATCGTCGGTCCCCGGTGTCATGCGCGAGGTAATCGACGCGTACCGGTACTACGCAGGTCTGGCGAAGAGCTTCCCGTTCCAGGAAGAAGTCACACCCACCAACGGCGCACGCTTCGGCATGATCGTGAAAGAGCCTGTAGGCGTCGTGGGAGCGATCATTCCATGGAACGCGCCGATGGGACTGATCGCGTTCAAGGTGGCGCCGGCACTGCTGGCGGGATGCACCGTCGTCATCAAGTCGTCCCCGGAAGCTCCGGGGGCTGGATACATCATGGCGGAAATTGCTGATCAGCTCGGCATTCCGGCGGGTGTCCTGAACGTGGTGACCGCTGATCGTGCTGCCTCCGAGCGGTTGGTCTCCGACCCTCGGGTCGACAAGATCTCGTTCACCGGATCAACGGAAGTCGGCAAACGAATCGGGAGCATCCTCGGTGGTCGAATTGCACGGTCTTCGCTGGAGCTCGGCGGCAAGTCTCCTGCCATTGTCCTGGACGACTTCGACATTGCCGAGGCGGCACACACCATCGCTTCTGCGGAGTGCTTCCTCTCGGGTCAGATCTGCGCATCGCTCACCAGGATCATCGTTTCGGAGGAACGTCACGATGAGATGGTCAAGGCGTTGGCAGACGAATTCGACCGGGTGGTAATCGGCGACCCGTACGATCCTCAGGTCACGCTGGGACCTTTGGCCAGCGATCGGCAGCGGGACCGTGTCGAGAACTATATCCAGATCGGGATCAGGGAAGGGGCGACACTGGCTTACGGCGGCGGACGCCCGTCCCACCTCGATCGCGGCTGGTTCGTCGAGCCCACCGTCTTCGGAAATGTGTCGGAGACGTCGCGGATCGCTCAGGAAGAGATATTCGGTCCGGTGCTGGCCGTGACCCCGGCCCGGGATCTCACGGACGCCGTTCGGATTGCGAACGCAACGGAGTTCGGTCTGAATGCTGCAGTGTTCACCCATGACTCGAAGAAGGTTTTCGACATTGCCCGTAGGCTTCACTCCGGCACCGTGGGGCAGAACGGCAATCGTGTGGACTTCGGTATCGGGTTCGGAGGATTCAAGAGATCCGGTATCGGACGCGAAGGCGGGGTAGCAGGACTGCAGGCGTACCTGGAGAACAAGACTGTTGTCCTGGACGCACCTCCCGAGTAGACCCGTGCCCGGAGCGGTGCAGAGACCACGGCCGGGTCAGACGACCGAAGCCGACCGTAAGAGGATCATGTGACTGAGATTGCCATAGAACACGGCTTGGTGTGGGTAGGCCCGGACGAATCCTATTCGGAGGGACTGCTCTACATCGAAGACGGCAGGGTCAGCTATGCGGGCGAATACAAGGCAGAGGTGGTCCGGCCCGGCGTCGCGCGGCTCGATGCATCGGGATGTGTCGTTCTGCCGGGTCTGGTGGATTGTCATGTGCACCTGACAACGAACTCGGATCACGAGCGGATCCTTCCCAGCGATGTGTTCCGGGGTCAAAAAAGCGGTCCGGAAAAGCTGCTTCATGGCTATCGCAACTCGCTCCGTGCCCTACGATCAGGGTTCACCACGCTCCGATGCATGGGGCATCGGGGAGTGGGCGAAGTCGAACTGCGTGACATGGTCGCCGACGACCTGATCGTCGCTCCGAACCTTCTGGTCGCGCCGTGGTGGATAACCATGACGAACGGCCACGGTGACCTGTTCTACCCTCCTTACACGCCACGCCGCGAATGGGATACCGCAGACGGTGTCGATGCCTGCCGGCAAATGGTCCGGTTGCAGGCCCGAAGCGGTGCGGACTTCATCAAGGTCATGGCCAGCGGTGGTATGTCGAAAGGAGAGAAACCGCACTGGCCCAATTACAGTGTCGAGGAACTCACGGCGATCGTCGAAGAGGCGCACGACATGGATCTGCGCGTCGCCGCGCATGCCCTGTCGTTGGAAGGGATTCGACGCAGTATCGAAGCCGGCGTGGACAGCATCGAGCACGGCTCGTTCCTCGACGAAGAATGCGCTTCGGAAATGGCGCAAAAGGGAATATTCTTGGTCCCGACCCTCGCGTTCAACGACTGGTGCCAACGCGAAGGGACGGCCCGAGGCCTGACCGAAGCCGGAGTCGAAAGCCTGCGCGAGGCGCACGATCGGGCTCTGGAATCGTTCGATATCGCCCGTTCGGCTGGAGTCAAGATCGCGATGGGAACGGACTCATCCGGGTCCCTGTGCCCGTTCGGTGCCCATTACCGAGAACTCGAACTGTATGTCGAACACGGGATGTCGGTGAATGAAGCGTTGGCGTCAGCCACCGTCGTGGCTTCGGAACTTCTCGACCGCCCGGACATCGGCTCGCTGCGACCCGGCTCGATCGGAGATGCGCTGGTGGTCGATGGGACCATCCTTTCGGACATAACTCGCCTGCGACAGGGAATCAAAGCGGTCGTCCGATCGGGCCGTGACGTCACCAGCTATCTGGAGGAATCGGCCGCGTTGCTCTCGCTCTGAGAGTCGTCTCCGTCGGGAAGCAGATATCGGTACCGGAAATCTGAAAACCGGGGCCGAACATCAACGACTCCGGCCTCGGCCGATAGTAGTTGCACGAATTGAATTGACGAGAAAGCGAGAAGGAAATGCCGTACATCGAAGCAAGCTTCTTCGAAGAAAGGTTCTCCGAGACGAAGTTCTCCGGCGAGATGGTGGCAGCGCTGACCGAAGCGGTGTCCTCGATCCTGGGAGAAGAGATCGGATCGGAAACAACGGTCGTGCTGCATGGTGTACCGCGTGAGCGGTGGGGACATGGAGGCCGGACCATGGAAAAGAGCAGCTGAGCAGACCCCGCCGGCAAAGGTGCGCATTCGGCAACTCACCGGTACCACCGTGGTTCGGCGAACCACCTCTGCCGCTCCGATACATGCTGGCGGCGCGCAGCTTTCGGCTACGCGCCGCCAGCATATATTACTGGATGATCAGTAATCCGGATTCTGTACATCACCTCCGAATCGTGGAGACGCCGCCACGCTCGATAGGTTCGGATGCAGTCAGGAAACAACCAACGGAACCTCCGAGAGGGCACGGTTATCAACTGCCGCGACAGGGGGTCTCGTCTTCTCGGCGTCGAAACCGACTTTCTCTCGGTGGGGTGTGCTCGCCGACCGATCGATGGGTACGACACAGCGTATGACCGATATCAGCGATCCACTCGTTCACGACGAGAACGACATCGAAGTCAGCGAGCGCAAATCCTATGCCGCCGGGGTACCGGCGGTGTTGGTCTCGCTGCGGCACGGATTCGAGCAGATGGGTCCGGTGCGCACCGCCCGCACCTTGACGAAGCTGAACCAACAGCATGGCTTCGACTGCCCGGGCTGCGCGTGGCCGGAAACACCAGGTCACCGGAAACGTGCCGAATTCTGCGAGAACGGCGCCAAGGCTGTCGCCGAGGAAGCCACCACTCGCACCGTCGACCCCGGTTTCTTCGCCCGCCATTCTGTACCGGAACTGCTCGCACGCACCGACTACTGGCTCGGTCGCCAGGGCCGGCTGACGCACCCGATGATCATCCGGCCTGGCAGCCTCCACTACGAGCCGATCGACTGGGACGATGCCTACGCGGTGATCGCCGAGCATCTGCGGGCGCTGCCGGACCCGAATGAGGCGATCTTCTACACCTCGGGGCGGACCTCCAACGAGGCCGCGTTCTTGTACCAGTTGATGATTCGGTCGTTCGGCACCAACAACATGCCGGACTGCTCGAACATGTGCCACGAGTCTTCCGGTACGGCCCTGTCGGAGACCATCGGCATCGGCAAGGGTTCGGTGTCGGTGACCGACCTCGAACACGCCGACCTGATCCTCATCGCAGGCCAGAACCCCGGGACCAACCATCCCCGCATGCTGTCGGTACTCGAGAAAGCCAAGGCCCGCGGCGCGAAAGTCATCGCGATCAACCCGCTGCCCGAAGCCGGGTTGTTGCGTTTCAAAGATCCTCAGAAGGCGCGTGGCGTGCTCGGCGAGGGAGTGGCGATCGCCGACGAGTTCTTGCAGATCCGCCTCGGTGGTGACCAGGCCCTGTTCCAAGGTCTGGCGAAACTGCTGCTCGCCGTCGAGGACCGTGCTCCCGGCACGGTCCTCGACCGCGACTTCCTCGACCGGCATTGTGCCGGTTTCGAGCAGTGGGCCACCCATATCCGCGCCGTGGATCTGGACACCGTGTCGACTGCGACGGGTCTGAGCCGATCTCAGCTCGAGGACACTGCAGCAGCGTTGGTCGCCTCGAGAGCGACGATCATCTGCTGGGCGATGGGTTTGACCCAGCATCCCCACGCCGTGGCCACCATCGAAGACGCGGTAGCGCTGCTGCTGATGCGCGGGATGATCGGCACGCGTGGGGCGGGGGTGTGCCCGGTGCGGGGACACTCCAACGTTCAAGGTGATCGCACCATGGGCATATGGGAGAAAGCCCCCGAGTCGTTCCTGCAGGCCCTCGATACCGAGTTCGGTATTCGCTGTCCCCGCCAGCACGGTTACGACGCGGTCGACGCGATCCGCGCCATGCGCGACGGCAGGGCGTCAGTGTTCATGGCTATGGGCGGCAACTTCCTGTCCGCTACCCCCGACACCGAGGTGACCGCCACAGCGCTGCGCAGTTGCGCGCTGACGGTGCAGGTCTCCACCAAACTCAATCGCAGTCATCTCGCGCACGGAGCGACCGGGATCATCCTGCCCACCCTGGGGCGGACCGACAAGGACATCCGCGGCGGACGCAAACAGATGGTGTCGGTGGAGGATTCGATGTCGGTGGTGCACCTGTCGCGCGGAGGGCTCACGCCCGCCAGTTCGCATCTGCGTAGTGAGGTCGCCATCGTGTGCGAGCTCGCCCAGCACCTGTTCGGTTCCGGCCATCGGGTGCCGTGGGCGCGGTTCGCCGACGACTACGACTGCATTCGCGATGCGATTTCGCGGGTGATCCCCGGATTCGAGGACTTCAACACCCGAGTACGGCGGCCGGACGGGTTCGTCCTGCCCCATCCGCCGCGGGACGAACGCCGCTTCACCACCGACACCGGCAAGGCGACCTTCGTCGTCAACGACCTGCACTGGCTTCCTGTCCCCGAGGGTCGGCTGATCCTGCAGACGTTGCGCAGCCACGATCAGTACAACACCACCGTCTACGGCCTCAGCGACCGTTATCGCGGCATCAAGGCGGGCCGGCGGGTCCTGTTCATCCACCCCGACGACATCGAAGCGTCCGGGTACGCTCCCGGCGACCGGGTGGATCTGGTGTCGGAGTGGACCCGTCCCGACGGCACCGTCGAGGAGCGCCGGGCCGAGGACTTCAGGCTCGTGCCCTATTCGACCCCGATGGGCAATGTTGCGGCCTACTATCCCGAAACGAACCCGCTCGTGCCTCTCGACCATGTGGCACTCAAGTCCAACACTCCTGCTTCGAAGGCGGTCACCGTCCGCCTTGTGCCTCGTCGGGTGCCTGGGAAGCGGCCGGACGGGCCGGGTATCGAGCTCGATCCGAAGTCTGCGTAGGAGAATCTCGATGCCTGTTCTGTTCGCTCATGTGTTTATTGCTGTTGTCCAGCTGCTGCTGCGTTGTGTGGGCATGTCCTCGGCGTTATCTGCGCCCCGGTCGGAACAGCGTGTGCTCGCCGGCCGGTGCGACAGTTTCGATGATGGGTTCGAATCATGGGGCGAGTGACCACCCGTGCCCGCATCACCCGACTGCAGGGAACGCAGCGGGTGGTGCGTCCGGACACGGTCGTTGTCGAAGAACCACTCGAACTGCGCGTCGATGGCACTGCGCTGGCGGTGACGATGCGCACTCCCGGTTCCGACATCGAACTTGCCCAGGGGTTCTTGCTCACTGAAGGGATCGTCACCGGCCGCGACGATATTGCTGCAATCCGTTACTGCAACAGCACGGGCGACGACGGGCGCAACACCTACAACGTCCTCGATATCGATCTCGCACCCGGAGTGGCTCTGCCCGTGACCGGCATCGAACGCAACTTCTACACCACCTCCTCGTGCGGGGTGTGCGGCAAGGCCTCCCTCGATGCGATCCGCCAACGCTCCCGCCACTCACCGGCTCACGACCCGGTCGTGGTCGATCCGGAAGTGCTGGCGGTGATGCCCTCCGCGCTGCGGCAGGCGCAGGATACCTTCGACCGCACCGGCGGATTGCATGCTGCCGGATTATTCACCGTGGCAGGGGAACTCCTCGCACTGCGCGAGGATGTCGGACGCCACAATGCCGTCGACAAGATCATCGGCTGGGCGGTCGAGCACCGACGATTACCGCTGCGCCATACCGTGCTGCTGGTGAGCGGACGTGCCTCCTTCGAGCTGACCCAGAAAACCGTCATGGCCGGCATTCCTATTCTGGCGGCCGTTTCCGCGCCGTCGTCGCTGGCCATCGACCTTGCTCATGACGCCGGTTTGACTCTTGTCGGGTTCCTGCGCGGGGACACCATGAACGTCTATACCCGCGCCGAACGGGTTGGTGCGGGGAACGCAGGTCTCGACTCTGTGAGCACTTCTACCGGAGCTTTTGATGGATAGGACAGTGGGTATCGAGGTGCGCTACTTCGCTGCAGCGGCAGAGACCGCAGGGACGGAGAAGGAAACGGTGGCATTGCCGCCTACCACCGACCTCGGGACGTTGAAGACGGTGCTGATCGACCGCCACGGCCCCGATATGGCTCGTGTGCTGTCGGTGGCGATGTTCTTGGTCGGGGATGAGCTCACCCGTGACCCCGCTCGTGCTGTGGGTCCTGTAGTCGACGTGCTACCACCGTTCGCCGGCGGCTGAAGTGAGACCTCGATGTCGATACGTGTGATTGCTACAACGACGACGGACGAGCAGTCCGACACGTAGGTGAGCACATCGAATTCTTCGAGCTCGGCGAGGGCTGATAAGGCCGTGCCCGCGCCGGCCTGCAGCGTCGCCATCGGAGAGGACTCCTCGGATGAATATTCATCGCTTCGTTGAGGTCTTTTCCGGATACACGCGGTGAGCGAGAGGTGGGCATGTTTGTGTGGTCAGGTGCGGGCAATGGTGCGGTGCGGTGAGGGTGAACTGCTCGAAGGCGTCGTCGAGTTCGAGATGGATTGCGTTGTTCGCGATTACGACACGGTGGGCGTCGAGACCGAGCAGTCGGGCGACGACGAAGGTTGCACTCAAGGTTGCGACATTCCTGGTGATCCCTAGCGGGAGGAGGGATCCGGTGTCGGTGAGGGCTTCGTGTTCGCCGGCTCTGAGGACGAGTCTGGCGTCGGAGTGCACTCCGTGGGCTGCTACGGACACGGCGATGTTGTCACGGTCGTCGGAGCCCACGGCGGCAAGGCATCGGGCCCGGTCGAGGCGGGCGCGTTCGAGGAGGGTTCTGTCGGTACCGTGCCCGACGATGGTGGGAATGTTCAGTGCTCGAGCCAGGCGCAGATTGCGGGCTCGATCGTCGCGTTCGATGGCGACGACGGGAATGCCGAGTTTGCGGAGTTCGAGGCACAACCGGAGACCGACCTGTCCCAATCCGACGACGATGACGTGGTTGCGGCGGGGGAGAACCCGTTGACCGATCAAGCCGATGAGGCTGGTTCCGAGCAGACGTTCGATTATCCCGGCGGTGAACATGGCGGTGAACACGATCGCCGCCAACATCGCCAGAGCCGCGAACACGTCATAGGTGTGGTCGCCGTGTGAGGCCGGTGCGGGACCGACGGTGGCGACGACCTGGACTGCTTCTTTGAGGGACTCGACCCAGTGGTGGCCTTTGCCGACAGTGAGCCATATCCAATCGATCAGGAGGATGGCGAGCAGTCCGATAAGGCCGGTGAGCAGCATGCGGGTGCCGGCGTCGTGGGATCGTAGTGTGCCTACGGAGTGGACGAATCGGCGGCGAATTCTGCTGGTGCGGCTGTGGGGTAGCGGCTGCCAGGTCGGTTGGTCACCGTGGGCGGATTGCCGGAGGACGCGTGTGGTGCCATCGGACGCGGTGTGCGCGGCGTCGATCGTGGCAGCGATGCACGGGCCGGCCAGGGACGGTGTCGCGAGGTCTGCGGGGGAGGTTACCTGACAGTGGGGAATCAATCGGGTGAGCTGGTTGGCGATGGTGCGATCGAAGACGGTCACGACCATCGGTGTGTGGGGACTGATGTGGGCGATGGCGAGGGCATAACGGACGGCGACCGCGTCGTCGTGGGTGACGACGGCGACCCCGGCCGGGTCGTGCTGGGTGATCTGCAGAAGTTCCGGGTCGTCGGGTGCATCGAGGTGGACAACATCGAAGTGGCGTTGGGTGAGCGACGCGCACACGAGCCGGGCAACATTCGACGCGCCGATGACAACGAATGGGGACATCGGGCCGACGCCGATCACCGCACAGGTGCAGGGAACGAGGTGTAGGCAGTGAAGATGCCACCGGAGCCGATATCGGATGTTGGGTCGATCAGCTCCGGCAGCACCGCTTCGAGGCGTATCGGGGCAGCAGCGGTGACACTTGTCTCCGGAGTCGGGGTGGGTACCAGACGAATATTGTTGATCCGCAAGAGGTTACTGCCGAGTTCACGTCCGGCGGCGAGAGCGAAGGATTCGATTGCGCCGTCCATGGAGTCTCGCGCCGGTCCTCGATCGGTGTCGGTGATTCTGCGGACCGTGTCCAGGCCGGTGACGGTGACGATCGATCCGATGCCGCCGGTGCGGTGGAGGGATACGGCAGCACGTCTGGTCGTGTGGAACAACAACGCCATGTGGTCGTAGGTGAACCGGCCCCAGTCGGCGGGGCGGATCTTGCTCAGCGAGTGGCATGCTGTTTCCGGGCCGGGTAGCCATGCGGTGTGCACGAGCGCGTCGATGCCGCCATATCGTCGCTCGAGGTGGGTGAACATGTTGTCGACGTCGGATTCGAGGGTCAGATCGGCCGCGACCGGATGAGCGATCCCGTCGTCATCGGCGACTCGGCCGGCGAGGTGCTCGGCAGCATCGAGGGTGAAGCTGTGCGTGAACACGTGGTGTCCAGCGGCTGCCAACGTTCGGGCCACGTGGGCGCCTTCGTTCTGTTCGACGCCGGTGACCAGGACACGCAGTGAGGTGGTGGGTAGAGCCAACGGGTGCAGCGACGGTTCGGCGATGCTCATCTGGACTCGTTTCGAGGGTGCCGGGGGCGCGGGGGGAGGAGTTCCGCGCCCCCGGGAATCGGGGTGGGATGGATGTCTGTCGAGGTCCACGGCCGTGGGATCGTGTGCGGACGAATCGGCGGCCGGCCGAAGGGGGCGGGACGTCGGCGACCGGGGACCGGTGCGTGCGCGTGCTCAGTGAGAGGTCGGTGACAGTTGTTCCTGTCCGGAGGTTTCGTCGTTGTCGGACAGGTCCTGTCGGTAGGTCTCGCGCATGGCGATCACGCAGACGACGGAGACGGCGCACATTGCGACCATGAACAGCGCCACGGCGACGTACGAGCCGGTGCGATCGAGCAGGTAGGTGGCGACGATCGGTGCGGGAGCGCTCGAGGCGAGGGTACCGATCGTGTAGCCGAAGGAGATTCCGGTGTAGCGGATGCGGGTGTCGAAGGCTTCGGCGAAGAAGGCTGCGAGGGGACCGTAGGAGGTGGCGAAGGCGAGGCAGAACACCACGAACCCGATCATCGCCAGCACGAAGGATCCGGAGTTGACCAGCCAGAACCAGGGGAAGGTGAACAGCAGCATGGCGAGAACCCCGGCGAGGAAGACCGGCTTTCGACCGTAGGCGTCCGACAGCTTGCCGAACAACGGTAGTGCGACGAACGTGACCGCCATGGCGACTAGGACGAGTGTCAGCATCTGGTTTCGGGTGTAGCCGACCTGCGTGACGCCGTAGCTGAGGCCGAATACCGTAGTGCCGTAGAAGGTGACGCCGATGGCGAAGTAGGCGCCGCAGGTCAGGAGGACCTGCTTGGGGTAGTGGCGAAGGACCACCCCGATGGGCAGCTTCTCCAGCTGTGCGTTCTTCTTGACGCGGTCGAAGTTCGGGCTTTCGCCGACATGCAGTCGGACGAACAGGCCGATCGCGACGAATGCGCCGCCGATCAGGAAGGGAATTCGCCATCCCCAGGATTCGAACGCTTCGGGCGACAGTCCGGCCATCAACAGGAAGACCGTGTTACCGAGCATCAATCCTGCCGGCACGCCCATCTGCACCCAGCTGCCGTAGTAGCCGCGTTTGTCGGCGGGAGCGTGTTCGACGGCCATGAGGATCGCCCCGCCGATCTCACCACCGAGTGCGAGACCCTGCACGAAACGCAAGGTGACGAGGATGATCGGTGCGGCGACGCCGATGGTCTCGTAGCTCGGGAGTAGCCCGACTCCGAGAGTGGTCAAGCCCATGATGGTCAAGGTGATCACGAGCATGGACTTGCGTCCGATCCGGTCACCGAAGTGACCGAACACCACTCCGCCGAGCGGGCGCGCCACGAAGGCGGCGGAGAACGTGGCGAAGGCGAGCAGAGTGCCGATCAGAGAGTCGAACTCGGGGAAGAAGATCTTGTTGAAGACGAGTCCGGCTGCGGTGCCGTAGATGAAGAAGTCGTACCATTCGACTGTTGTGCCGACACCGCTGGCAAAGCCTACTTTCGATGTTTGGGACATTTTTGGCATGTGGGTCCTCCGTTGCCGCGAGCGCGAGATGATTTCTGCGGCTCGAATATATGGGTGACCCAGAACACATAACATCTCCATGTGGAGAGGTGGAGTGCGCTCCGGGGAAAGCGAATTCGGTTCAGAGCAAGCGAAGTTCGTGAGCGCGTGCAATGGCTTCGACGCGATTGCGCGCGTTCAGTTTCTGCATGGCGCTCTGCAGATAGGTCTTCACGGTGTTGCGGGTGAGAGACAGTTCCTGAGCGATTTCGGGATTGCTGTGACCCATGGCCGCAAAACGCAGCACTTCGTACTCGCGCCGGGTCAGGCCGGCCCGGTACAGCGCCTCGGAGGTCACGACCTTTCGTGGTCCCGTCAACCTCGGGTCGACCACCCGGATTCCGCTGGACACACGGTGAATGGCTGTGGCGAAGTCCTGTCCGCTGATGTCCTTGACGAGGCAGCCGTCGGCGCCTGCTTCCATCAGCAGATCGATGGCACCGTGATCGGCGAACGCGGTGAACAGCAGTATCCGCGCGTGCGGCGCGGCTCGACGAAGACGCGTAATCAGTTCCGGTGCAGGGATATCGGGGAGCCGAAGATCGAGGAGGATGACGTCGACGGGCAGGGTGCGGGCCAATTCGACCGCGGCAGAGCCGGTCAGTGCACCTCCCACCACTTCGAGGTCGGTGTCCTCGCGGGCGAGTAGTTCCACGCCGCCACGCACGATCGGATGATCGTCGACGACGAGGATGCGGATGGTCTTCGGTGGCGCGGTCATGTGCTCGGTCCCTCCAGAGCGTCTACCCAGCCGCGCACGGTGGTGCCGCTTTCGTCGTCGCTGACCACCGACATGCCGCCCCCGAGCCGCTCGAGGCGCCCTGCAGCCAATCCGAGCCCCAGCTGGCTTCCTCGCATCGGATCGTCGGTGCCGTCGACGCCCCGGCCGTCGTCGCTGATGACGACCGTCACCTTGCCCGACCGCGCCGACAAGCTGACCACCACAGTGGACGCGTCGGCGTGTTTCTCCACGTTGACCAGCGCTTCGCGAACAAGGCGTTGGAGTGCCTCGACGCGGCTGACATCGAGGTCGGGGGATTCGGTCAGTGGCACGAAACGGGCCGGGATACCGGTCCGGAGCGTGAATGCCTGGCAGTCCTCCTCGATGCCGACCGGAAGATTCCGTTCGGGGGGCCGCGCGGTGAGGTCGGTCAGCGATCTGCGGATGGAAGCATTGACGGCGTGTACCTGTTCGGTGATCTCCTGCAGGCGATCGTGGATCGCCTGCGCGTCAGCGAGGGCGCGCAGGCTCTGCAGTTCGGCACCGATCCGGAAAAGCACCGGGCTCACGGAATCGTGTAGGGCTTCGGCGAGCCGTTTCCGTTCGGCTTCGAGGGCGAGTTCTGTCTGGGTGGCGGCCCTTTGGGCGCTGAGGAGAGTGACGGCGGCCGTTTCGGCGATTGACTGGATCTCTGCGATGACTCGATCACCGAAGGACGAATATTCGCGGGTGCCGACGTACATGGCGCCGAGTACATGACCTTCATAAGCCATGGGCACGGCAAGCATTCCTCGCAGTGACTCCTGTTCGACGAGCGCGTCGAAGTCGTGGGTGATTCCGGGATCGGACAGATAGTCCCGTACCCAGACGGGTTGTTGGAGCATGATGCTCTTGCCGCCGAGCCCGATCCCTTCCGGCACCACCAGTCGGTGCAGAGCGTTGCTCTTCGTGCCCTGCCAACTGCGGTGAACCATCACCCCATCGACCTCGACGCGCCCGATGAGCGACATGTCGAAGTCGCCGATCTCCCGGATCCGCTGGCCTGCTGTGGTCATCGCCGACGCTTCGTCGGTCAGAACCAGCAGCTCGGCGCGCGAAAGTGCGAGATTGTCGAGGATCGACGGTTTGAGGTCCGAGTGGGTGAACTCGTGAGCTGCAGTAGGTGTATTTTCCGACACCGGCTTTCCTCGATCTTCTTTCCGGGGTCTCGGGTGACCCGTCATGGTGGTTCGGTCACAACTTCAGCGTATCGGACCGGTTGTTCAGGTTGATCAGGCACTCGAGCAAGAAGTAGTCGCCCCAGATCAGTTCGTTTCGGGTCGCGAAGTCGCGGCGTTTGTCGAAGCAACCGTCCATCAGGATCCCGGCCGGTCTGCTGTCGTGTGGTCCGGTGGGGGTGAGGTGATCGAGGAGTGCCTCGACGTGGGCGACGGCCCGGTCCCGGAAGTCGGTCCGCTCAGGGACGAGCCGATCGAGCTTGAGCAGCGCGGCAGCGGCGATGGCCGTGGCGGAGGTGTCGATCGGTACGTCCGGACCGGTGCCGGCGTCGAAGTCCCAGGACACGACGCCGCCGTTCGGTGTGCGGTCGAGCCACCATTCGGCCAGTCGGACGGCGGTCGGCAGGAAGGACGGCGATGCCCACTGCGCAGCCTGGGCGTATGCCACCATCGCCCACGCCTGTGCCCGGCCCCAGGTACTGTCGGCGTTCATGCCCTTGTGGGTGTAGCGATCCAGCAGTGCACCATTGGACGTGTCGAATCGTGCCGACTGGCAGACCGAGCCATCGGTGCGGATGCACAGTTCGATGTGCCGCTGCGCGTGGCGGATCGCGGCGTCGAGGAAGCGTGGGTCGCCGGTATGTGCCGAGGCCCACGACAGCAGCGCGACAGTGCCCGGGACGGCGTCGATGTTCGCGGCGCCTTCTCCGACCGCCTCTGCTTCTTCTGCTTCTGCTCCGAGTGGGATGATGCCGGCGCGATCGTTGAAGCTGGTGAGCAGGCCGTGGGCACCTGCCAGAGCGGTCTGCGCCGCGTCGTCGCTTCCGGTGACGAGGTGGTTGACTGCGGCCCCGTACCAGAAGAGGAAACCGCGGAATGCGGTGTCGGAATTCTGCCGGGGCAGGATCTGCGCGGTGATGTCGTCGGCGAGGTGCGCCAGGCGCTTGTCACCCGAGGCGGCGAAGCCGAGTGCGGCCAGGCCACCCCAGAATCCTCCGGTCCAGTTTCCGTCGGCGGTGGTGGTCCATTCGCCGGATTCGATGTCGCCGTAGTGCGGGAAGGTGCCGTCGGTCTGCTTGGCGGTCGAGTCGATCCGCTCGAGCATCGCCTCGATCGCCGCGGTGTACCGGGAGTTGGTCACGACCGGCCTCCGGTGGTGAGGACCGACTTGAGCGTGCGCCCGTCCCGCATATCGGTCATGGCATCGTCCGCCTCGGTGAGCGGGTATTCGGTGACCATCGACGCGAGATCGAAGTGGGCGGTCAGCCGGGGGAGGGATTCGACGTATTCGAGGTGGTTCTGCGGAGAGAACGCCCAGCTTCCCAGCACCTGCAGCTGCTTTTTGGTGATGTAGTGGGGGTTGATCGGAGTGGTGCCGTGGTCGGTGTACTGCCCGACGACGAGGTACTTGCCGCCGCGGCGGGTGAGGTCGATGCCTTCGGCCACGGCGGTCGGGACTCCGGTGGCCTCGATGACGACGTCGGCGCCGCGCCCGTCCGGTGTGTGCGCGAGGATCCGTTCCAGGCGGGCCTCTTGATCGGTCTCGGTGAAGATGTCGATGTGGATGTCGCCGATGCCGGCGGCCTGCGCGACCTCGAGACGGTTGGCCGGCCCGCCGACGATGATCACTTTCGCCGCGCCGGCGAGTGTGGCGTACATGGCGCAGGCCAGACCGACCGGTCCGCTGCCCTGGACCACGACGACATCACCTGTCTGCGGCTTGGCGATATCGTTCACGGCGTGCACGGCCGTCGGGCCGGCGCAGCCGAGTGCGATCACCTGCTGCGGGGTCACCGAGGACGGGATGCGGATGATCGTCGAGCCGGGCTGGAGGTAGATCTGTTCGGACCACCCACCCGACAGATGGGGCCAGTCGGCCGATGACTGGTTGATGCCGTACACCTTGCGGGTCTCGCACAGCGACGGTTCGTGCTGGTCCTGGCAGTAGTAGCAGTGCCCGCACGGGATGTTGGACGCCCATGAGATCGCGTCCCCGACGTGCAGTTGCTCGCCCCGGGCATCGGTGGTGACTCCCTCGCCGAGGGCGTGTACGCGACCGACCGCCTCGTGTCCGAGGATGAGCGGTACCGGAATGGGCAGGCGACCTTGCTGCAGGTGGATGTCGGTTCCACAGATTCCCGCGTGCGTGACGTCGACGACGACCGCGCCGGCATCGGGGGTCACGCGCGGAAACGTCGTCGCGGTCATGGTCTGTCCGAAGCCTTCGAGCACCATCGCCGTGGCGGTGCCGGTGGTCGGGCTCGTCGGGTCCGTCTGCATCGCATTACTCATCGGATCACTCCCTTACTGCGCAAGGTCTGGACATCGGACTCGGAGATACCGAGCTCATGGAGGATTTCGTCGGCATGTTCACTGACCGCCGGCACCCCACGGCGCACCTGGGCGGGGGTGCGGGACAACGTGACAGGGTTGCCCATCAACCGGGTGGTGCGCACACCCTCGATCTCGACGTCGACGAGCGTGCCGTTGTGCCGCGTCTGGGGATGATCGAGCGCTTCTTGCAAGGTGAGCAGCGGTGCGCACAGCAGATCGACCCCGTCGAACAACTCTGCCGCCTCGGCGGTGCTCAACTGTGCGACCAGCGGACGCAGAACCGCGTTGGCGGCCTCTTTGTTCTCTGCCTGGAGCTGTGGTGTGGCGAACGTCGGCTGGACGGACAGATCGTCGATGCCGAGAGCTTTGCATGCCAGACCCAGAGCGTTCTCGCGGAACAGGCCGAGTACCAAGAGCAGACCGTCGGTCGTTTCGAAGATGCCGCTGTACCAGTCGCTGACCCAGTTGGTCTCACGCTGGTACGCCAGCAGTGTGGAGCTTTCGAGAGTCTGCAGGGCCAGTGCTGTATCGAAGAGGTTGACGCTGACCTTCTGGCCGCGGCCGGAGCGCTCGCGTTCGAACAGTGCTGCCAAGATTCCCTGGGCGAGGGCCATACCCGAGGCGTAGTCCACGGTCGGTACCGGATGTACGTATGCCGAGATCGACGGGTCGCCGCACGCGCGTGCCATTCCGCTCAGTGCCTGCGCGAGCATGTCCTGGCCTGCTTTGTGGGCGTATGGCCCGGTCTCGCCGAATCCGGTCGCAGTGCCGTAGACGAGCCGAGGATAGCGCTCGTGCAGATCGTCGTAGGTCAAGCCCAGTCGTTCGACTGCCGCGGTCCGGTAGCTGTGGATGAGAACATCCGCCTCCGCGAGGAGCTGATGGAGAATGTCCTGCCCCTCAGAGGTTTTCAGGTTCAGTGCGATGCTGCGCTTGTTGCGGTTGACCGCGGCGAAGTAGGCACTGGGGCGACCTTCGTCGAGTGACTCGCGATCGAGGCCTCGCAGCATGTCTCCGTTGACACCGCGCTCGACCTTGATCACTTCGGCGCCGAGGTCGCCGAGAACCTGCGCGGCCACGGGCGCCTGCATGATCTCGCCGAGGTCGAGGACCCGGATGCCGCTCAGCGCTTGTTGTTGCTGGGGGTGGTGCACGGTGCGCCTACTTTCCGTATACCGACTTGGCGATGATGAGTCGCTGGATCTGGTTGGTGCCCTCGTAGATCTGGGTGATCTTGGCGTCGCGCATCATCCGCTCGACCGGATAATCACGGACATAGCCGTATCCGCCGTGCAGTTGGAGCGCATCGGTGGTCACCGACATGGCGGTGTCGCTGCACAGCAGCTTCGCCATGGCCGCCTTCGTCCGTCCCGCCGGTTCCCCGTCGTCGATGAGACGGGCTGCGTCGTACAGCAGCGTGCGGGCCGACTCGATCTTGACGGCCATATCGGCGACCATGCCGCGCAGAAGCTGGAAGCGGGAGATGGACTGGCCGAACTGCTCGCGGTCGGTCGTGTACGACACTGCGGCATCGAATGCGCCCTGTGCGATGCCGAGAGCCTGCGCGGCGATGAGTGCCCGGCTGACGTTCAGTTCCTCGGAGATGTACGCGAACCCCTGGTAGGGGTCGTTGACGACCCGGACGGCGGGCAGTCGGCACTCGTCGAAGTTCACGTCGGTCGTGGGGCTGCCGCGCATACCCATCTTCTTTTCGGGAGCGCCGAAACTGACGCCGGCGTCGTCCTTGTGCACCATGAAGATGCCGAGTGACTTCTCGCCGGTCTTCGCCAGCACGGCGTACCAGTCGGCCCACGGCGCATTGCTGATGAACCGCTTCTGACCGTTGAGGATCCAGTCGGACCCATCCTGGGTTGCGGTCGTTGTGATCGCCGACAGGTCCGAGCCCACGCGCGGCTCGGTCATGCACCATGCGGCGCCGGCGACGCCCGATGCCACGTTCGGTACCACCAGTTGCTTGAGTTCGTCGGAGCCTTGACGGAGCACGGTGGAGGTGCCGGCCCAGTTGACCAGCATGACCAGTGCCGTGCTTGCACAGGACGCTGCGACTTCTTCTACAGCGATGACCTGGGCGAGCAGGTCGGCTCCACTGCCGCCGAGGCTCTCGGGGTAGGCGAGTCCGGGCAGGTCGTTGCTGCGCAGGGCTGCCCAGGATTCCGAGGGGAATCGTTCCTTGTCGTCCACATCGGCGGCGTGCGGTGCGATCTTGGTCTGCGCGAGTTTGCGGACGCTCTCGCGGAATTCGCGATACTCGATACTCATGAATTACTCCTGGTCTGTGTGGGGAAGGTGATGATTCGGAAGTTCGACGGTCACAGTGGGGGCCAGCTCAGACCCGTCACGGACGAGGGGATACCGGCTGCGGCCGCCCGGTGGGCGAGGTCTTCGGCGACACCGGCACGGCGCAGCACTTCCTCGGTCTTGACGTGGGTGTCGGTGGCGCGCCGTGTCGGGCCGTCGGAGAACACCGGGACCACGGGGACCGAATCCAGTGCGAAGTCCGGGTCCCGGGCGACGATCTGATCGAAGGTGGCCAGTTCGTGCGGTTCGAGTACCGGTGTCACGCAGGCATCGACATCGGCGAACACTGTGGTCCACTCCGCCATCGTCTTCGTCTCGAATGCTGTGGTCAGTGACTTTTCGATGTGGTCCCAGGTGGACTCGTCGAAATGGTTCGGAACGGCGCCGAGGTCGAGGGTGGTCCACAACCGTTCGAAGAAGGCGGTCTCGAGTGCCCCGACTGCGACGTAGCGATCATCGGAGCAGCGGTAGCACCGATAGAACGGCATCGATCCGGTCAGTACGCCGTGTCCACGTCCGGGCAGCGTCGGCGTCTGCCAATCGACGAAGTTCATTCCCATCATCGACAGCACGCCGTCGACCATGGCGGCATCGATGTACCGGCCTTTGCCTGTACGCGTGCGGTCGTAGAGGGCGGACATGATGCCGAATGCCGACAGCAATCCGCCGCCTGCGAAGTCGGCGACCAGGTTCAGCGGCAGTGTCGGCGGGTGATCCGAGGGGCCGAAGGTCCCGAGGGCACCGGCGATAGCCAGGTAGTTGATGTCGTGCCCGGCGCGCTGCGCCATGGGCCCGTTCTGGCCGTAGCCCGTCACGCTGCAGTAGACGAGTCCGGGATTGAGAGCCGACAGTTCCGCGTAGCCGGCGCCCAGCTTGTCTGCCACTCCGGGGCGGAATCCTTCCATGAAGACGTCGGCTTCCGAAACGAGGGTGTGCAGGGCGTCGAGGCCGTCGGCGGTCTTGAGATCGAGCGAGATGAATTCCTTGCCTCGCGACAGCGCGGGCACCGGAAGCCCGGAACGACCACCACCGATTGCGATCACTTCTGCGCCGAGGTCCGCGAGCAGCATGCTCGCGTACGGTCCGGGCGCCAGACGTGTCATATCCAGTACCCGAACCCCCGCGAGTGGTCCTGTCGTTGCGGTCATCGTCGTCCTCCAAAGTCATCCGGTATCTCGTGTGATGCCCATCCTGGAGGCGGTGACTGCACTCACACCATCTCCATGTGGAGATGTCGCATCACATCGGTTCTCCCGCACACTGAGATCCACACACTCAGCACGGGACGCTCCGAATTCGACAGGACAGCAATGGAAACCACTGCGACAGACACTCTTCTCGACACCTCCGCGCAGGATTACGAGCGGATTCTCGACGCCGCCGAGGCCGCCGCGGCGCCTCTTGCTCGTACGGACCTGCACGAGCGAGCGCACCTTCTGCGGTCGGTGGCCGATGCGCTCGACGCCACAGCGTCGGAACTGGTACCGCTGGCGGCCGCCGACAGTTCACTGCCCGAGCCGCGCCTGCGCGGCGAAGTCACGCGGACGACGACGCAGCTGCGGATGTTCGCCGAGGTCGTCGAGGAGGGCTCCTGGCTGGAAGCGATCATCGACACGGCCGATCCGGATGCGCACCCTGCTCCGCGTCCCGACCTGCGCCGGATGCTCGTGCCCACCGGACCTGTCGCAGTGTTCGGTGCGAGCAACTTTCCGTTCGCATTCGGACTCGGCGGCGGAGACACTGCTTCGGCATTGGCTGCCGGCTGCCCCGTCGTGGCCAAAGCCCACCCTGCTCAGCCGCGATTGACCGCCGCTTATGCGCGGGCGATCGACGAGGGACTGCGGGCGTGCGGCGCCCCGGACGGCACCTTCGGGGTTGTGCAGGGCGCCGAGATCGGACGTCAGCTCGTCCAGGATCGGCGTATCACCGCCGTCGGGTTCACCGGCTCGACATCGGGTGGCCGTGCGCTGGCCGATCTGGCAGCCGGTCGCCCGGATCCCATCCCGTTCTACGGTGAGCTCGGCAGCACCAATCCGGTGTTCGTGACACCTGCGGCCGCCGAGGACCGGTCGGGCAAGATCGCCGGTGAGTTCCTCGAATCGTTGCTGCTCGGCGCGGGGCAGTTCTGCACCAAGCCGGGGCTGCTGTTCGTTCCCGAGCAGAGTTCGATCGAGTGGCTCGTTCGAACCGCCGTCACCGATGATTCGTTCCGTCTGCTGCACGCAGGGATCCGGCAGTCGTTTCTCGAGGTGTCCCAGCAGATCCTCGACCATCCCGAGGTCCGGCCGGTGGCAGTGCCCGAGCAAAGTGGTCTGGACGAACTGTCGGTGCGGCCGGTCATCGGCGTGACCGACGCTCGGGCACTGCGTCGAAACCCTGAGGACCTGCTCGAAGAATGCTTCGGTCCGTTCGGGCTGATCGTGACCTACGCATCGATCGAGGAGCTGTACGCGGCGATGGCTGTCCTGCCGGGCACGTTGACAGCGACCGTCCACGGAACCGATGACGATCCCGATGCTGCGGGACTGCTCGGTGCGCTTGCGCGCCGTGCGGGGCGCGTCATCTGGAATGGATGGCCCACCGGTGTGGCCGTGGGTTGGGCTCAGCACCACGGTGGTCCCTACCCGGCCACCAACTCGGTACACACCTCCGTCGGAGCGACCGCGATTCGGCGGTTCCTGCGTCCGGTCGCCTACCAGTCGGTGCCCGAAGCGAACCTGCCGTCCGCTCTCGTCGATGCGAACCCGTGGGGTATCCCCCGTCGAGTGAACGGCCGGCTGTCGTAGGGCCATCGCTGCTCGCGATGTCGCCTCGGTTCGGACTGGGTGCGCAGAGGACTGCGTCTGTTGCGTGGCTCCGGACCGGGTTTGTATGTGGCGTTGTGTCACACGACCTTCCGGACCGGCGCGGGTAGTCACGCCCAGGTGTGCTGCACAACCAACGACACGGCGGTCTCCGGAGGGAGGCCGCCGTGTCGTTGGTTGTGGGTCTCAGGAGGTGGTGGTGTCGGGAGTGACCGGTTCTGTGTCGGCGACGGTGGTCTTTCCGCCGTTCTCGTCGACGAAGTACAGGATCACTGCGCCGATCATCGGTCCGACGGCGAGGGCTGCGAACGCTGCCAGGAACGAGCCGGTGGCGGAGAAGACCGCGCCGATGGCGAGGGGGACGAGGGTGCTGGCGATCTGCCAGAAGGCGTTGGATGCGCCGGCGGCTGTGCCGGTGACGTCGCTCGAGACCAGGCGGGGGATCATCGCGACGATCAGGGGCAGGTATCCGTAACCGACCAGGCCGAGGATGGGTGCTGCGATGAGGAGCGCAGGGACGTTGTCCAGCGTTCCGAAGAAGATCAGGATGATGGAGAACAGCGCGAGAATGACGATCGCGGGCTTTCGGGCGCTGCCTATCCGGTCGCCGAGTATTCCGGTGAGGGGTTTACTGACGACCGCCACGCCCGCGAAGATCGCCACGATGAACCCGGCGGTGGTGCCGGAAACGCCGTGTCCCTTGATGAGCAGGGCGTTGGACCAGGTGACGAATCCGTATGTGCCCCAGAACCCGCCGAATCCGGCGAGGGAGAGCAGCATGAGATCGCGGTTGGTGGTCAGGGTCTTCCAGGCGGAGGGGCGCTTGCCGTCGCCCGCGGTAGCGATCGTGTTGGTGACCGGTCCCGGCCGGATGATCACGTAACAGATGACGGCCGTGACGATCGAGATGGCACCGAAAAGGTGGTAGGAGGCGTGCCAGCTGTAGTGGTTGATCATCCACGGGACGGCGGTGTTGGCGATGACGGTGCCGAGCGAGGTCGCGGAGGTGAACAGTCCCATGACCTTGCCGAGTTCCTTGGGCTGGAACCAGCTTGCCAGGAGCTTGACGCCTGCGGCGTAATCCGCGCCGGCGAAGAAGCCGACGACTGCTTGCACGCCGATGCCGATGACCGCGGAGGTGGTCGATCCGAAGATCATCATGAACACGCCGGCGCCGGCGAGTGAGACGGTGACCACCTCGCGGCCACCGAACCGGTCGGAGAGCACCCCGGTGAGGGCGTTGGAGCAGACGTAGCCGATGTAGTACGCGGTGGCGAACACGCCGAGGCTGGCCAGTGGTACGCCGAGGTCCTCGCCGACGAACACCGATGCCGGGCCCCAGGTGGAGCGATCGACGGAGGTCATGGTGAAGGCGAGCCAGCAGAGCACGAGCACGACCCACCGATATCGGTTGCGTGCCTGTTGATCAGGTGATGTGGAAATCGTCTGCACGAGGGGTTTCCTGTCTGGTCTCGGCGCGATAAGGGGGTCTCGGGTTGTGTTGCTGCTACCCGGGTTCTCGGGGGAGAGGATCGCTGCCGTCGGTCGAATAGCGTTGGTGCAGTCGAGGTGTGGAAGGGACTGTGAACGTCACGAGGGGGTATGTCGCGGAAAGTTCAGGGTGGGTCACCTTCGACCGGTCGAGCGCTGCACCTGTTTTATCAAGGTGATCGCGTTCACACAATGTTTGCGTCCGTTTGTGGAGCAATTGCGCGCTATTCGGACGGATTTTGCCCATCGGTCCGGTCCGGGAGGCCATCGGCCGGATCGTGTGATCGCCGCTCGATCCGTCGATCACGCGGCGCGCAGGGCGCTGTCCCGATGACGACCGCGATCACCGGACAGGGCCTCACATCGCTGCGAGCTCCTCGCGGATCTGCTCGGCCGCAGTGCGCAGAGCGGTGAGGATCGATCCCCGCATGTGATCGAGTGATACCCGCGAGGACTGGGCGGAGACGTTGAGAGCGGCGACTGCGTAGCCTTCGGCGTCGCGAACGGGCACGGCGATCGACCGCACTCCCTCGGTGAGTTCCTCGTCCGCCAGCGACCATCCCTCGTTGCGTGCGGCGAGGATCTTCTCGCGTAGTTCGTCGGTGTCGATCGTGGTGGCCGCGGTGTAACTGTGGGTGTCCACGCTAGCCAGATAGGCGTCGAGTTCGGCATCGGTGCGGTCGGCCAGGAGTACACGACCGGTGGCGACGGCGTAGGCCGGCAGACTCGTCCCGACCACGATTTCGACCGTGAGGACCCGGTCGGCCTGGACCCGGTCGACATAGAAGATCCTGTCGTGATGCAGCACGGTGAGCGAGGCCGTCTCCTGCGTCTGCTCGGCCAGGCGTTCGAGGTGGGGCCGGACGATCTCGGGAAGTCCGCTGCTCAGGACGTAGGCGTCGCCGATCTCGAGTATCGCGGGGCGGGCGGTGTAGGCGGTGCCGTCGTAGGACAGATAACCCATGTACTCGAGTGTCAGCACGAAGCGCCGGGCCGCGGTGCGGGTGATACCGGCGAGGGTCGCGACTTCGGTGACCGACAGGGGGCGACGTTCTCGCCCGAACAGTTTGAGTACCTCGAGCCCCCGGCCGAGAGCTTGAACGTGATCGCGGTTCTGCTCCGGGGTCGTCGTGGTTGCTTCGTTCTCGCTCACAGGCTCAACCTATCTACTTCGTGTGACGCTGCCGATCGAGTGGGGGCGTGAGAAGTGCGGATCCCCCAGAGGCCGAGCGCGACGCATACTGCGTACAGCGCTGCCGCCGCAGACCAGCCGGTCGCGAATCCGCCGGTGTGATCGGTCAGCAGGCCCATCAGAGCGGGCCCGCCGGCGAATCCGAGATACATCCCGACTGCGATGGCGCTCGAGGCGCGGCCTACGGTGCTGGTCCGAACCACGCGGAGCGCACCCGCCATCAACACCACATTGGCTGCGAGGGCGGTCGCACCGTGCACGCCGACGCCGATCCACAGGAGGGCAAGCCATCCCCAGAGTTCGGCACCGAGCAGGGCGAGTGCGCCGAGCAGGGAGCCCGATGCGAGGACCAGTAGCAGGGTGAAGGGGCCGGTTCCTCCGGAAAGCGCGCGGCCCCAGCCGATTCGCGCGGTGACACCGAGCAGGCCGGCGATCGCGGCGGTCAGCCCGGCCACGGTCAGGTTCAATCCCATTTCGTCGTGCGCGAACAACGGAAGATAGACGTTGGTGGCCTGAAGGGCGGCGCCGGAGAACAAGGCGTAGGCGGCGAACAGCCAGACGGCCGGAGGCAGGGTGCGGCGCTCGGTGCGGTCGGAGGAGGGTGCGGCACGCTCGGGGGCGCTCGCCGGCCGTTGGGAACGGTTCCGGGACGGTGCGCAACGCCAGGCCCAGAGGGCCGAGATGCCCGCGATGGCCGCGCCGACCCATAGTGGGCCTCGCCATCCCCAGGCAAGTGCCAGGGTGGGGCATCCGACTCCGGCGGCGAGTTGGCTGACCTGCACCCCGGACTGCTTCACTCCGATCCAGGGAGAGTGTTTGGCCGGTGGGGCATTATCGCTGATCACGCGGTTGGTGACGGGATTCGACAGGGCCTGTGCAGCCCCGGACAAGGCCATGGCTGCGAGTAGCCACAGGTAGTTCGTCGACAGCGCCGCGATGACGAACGAGAGTGCGGCGCCCGCGAAGATCGTGACGAGCAGTGCGCGAGCGGGGAAGCGGTCGCTGAATCGCCCGAAGGTCAGGGACAGGGCAGCCGCCGCCAGAAAGCTGAGCGTGGCGAGCATTCCGAACTGCGCCGCGGTGATGCCGAGCGAGTCGATGACCAGCGCGCTCGTCGCGCTCAGGCCGTAGGTCAGCAGTGGGCCGATCGCCATGGCTGCCGTCAGCAACGGCAGTAGTGCTCGGGAATTGCGGTTGTTCACTACAGGCACTCCATCGACAGTCCTATCGCTGCGCGACGGTGCGCACGATCTCAGCGCAAAGCGTCCGCATAGCGTTCAAGAAACCTATATTCGGACGCAAGTGTCGCACGTCCGAGGGTGTGGCACCTACCTCGCCGCGTCCCCGACTCTCGTGGGCCATCGAAGCGTGGCGACATGTGACGGGAGGCCGCGGAGCACGCCGTGGGTGTTCGGCGACGGGTGGACGTGCGCGTCCTCGCGGCATGGGATGCGCTCAGACGTCGATTCCGGCGCGCAGTTCCAGGGAGATTCGACCGGCGGTTTCGAGGAGTGGGGGAAGGTACCGCGGAACCAGGGTGCGCGCGGATTCGTGTGTTTGGTACATCGACACGGTGAGTGCGCCGACGACGCGGCCGGTTCGGGAGCGCAGCGGCACGGCCAACGCTTGCACTCCGACATCGAGAACCTGGTCGGCGAAGGCCCAGCCCTGACGGCGGATGATGTCCAATTCGCGCTCGAGTCGACTGCGCTCGTCGTGGGCGGGCGCCGGGTGCGGGTCCTGGGGAGCCGAGAAGTCGAGATGCCGGTTCAGTTCGGCTTCGGGAAGTGCGGCCAGCAGCACCCGTCCGGTCGCTGTCCGATGGGCGGGCAATCGGCTGCCCGCCTTCAAGGACACCGACATGCCGGACGCAACCTCCACTCTGCTGACGTACCGGATGTCCGGACCGTCGAGCACTGTGACGGACGCGGAGAGACCCAGGTTTCGCGCAAGTGCCTCGAGGTGTGGCCGGCACACGTCGGCGAGGGTGAACCTCGACAGGTTGGCATAGCCCAGCTCGAGTACCTGCGGTGTCAGGGTGAACTTGCGGCCGGAGACCTCGACGAATCCGAGTTCGACGAGGGTATGCAGGAATCGGCGCGCCGCCGAGCGGGGGAGTCGGCACCGCTCTGCCACCTCGGTCAGTGTGAGGTGGCGATGCTCGCGGTCGAAGGTGGTCAGCACTGCGATGGCGCGTTCGAGTGATTGGACCGCGTCCTTCGGGCGGGCCGGCCGCACGGGGGTCGACGTCGGCATGGCGTCCACCGCGCTATTGGCTCGCGTCATCTGTTCCCTCTCCGGTGCCCTCACTGAGTGGGCTTCTTCGATCCCACGACCGCGAGTGTAGTGGAGTCCGATGTGCGCGCATATGCGCGTTCATTTCGGACCTTCCACGGCGGCGTGCGCACCTTCGCCGGTGGTGATCCATCGCGTGTCTCGGCGACAGAAACAGCGAGTACCAGGGGTCTTAGGGCAAAAAGTAAGGCCGCCCATGGTTGACGGTGCGAAGCGACGTGTGCCACAGTGCTCCCACCGATCAATTTCCGCGCACGTGCGCGCTATTCGGACGCAATCGGTCGTTGAAGGTCGAAAGGACTGCCATGCTGACGCAAGACCAGAACACTCTGCTGGTTCAGACGGGCCCCGATACGCCCATGGGCCGGCTTTTCCGCCGGTACTGGATCCCGGCGTTGCTGGCGGAGGAGTTGCCGGAGCCGGACTGCGCCCCGGTCCGGGTCAAGCTGCTCGGCGAGCAACTGATCGCATTCCGCGACACCCAGGGCAGGCTCGGCCTGCTCGACGAGTTCTGCAGTCACCGCACCGCCTCGCTGTACTTCGGCCGCAACGAGGACTGCGGCCTGCGCTGCGCATACCACGGCTGGAAGTACGACGTCGAGGGCAACTGCGTCGACATGCCGTCCGAACCGGAGGACTCGAAGTTCAAGTCCCGGATCAAGCAGAAGGCATACCCGTGTGTTGAGCGCGGCGGCGTGATCTGGACCTACATGGGTCCGCCCGAGCTCAAGCCCGAACTCCCCGAACTCGAATGGGCCATGCTCGGCGACGGCCACCGATTCGTCTCGAAGCGACTGCAGGAGACGAACTACCTGCAGGCAATGGAGGGCGGCATCGATTCGAGCCACGTCTCGTTCGCCCACCGATTCAACCTCGACGACGACCCGATGCACTCGGGAACCGAGGGCAACAAGTACCTCAAGGCCGACACCCGCCCCAAGTTCGAGGTCGCCGAGAGCGACGGCGGTCTGGTCATCGGTGCTCGCCGCAACGCCAACGACGACGAGTACTACTGGCGGATCACCCAGTGGATCATGCCCTGGTACACCATCATTCCCCCGTTCGGCACCCACAATCCGCTCGGCGGGCACGCCTGGGTGCCCATCGACGACGAGACGTGCTGGGCGTGGAGCATCAACTACCACCCCACCCGGGAGCTGCGCGAGGACGAACTCGCGTCGATGCGCAACGGAGACGGAATCCACGCCAAGTACATCCCCGGGACCTACCGGACGCTGGCGAACAAGGACAACGACTACCTGATGGACCGCGAGGCCCAGAAGCAGAAGAAGACGTTCTCCGGCATCGAGGGCATCGCCGCCCAGGACTTCTCCCTGCAGGAATCGATGGGAGCAATCTGCGATCGCACCAAGGAACGCCTCGGAACCTCCGACGCCGGCATCATCTTGGCCCGCCGCCGACTGCTCGCCGCCCTCGAGGAACTCGAAGCGGAGACCCTGCCCGGCCTGCAGCCCGAACACCAGCGTGTGCGGTCGACCTCGGTCCTGCTGCCGAAGGCAACGCCCTTCCAGGAAGGTGCAGAGGACGCACTCCGCATGGTCGAAGGCGAAGACTTCGTCTCCATCTGACCACTCCGGCAACAAGAAACAAGGAATCCGTCGTGACCAATAGAGCCGACATCGACACCGCATCGACACCCTCGTTAGCCGGCCCGCCGACGATGGTCCGCGCCGCGGTGTCGATGCCCGACACAACCACGACCATCCGCCACCTCGACACCAGCGCAGCCGTCGGTGCCGTGGGCTGGCTCGAAGTCGAATCCTCCGCGGTGTGCGGAACCGATGTCGGTCTCTATCGGGCCGGACTGGACTCGCCCACAGTGCTCGGCCATCACGTCGTCGGGACCGTCGTCTCGGTGGATCGGACCCAGTCCGCCGCATGGGACGTGCGGCCCGGCGACCGGGTCGCGCTGGAGGAGTACCTGCCGTGTATGCAGCAGGACTGCCCGGCGTGCCGCATCGGTGATCACCGCATGTGCCCCCAGACCGATCTGTTCGTAGGAAAGCGGCGAGTAGGTCTGGTCCCGGCGAACGACGGGTCCGGTCTGCACGGCGGCAACGCCGAATACATGCAGCTCAGCGCAAACAGCCTCGTGTACCGCCTACCGGCGGATCTCGATGCGGACCTCGCAGCGTGGACACAGCCCTTCGCCAACGCGCTGGATTGGACGGTCGATGCCGGCGGCGCCGAGGAGGGGTCGACGGTCGTGATCATCGGCCCCGGCTACCACGGTATCTCCGCAGTAGCCGCAGCCCGGGCTGTCGGTGCCGCCCGCATCGTCGTGATCGGGGTACCGGAGTCGGCCGGGCGCCTCGAGATCGCCGAATCGCTCGGTGCGGTGCCGGTGATCAACGACAACGACGACCTTGCCGAACTGATCCTGCGAGCCACCGGCGGTGAGGGAGCCGATGTACTCCTCGACACCGTAGGACTCGGAGGACAGGCCGTGGCCGCCGCCGCCCGTGCGTTGCGCAAGCGGGGCCGGCTGGTCATCGGCGGACTGGGGTCGACGCCGGTCTGCGAACTCGATCTCAAATCTCTGGTGCGCGGCGCCAACACCATCGTCGGTGTCCGAGGCCGCTCTCCTGATGCAGTCACACGCAGCATCGAACTTCTCGCCGGCGGCCGATCCGGATTGGAGATCGTGCCCTCCGTCGACGTCGGCCTCGACGAGGTCGACGACATGTTGGGGCGGATGGCCACCGGACAGGGGCCGGTGAGTCCTCACGTCGTGATCCGTCCACAGTTGCGCCGCCCGAACACTCAGAAACGAGGAACGCTGTCATGAGCGAGACGACACCCCGCCGGCTGTCCTACGTAGCTCGAATACTGCTGGTGCCCCTGGGGAAGTCCGGTGACGACCTGGTCGAGCAGATGGCTCGGGCGGGGTTGACCGATGTCGACGTCGTCACCGCGCACTCGCCCGCCGAGGCGGCCGTACGCGACATCAACGCCGAGGCCACGGTGGTGCGTCGTATCGACGAATTGGTCACCGAATCGGACATGGTCATTCTCATCGGTTCGGTACTGCCCCAGGTCCCCATCGGCTTCGCCACCGCCATGGCCGAAGCAGCCCGCGAATCGGGCAACCTGCTCGCCGGTGTCCTGATCGACCAACAGGACTGGGACAGCCCGCAAGGGGCCGAAGCGATGGCAGTACTGCGGATGGAACTCGACATGCTGGTGTCCCTCACCCAGGTCTCTCTCGCCACCGCCTTCGTCGACGTTCTCAAAGGGGGATACCGCACCCCGGGTGCTTACGCGCCAGTTCTCTCGACCTCAAGGATCTGACAATGACACAAGAGACCAGCCGCCTCGTGGTCCGGCAACAACGACTCGAATCCGACGGCGTGTTGTCGCTGACCCTCGAGCACCCGGAGGGGGCCGCCCTCGACGAATGGGAGCCCGGAGCACATATCGACCTCGTGCTGCCCTCCGGGACCGTTCGGCAGTACAGCCTGTGTGGTGACCCCGAGGACAAGACTGCCTACCGGATCGCCGTTCTCAAAGAAGAGCAAGGACGCGGTGGGTCGAAGGAAATCCACGACAGTGTCCGGGTGGGGGACCTCCTCGCGGTGCGGGGACCCCGCAACCACTTCGCCCTCGAGCCTGCACCTCACTACCTCCTGATCGCCGGAGGAATCGGAATCACTCCCATTCTTTCGATGGCACGGAAACTGTCACGGGAGAACGCCAGCTGGTCCGCGCTCTACGGCGGCCGCAGCCGCGCCACGATGGCATTCGTGGAAGAGATTTGCGGACTCGGCGAAGTAGACGTCTGTCCTGCAGACGAATTCGGAAACCTCGACCTGGCAGGCGCCGTGGCCGACGTTCCGGCCGGCACCGCCGTGTACTGCTGTGGCCCCGAAGGTCTACTGCAGGCGGTGAAATCGGTGTGTGGTCCGGCGCTCGGTGACGAAGCAATTCATTTCGAGCGGTTCGGTGCCCCTGTCGTGGAGGTCGATTCTTCCGAGGCTGCCGACGCATCGGAGGGGCAGTCGCCCACCGAATTCGAGGTCGAACTGCGCCGGACCGGGTGCACGTTGAAGGTGCCTGCAGACCGCACCCTGCTCGAAGTCGTTCTCGAAGCGAACCCGAACATCCTGTACTCCTGCGAGGACGGATTCTGCGGGTCCTGCGAAACCCGCGTGCTCGACGGAGTTCCCGAACATCACGATTCGATCCTCTCTCAGGCAGACCGAGACAAGGGCCAGACGATGATGATCTGTGTCGGACGTTCTCGCACACCCACTCTGGTCCTCGACGCTTGACGTAGCGGGATGCTGCGAGGAGTCGGGTGTCCGCCTTCCCATGTTTTCGGATCACGGGACGGACCACCCGCACTCGCACTATCCATTGCAGGGCCTGCGGTTGCTGCAACCGGGCATGCTCGTTGCCGAAGAACTTCTCGAACCATGCGTCGACGGTGCCGCATCGGCAGGGGCTATCGCGTCCCTCGATTCCGGTATCGGATCTAACTTCCTGGACGACGCGATCGGTGAGACTTCCAGCGCCTTTCTTCCGGCCGCGAACACACCTCGGCGGCCCTGACGAGCGCTCGTCCATTCTTCGGGCGGGGTGGAAGCTGCGGCGACCGGATGGTCGCTGCAGCGATGATCGATCGAATCGTTCCACCAGCCGATGTGCTGACCCCGCGGGCGCCGACTACCGCGTGCGGAGCGGAATCGTCGACCGTGCACTCGGATTCCGTACCAATCACCGCGGCGAGATCGGCTATCCCCGCGAGTGCCTCGTTGCCCTCGCAGGACTGTCAGGCCGGACGTCGATGACGTCCGGCCTGCCGGTCCTGGAGACCGGTCGCCAGCGCCGAAGCGCCGATAGTGCGACCAGCTGTCCGTGCACGTGGGCACTGTTGTTCGCGGGTAGAAGTTCTCATACTTGTCGACCTCGCACCCTTTGAGGGCCCTGCGAACCGCCCTCGCGCATGTCTTCTTGAGGTGTTCAGGACCGCATCAAGACCTGATTCCATGGATCGGTCGTCGCCTCCTTGATGTCGGTGTTCTTCCGGAGGCACGCCTGCAGGGTGCAGCGATCGTTTCGCGCACGGATGTCGCGCCTGGGTGCACCCTTCGAGGGATCTCACAGAAGCCGGCCGAGCCTTTCGGCGTACTCGTTCAGTACGGGCACGGCCGCTTTCTGGAGGTCGTGGAGGGTGGTTCTGGCAGTGGATGCACTGACACTCATGGCCGCCACGGTTTCACCGCGGGCGGTTCGGACCGGTACGGCTATCGACAGCATGCCGCGTTCGATTTCTTCGTCGGTATACGCCATGCCGCTCTCCCTTGCTGCCAGAATCCGTTCCCTGACGGCATCGATATCGGTCAGCGTCTGGGGTGTGCGTGTCTGGAGGTTGCACTGTCGGAGATAGTCGTCCAGTTGTGTATCGGTCAGTCCTGCCAGCAGTACTCGACCGGTTGCCGAGTTGTGGGCGGGCAGTTTGGCGCCGACACGGACTCCGGTCGACACGATCCGGGTGGCCTCGGCGCGGGCGACGAACAGGGCCCATCCGTCTTCGAGAACAGCGAGCGATACCGATTCGTCCAACGCATCGCGAGCCTCGGTCAATTGCGGCTGGGCGAGTTGCGGGAGCGGCGCGGTGTCCAGATAGGCGCCGCTGAGACGGAGCATTCTCGGTGTCGGGCGGAAGTTTCCGTTGTCGTGGGTCAGGTAGCCGAGCTCGACGAGGGTGAGCAGGCAGCGCCGTGCCGCGGCGCGAGAGGTGTTCGTCCGCTGTGCGGCGTCGGTGACGGTCAGTTGTGGGTGGCGGATGTCGAAGGATTCGATGACTGCCAGGCCCTTCGCCAATCCGGCCATTCCTTCGGGGGCGCGGGAAGAACTCTTGACACTTTCTTGGTCGTCCTGCTTAATTGTTCGAGAATTGCTCATCTGTTCGTTATACGAACAAGCGCGGGGTGTGTCAAGCCCAAGCGAGCGAGTTCTCTGATGTCCCGACTGGTTGTCCAGACTGAGGAGAAATAATGGAAAGCAGCGTTGTCGACACAGGCCGCGATACCCCGGTGGAGTGGACCGACGACCTCACCCGAGTGCCGTATCGGGTGTTCCAGGACCAGGATGTCTACGCCGCCGAGCAGACCAAGCTGTTCCAGGGGCCGTATTGGAGCTACCTGTGCCTCGAGGCAGAGGTGGCCGACCCGGGAGACTACTGCTCGACCTTCGTCGGCGAGACGCCGGTGATCGTGGCACGTGATCGCGACGGGGAGCTCTACGGATTCGAGAACCGCTGTGCCCACCGCGGTGCCCTCCTGGCACTGGACGACCGCGGAAACACGAAGGACTTCACCTGCGTCTACCACGCCTGGAGCTACAACCTGCAGGGCGATCTGACCGGCGTCGCCTTCAAAGACGGAATCAAAGGCAAAGGGGGAATGCCTGATTCGTTCTGCATGGAGGATCACGGCCCGCGCAAGATGCGCATCGCCGTCCTCCACGGCCTGGTCTTCGGAAGCTTTTCCGATGACGTGCCGGACATCGAAGAGTATCTCGGCGAAGAGATCACGAGCCGGATCGCCCGGGTCCTCAGTGGCCGTACGCCCGAGATCATCGGACGCTTCACGCAGGTGCTTCCCAACAACTGGAAGCTGTACGTAGAGAACGTCAAGGACTCCTACCACGCCAGCATCCTGCACCTGTTCTTCACCACCTTCGAACTCAACCGCCTGTCGCAGCGCGGCGGGATCATCGTCGACGAGAGCGGCGGCCACCACGTCAGTTACTCGGCGATCGACCGAGACGCCGAGAAGGACGTCGCCTACGCCGACCAGAACATCCGATCCGAAAGCGCCTACAAACTGGCCGATCCGTCGCTGCTCGAGGGGTTCAGCGAGGTCGGCGACGATACGACGCTGCAGATCCTCTCCGTCTTCCCGGGTTTCGTGCTGCAACAGATCCAGAACTCCGTGGCCGTGCGCCAGATCCTGCCGACCGGAGTCGAGCAAACCCGCTTGAACTGGACATATCTCGGATTCGAAGAAGACACGCCCGAGCAGCGAGAGATCCGTCTCAAGCAGTCCAACCTGGTGGGCCCCGCAGGTTACATCTCGATGGAGGACGGCTGCGTCGGAGGTTTCGTGCAACGCGGAATCGCAGGTGCAGCAAGCGAGTCTGCAGTGCTCGAAATGGGAGGAAGTCTGGCCGAATCCAGCGAGAGCCGTGTCACCGAAGCATCGGTACGCGGCTTCTGGAAGGCATACCGGACCGCGATGAACCGACAGGAAGAGGCATGAGCATGAACGACTTCCAGCGAATCGGCCGTGTGCAGGCCGACTACTCCCGTTGCATCGACGAGGGCCCGCTCGAGCGTTGGCCGGACTTTTTCGTCGAGGACTGCATGTACCGGATCACCACCGCGCAGAACTACAGCGAGGGCCTGCCCGCAGGACTGGTATGGGCCAACACTCGCCGCATGCTCGTCGACCGCGTATCGGCACTGCGCGAAGCCAACATCTACGAGCGACACACCTACCGTCATATCCTGGGCCAGCCCCTGGTGCTGGACGAGAACGGCGACGGTATCCATGCCGAAACCAGCTTCCTGGTGGTGCGGGTGATGCGTGACGGCCAATCCGACATCTTCACCAGCGGGCGATATGTCGACCGGTACGTGGAGGTCGACGGTCAGTTGAAGATTGCCGAACGGGTCGTGGTGTGCGACAGCACCAACATCGATACCTTGCTGGCGCTCCCACTATGAACGGGTCCCCGCCCCGGGTCCTGCTCACAATCGGCGACCCGAACGGAATCGGCCCCGAAATCGCGGTGAAAGCCGTCGTGGCAGCACAGGAACATCCCGCATTCAATCCGGTCCTGGTGGGCGATCGACATGTCATCGAATCGCTCGCCCACCAGGGCGGCATGACGCTCCGCGAGACGGTCGACGGCCACCGCGCACCCCTCGCCGGTGTGGTCGACATCCTCCCCGTCGACTCGTTGCCCCCCGGAGCGTTCGCTCCGGGCCGGGTGAGCGCAGAAGCCGGGACGGCGACCGTGGCGTACCTCGAACGCGCGGTGCGCTGCCTGCAGGGCGGTGGAGCCCGCGGCATCGTCGCGTGCCCGCACTCGGAAACCGCGATCAACGCCGCCGGTATCTCTTTCAACGGATATCCAGGCATGCTGGCCGAACTCGTCGGCGCGCGACGGGACGAGGTTTTCCTGATGCTCGTCGGTGCCGGCCTGCGCATCGTGCACGCCACCTTGCACGAATCATTGAAAGATGCGCTCGGGCGCCTCACACCGGAGCTGGTGTACAGGGCAGCGCACGCTGTGGTGCAGACCCTTCAGGACCAGGGCATCGCGTCCCCGCGTATCGGCGTGTTCGGTATCAATCCGCATGCCGGAGAAGGCGGCCTGTTCGGCGACGACGATCTGCGGGTGACAGCGCCTGCGGTCGAGCGGCTGCGCGCCGCAGGGATCGACGCCTGCGGACCGGTCGGAGCCGACCTCATGCTCGGCGATACCAGCTTCGACGCGTTCGTCGCCATGTACCACGACCAGGGCCATATTCCCGTCAAACTCCTCGCCGGACGCACCGCAGCCGCGATGACGATCGGCGCCGGCGTGCGGTTCTCCAGTGTCGGGCACGGCGCCGGGTTCGACATCGCCGGCAAGGGAACAGCCGATGCGGACGCCGTTGTCGCGGCGGTGCGGCTGGTCGGCGCCACCGCCGGCGCCTCATCACACGTAACCGCAGGAGTCACGTCATGACCTACCAGGTAACCGTCACGGGATCGGACATCAATTTTCCGTGCGAGCCCGACGAGAGTGTGCTCGACGCGGCGGAACGCGCGGGATACGCGATCCCGTACTCGTGCCGCAAAGGCGTGTGTTCGAGTTGTGAAGGTGCGCTCGATGCCGGCAGCCTCGCGGTGCGCGGCCGGGGAACGGCGCAAGGCCCCGAAAACGGAGTGCTGTTCTGTCAGGCGCAGCCCACCACGGACGTCGACATCACACCGAAGCGGATCACCGAACGAGACAAGGTGGTACGTAAGCAACTCACCGCGAAGGTCCACCGAATCACTCGCCCGACACCCGATGTCGCGGTCGTGCAGCTGCGTCTGCCCACCGGAGTGCGTGCGAAGTTCGCCGCGGGTCAGTACCTCAAGGTTTTTCTCGACGACGGGGACAGCCGCAACTATTCGATGGCGAATCCGCCGCACGAGAACGACGGAGTGCAACTGCACATTCGTCACGTGCAGGGGGGACGATTCTCCGAGGAGGTGCTTCGCACGCTCGAGAAGGGAAGCAAACTGAGAATCGAGCTGCCCTACGGCGAGTTCTCGTTGAACCCCGACTCGGACAGGCCCGTCATCTTCGTCGCCAGCGGCACCGGCTTCGCCCCGGTGAAGTCGATCGTCGAGGACCACCTCAAACGCGGGGGAGAGCGGTCGTTGCATCTCTACTGGGGTGCACGACGGCAAGAGGACATCTACCTGCCCGAGTTGCCCGAGAAGTGGCCCTCGGTTTCGGATCGGGTTTGCTTCACTCCGGTCCTGTCGCATCCCGCCGAGGACTGGACCGGTCGCACCGGTCTCGTTCATCGAGCCGTGCTCGAGGATTATGCAGACCTCAGCGGCCACGAGGTCTATGCATGCGGAAGTCCCGCAATGACCTCGGCGGCACGCGAGGATTTCGTCCACGAGGCCGGTTTGGCACCGGACAACTTCTACTGCGACGCCTTCGTACCGTCGGGCGATCTTGTTGTCACCGCGTGATCCGCTACCACCACCACATCCGGGAATCCCGGTACCAGACACTGTGAGGCACTCATGTCCATCGCACCATCGCGCGTGACACTGCCGGATTTCATCGATTCGCGGCCGGTGAGTCGATACCAGTACATCGTGATCGGCCTGTGTGGGTTGGTCATGTTCATCGACGGCTTCGACACCCAGAGCATCAGCTACATGGCGCCCCACATCGCCGAGGAGTGGGGTCTGTCGAAACAAGTGCTCGGGCCCATCTTCTCTGCCGCTCTCGCCGGTCTGATGGTCGGCTATCTGGCGCTCTCGCCGCTGTCCGAGCGGTTCGGTCACCGCCGGATGATTATTGCGAGCACAGTCCTCTTCGCGCTCGGCACGTTGGCCGCGGCCTGGTCGCAGAACGTCACCGAGCTGATGGCGTTGCGTTTCATCACCGGAATGGGACTCGGTGCTGCTGCGCCCAGTGCCATCGCGCTGACGGGCGAATACAGCCCCAAGCGTCTTCGAGCGACCTTCGTCCTGGCGATCTACTGCGGTTTCTCCCTCGGTTTCGTCGCGGCAGGGTTGGTCTCCGGTTGGCTGATCCCGATCTTCGGCTGGCGCTCGGTGCTCGTCGTCGGCGCAGTAGCACCGCTTCTGCTGCTCCCGGCATTGCTGCGCTTTCTGCCGGACTCGCTCACCTTGATGATCAACAAAGGTGCCGAACCCAAGCGGGTCAGGTCGATCCTGCGCAGGATCGATCCCGGTCTCGCCGCCGGCTCCGACTTCACCTACGAGGCAGAGAAGCAGCCTGACGAACAGCGCACTGCACTGAGGAACCTGTTCACCCGTGACCGGGTGTTGGGCACGCTGCTGCTGTGGTTGGTCTTCGTCATCAATCTCGGTGAGTTCTACGCACTGCAGAGCTGGCTACCGTCGATCATGACGAGCCTGGACTACGACATGGGTACGGTGGTCACCGCTACGACCCTGACGACTGTCGGCGGCATCGCTGCGGCGTTTGTCACCGGGCCGTGTATGGACCGACTCGGTGCGTATCTCACCCTCGGAACGGTGTACATCGTCGGATTCGCGTTCGTCGCATTGACCGGTCTTGCTTTGAGTGCGCCGTTGTGGGTCCTGCTGACTGCCAACTTCTTTGCGGGTGTGTGTATCAGCGGCGGACAGAAGAGCTTGATCGCCTTGTCTGCGGTGTTCTATCCGACATCGATGCGTTCGACCGGTGTCGGTTGGGCATTGGGTGTGGGCCGCATCGGTGGAATTGTCGGGCCGATCGTGGTCGGAGCGGCTCTCGGGATGGGGTGGTCCGCCAGTGCAGTGTTCTATGCGATGTCGATTCCCATGCTCGTGGCCGGCGTGGCGGTACTGCTCCTGGGTCGATGGGTCCGGAGCGACAAACACCCCGACCGTGCGGTGGCGGAAAGTCAGTCGCTGGCGCACAAGTAGTACGAGTCGGCGACATGCCGAGGAGTCGGAGCCGGGGCTGCTCCGCGAACGGATGTCCGCGTACCCGCTTGCGGGTCGGTCCGGGTAGAGCCGTCTCTGTCGGTGTTCGGTGAGTGCTGCCGTTATGCGTCTCCACGGCATGGGCCGTCCTTCGGTTCGCTTTTCGTCAGGTCGACGAACCGAAGGGCGGCCCGTGCCCAGGGTTGTTGATGGAGATCGCGAATCGCGGAAGCTCGCGAGTTCGTCGGGTGACAGCCGACGTCGCGCTGCACGGCAATGTGCGTGCGACTGCATGGAGTTTGCGGGGGTACCGAGCGGGTACGCGAAGACGGTGTCGGCGAACGAGCATCTGCAAGGATCGCGTTCCGGTGCCGGCGGTGAGCAGGTCTCGGTGTTGTTGATCGCGGATCCGGGCGAGCCGGCGGCACTGGCCGAACGCATTGCGGAGTACCTGCCGGAACGCCTGCGCAGCTCTGCTCGCGTCGAGCGCCGGTGGACGGTGTGTGTGCGCAACGAACCGTATCTTCCCGACGAGCAAGCGGAGTTCGCGGAGGTCATCGACACGGTCGATCCGTCTTCGGAACACGAAGACATCGTCGTCTACCTCACCGATCTGCCGCGCCGCGATGACACCCTGCCTGTGGTGGCCGACGTCAGCGCCGACCACAAATTCGCGCTCGTCTCGGTCGCGGGAGTGGGTGGTTTCGGCATCGAGCGTCGCGTTCGCACGGTCACCGAACTTGCGATCACCCACATACTCGGTGAGCCGGAACTCACGCCCGGGGCCGCGCGGCAGTTTCCGTCTACGCAGATCGAGGACGGCATCCGGTATTTTTGCACCTTCGGGACTGCGGCGACTGCGGTTGTTGTCGGGGATGGTGCGTGCCAACCGGCCGTGGCGGCTGGTGACCGGACTGTCGAAGGTTCTCGTGGGCGCGTTCGCCACGGGGGCGATCGCCTTGGCCACCAATACGATCTGGTTGTTCGCCGACACTATGGGGCCGTGGCGTATGAGTGCGGTGACGGTCCTGTCGATCGTGGCGATGATTCTCTGGCTGATCCTCGACCATGAACTGTGGGAGCGTCCGAAATCGCCGGAGGAGCGTGACCGTTCGGTGCTGTACAACACCGCGACCGTGGTGACCTTGACCGTTGGTGTCGTCGTGCTGCACGTGGCTCTGTTTTGTCTGCTGTTGGCTACTGCGAGTTTGACTCTTCCCCCGGAACTGTTGTCCCGTGTTCTCGGGCACGGGGTGAGCTTCTCCGACTATCTGACGCTCACCTGGTTGCTGACGTCCATTGCGACCATTGGGGGGCGCTCGGGTCGGGGCTCGAGGACGACGCCGCCGTCCGAGAGGCGGCATACGGGGTCCGTCAACGGCAACGCATGGAGAAGATGAGCGAGGCGTCGAACGAGACGGGGTAGGTGTCCTCGGGGCATCCGGTGGCGGGAACATCAAAGACGGATCAATCGAGATGGTTGTGGTCAGGTTTCGCACCTTGACCGGGGTTCGGTGAGACGGGGCCATCGTGACAAGAACGCAGTCTCGACCTCGTAGGTGAGATCCGGCCTGTGGTGGGGTGATCGGTGACCGAGTTGTCGTGATTCGTCTGAACCAGCCAATGCTTTCGTCGGTTTTCGGGTGGTGTCCGTGCAATGGGGGCCTTGTCGGTGACCTGGTCGGCGCTCATTGTGGGCAACTGGGCAAAGAGATGATCTGTGCGTCAGGCTCCCGAAGTGTCTGGGCATTCGGGAGCAGGGCGCTCATGAGAAGGGGGCCGAAATCGGCAGTCGCGGACAAGGCGATGCGGTGCCGCGATGCCGACGTGTCCGGTGATGCGTCCTCGTCGAAGGTCACGAGCGTGCGGCCACGATGCTCACCGTCGGTTTCTACCGAAATCGTGCATGAGGGGGACTCGTTCAAGCTGACCGAACCGAGGGCAATCGCTGCGGCAAGGGGGTCGTGCAACAGGCATTTGGAGTGGTCGAACTCCGGGTGTCGGTCGAGATAGTAGGCGAGCATCGTTGCAGCGAGTTGGACTGCCGGATCGGTGGATGCGGTCTGCAGCAGGTCCACGTCGGCTCGGGAAAGACTGTGATTATTCGTGATGTCGAGCGGTACCAGCGTGAGATTCCGCCAGGGGGCAGAGAACACTTGCGATGCGGCGACGGGGTCGGCGAAGATGTTGGCCTCGGCGTGGGGGGAGACATTGCCGGGAACGAGGTGAGCGCCGCCCATGATGGTGATGGCACCGACAGTTTCTGGGAGGGTTTCGTCGATCGCCAGTGCGACCGCGATGTTCGTCAGTGGGCCGAGAGCGATGATGTGAAGCCGGGACCCGATCTCGTGAGCCGTTGCGACCAGCCGTTCTGCGGCGGCCATATGGTCCGTGGGCGTTTGGGACGGAGGTAAGTCCAGGCCGGCGAACCCGTTGGGTCCGTGGATCCATTGAGCACCTCCCCAAAACTCCCCGGTCATCGGTTCCTGTCTTCCTACTGCGACCGGGATATCGGGGCGGCCGGTCAGCGCGAGCCAGCGACGCGCGTTCTCTGCGGCCTGGTCCACGGCGACATTGCCGGCAACTGCTCCGATGCCACGCAGATCGGCATGGCATTTGATGAGGTATATCAACGCCAGTGCATCATCGATTCCCGGATCACAATCGACGTAGAAGACGGGGTCCCCACTGATTGAATTTTCTCCCATAGAAACGATTCTATCTTGAAGGCTGTTGTCGTTCTCTGTGACACGGTGACCCTCGGGCCGGGTCGCCGAGGACGATGCCGTCCCAGAGGCGGTACGGGGTCCCGCGGCGGCAACGCATGAAAGAACGAGACGAGCCAGGTGTCGAAGGACGCGGGCTCGTGGCTCTCGGCGACTCCGGCGCAGGAGCATCGAAGGGGAAGACCGGTGAGATAGCGGGGTCAGGTCTCGCACGCTGAGCAATGGGTTCGGTAAGAAGACACCAGTGATCGGAATGCTGATTCGAGGGGCCAGGAGAAGTCAGCCTGTCGTGCGGTGGGCACCTTCGGTGATCGAGTTGTGAGGCCGGGTGGACCATGCTCCGGGCACGGTGTGAAGCGAGGCCACAGCGCGTGCTGTGTCGATGAAATCCTGTACGGGTTTGGACGCGACATCCGTGCGCCAGGCGATGGACAGCGCCGTGGGCGGGATGTCGGTCACCGGCACGAATGCCAGGCTCGGTCTGCTGTAGAAGCGTTGCGTCGAGGCTTGTGAGAATGCCACGCCGCGCTCGGCGAGGATCGCTTCGAAGCATTCGTCGACGGTGGCGACGTCTGCGCCGACCCGAACCGGCTCGCCTTGGCGCGATTCTGTGGCCAGCCAGTAGTTTCGCCAGTTCTCGGGGGCTTTGCGTGCGACGAAGAACTCGTTGGTGACCTGTTCGACGCTCACCTCGGGCAACTGGGCGAGCGGATGATTCGCGGACACGACCATCACCCGGGGTTCGACGAACAGGGCTTCCATGCCCAGCCAGTCCTGCATCAACAGCGGGGGCCGGACGAAGGCGACATCGGAGGATCCGTCGGCCAACCCGACATACGGGTCGGAGAAATCGTAGGAATGCATCTGCACCTGGATGCCCGGATGCAGCGACTGGAACGTACTGAGAATGTGCGGTGTGAGCTCGGCAGCTGCGTTGCCTTGAAAGCCGATGACCAACTTGCGGGTACTGACGCCGTGGGCGGCTTCGCGGGTGAGGTTGACGGCTCGTTCTGCGTTCGCCAGCAACCGGCGGCTTTCGTCGAGCAGGATCTGGCCGGCAGGGGTCAGTTCGACATGCCTGCTGCTGCGCAGCAGCAGCACCGCGCCGAGGTTCTGCTCGAGTTTGCGGATCTGCACGCTCAATGAGGGCTGAGCGATGTGCAGACGGGCGGCTGCGCGCCCGAAGTGCAGCTCTTCCGCAACTGCCACAAAATAGGACAGAAGTCGCAGGTCGAGCTGGGGTTGCATGTTTTCGAAGATAGCCAACACCACCCCGGGAGACCAGTAGTCATTGCCTATCGATCCGGGCCGGATAGGTATTGGACGCACCCGGCGGACACGAGGTGTGATGGCTGTCATGGCCGGCACGGCATCCGGGAGGCCAGCACTTTCCGGATTCGGGTCGGCATACCGGAGCGAGTGCTCGCACTCGGCCTCGCTGTCTCCCTCATCGAAGGAATCCCACATGACCGTCACTACGCGTGCCCTCGACACGGCCGACTGGGCTGCCTCGTTCACCGAGGCGAACAACACCGACCCCGAGATCCAGGCACACGGCAAGTACTTCACCTGCTCGTACCTGCTCGACATGACCGACCACACGTTCGTCATCCAGATGAGCCGCGGCAACGTGGTGGACATCGCGATCGACCCCGGTCCGCTGGATGTGCCGTACCAGTTCGCGCTGCGTGCCAGCGCCGAGACCTGGCGCAACTTCGGCGTCCCGGTGCCCGCCCCGATGTACCACGGCATCTGGGCCGCGAGCTTCCAGCGCGACATGAAGCTCGAAGGCGACATCCTGGTGTTGATGCAGAACCTGCGGTGCATCACCCGCCAGATCGAACTCCTGCGCACCGTCGGCGTCCCGGTCTGATCCTCCCACCCCCTTTGAGCCGTAAGGAACACTGATGAGCAAGATTTCCCCGGTCACCGGCCACTACGTCGACGTCGACGTCGACGGACTGCTGTACAAGGTCTTCTACCTCGAGAACGGCACCGGCCAGCCGCTGGTGTGCCAGCACACCGCCGGCTGCCACAACCACCAGTGGCGCGGTCTGCTCGAAGACGAGGAGATCACCGCCAACTACCGTGTCATCGCCTACGACCTGCCGCGGCACGGCAAGTCCGATCCGCCGGAGAACACCGAATGGTGGACCGAGGAGTACCAGCTTTCCGCGGACCACTTCGCCAATTTCATCGTGGCGTTGTGCGACGCGCTCGAACTGGAGAACCCGATCTTCATGGGATCCTCGTTCGGTGGGAACATCGCCCTGCAGCTTGCGCTTCGGCACCCTGACCGCTTCGCCGGCGTCATCCCTGTCGAGGGTGCGGACTATTCGCCGGGCTTCTACCTCGACTGGTGGCAGCACCCCCACGCCAACGCGGCACAGGTCTGCGCGAGCGGCGTGTGGGACCTGATGGCACCTCAGTCGCCGGAGGCGGATCGCTGGAAGACCTGGTTCTACTACAGCCAGGGTTCCGAGTCCTTCCGCGGTGACCTGCACTTCTACTCGGTCGATCATGACCTGCGCGGAAAGCTCGCGGACATCGACGGTGACCGGTGCCCGGTTGTGATGCTGACCGGTGACTACGACTACCTCACCACCCCCGAGGACAGCGCCCGGACCGCGGCGCAGATCCCGAACGCCGAGTTCATCGAGATGAAGGAGATCGGCCACTTCCCGATGAGCGAAAACCACACTGTCTTCCGTGGATACCTCATCCGGGCACTCGAAACCCTCCAGGACAAGGCACGCAAGTCCATCACCACCAGCTAGTACCCGCTCGCCCGCTCGGGTGTGGCCACCGAACGCGCGTGGCTACACCCGAGCGACCTGCATCGGCCTCGGCTCCCGGTTCGGGTGCCGACTGGTCGGGCGTGGCGATGAACCTTCACACACTCGGCAGGAGCTATGACCCACACTCTCCCCGCGGGCGTCCCCACCCAACTCTGGGTCGGTGGAGAACTCGTCGATTCGTCTACCGGCACCACTTTCCCCGTAGAGGACCCCGCGACCGGTGCCGTGATTGCGCATGTCGCCGATGCCGCGCCCGAGGATGGACGCCGAGCTCTCGAACACGCCACTGCTGTGCAGGGGGACTGGGCGCGGACTCCCTCGCGTCGACGTGCCGAAATACTGCGCACCGCATTCGAACTCATCCACCAGCGGGCAGACGACCTCGCGCGCACCATCACTCTCGAGATGGGTAAACCGCTCCACGAGGCGTATGCGGAGATCGAATACGGCGCATCATTCCTGCACTGGTTTGCCGAGGAAGCGAACCGAATCAGCGGGCGAGTCTCGCCGTCCCCCTCGGGAACCGGCACCATCGTCGTCACCAGAGAACCGGTCGGGCCGGTACTGGCCATCACCCCCTGGAACTTTCCGTTGGCCATGGCCACGCGCAAGATCGGTCCAGCATTGGCGGCCGGATGTTCGATCATCGTCAAACCAGCGGCCGAAACGCCTTTGACGATGCTGCTCGTCGGTCAGATTTTTGCCGATGCGGGTCTGCCCGAGGGTGTGCTGTCGATTCTGCCGACCTCCGATGCTGCAGCGCTGACCGCACCACTGATCAGCAGCGCTGATCTGCGCAAGATCACGTTCACCGGATCCACCGGTGTCGGCAAGATGCTGGTTCGTCAATCGGCGGATCGGCTCCTGCGGATGTCGATGGAACTCGGAGGCAATGCCCCTTTCCTCGTGTTCGATGACGCTGATGTCGATGCAGCGGTCGACGGCGCGATGGCTGCAAAATTCCGCAACGGCGGCCAAGCATGTACAGCAGCCAACCGATTCCACGTCGCACGTAGCGTCGCAGAAGAGTTCAGCGAGAAGTTCACCGCACGCATCGGTGCCTTGCGCACCGGACACGGTCTCGACGCAGGAACCGATATCGGACCGCTGATCACCGCGAAGCAGTGCGCCACCGTCGATGCTCTGGTCGAAGACGCCGTCGCGAAGGGTGCGCGTATCCGCATCGGCGGTGGCCGTCCTGACGGGCCGGGAACGTTCTATTCCCCGACCGTTCTCGATGGCGTGAGTCCCGACGCGCGGCTGCTGCGTGAGGAGATTTTCGGCCCGGTAGCCGCGATCACCACCTTCGATACGGAGGACGAAGCGATCGCGGCGGCGAACAACACCGAATACGGCCTCGCTGCGTACTTCTACACCCAGAATCTCGACCGAGCGTCCCGAGTCGCCAACGCACTCGAGACCGGCATGGTCGGAATCAACCGAGGCATCATCGCCGACGCGGCCGCACCCTTCGGAGGGGTGAAGGAGTCCGGCTTCGGCCGCGAAGGATCGGTCGAAGGTATCGACGAGTATCTCGCCACCAAGTACATCGCACACTGATCACCGGTGGCAGCATCCAGACCGGCGAATGCCCCTGCCCTCAACAAACACTCGTGCGCCGGGGTCTGGTGAAGGACCCGCCGAACGGTGGGTCCTTCACCAGAGAGGTGGTTACCGCACTCGTTCGTGTGGCACTACCTGCACATCACCCTTGCGAAGGGGATCGGCAGGTCGACGCGGAACGTCCCGACCAGTGTCGAGTTCAGCTGTGGCCTCCTGCCCCCGGCCACCGGGGTAGGGGACAGCATCATTGATCTCCGCGCTCCACGTGGCGATCGCTTCGTCGACCTCGGTGTCGGCACTCTGGCGAGCGAGCACCAATGCGACGAGCGGCGCGGCCAGTATGATCGTGCCGAAAATGTATGCCGGAAGCATCAAATCGAGGAGCGTCGCGCCCTCCGGCATGGTGGCCGTCGGGTCCAAGGACGCGTGAACTCCAGCCATGCCGGTGTAGTGCAATGCCGCCACTGCACAACCCATCACCAGCGCGCCGAGCAGACGGGTGGCTCGAATGAATGCCGTTCGTACCAACCACAACGCGGCGATGGACGCCCCGATCCCGATAGCCACCGAGGCGGCGACGAGTACCGGGTCGTGGGACAGTTCGCCGCGAATGCGGATAGCGGCCATGCCGCAGTAGTGCATCAGGCTCACCGCGACGCCCATCACGGCGCCGCCGATCAGTAACGCCGACCTGTCCAGGATCGGACGCCCGGCCAAGGCCCGTAGATCGACCAGCCACAGCCCGAACAGGGTCGCGCCGATAGCGATGACCGCCGAGAGGATCGTCAGCATCGGGTCGTAGCGGATGATGGTGCCGGGCACCGCGAAGCCCATCATGGCGATGAAGTGGGTCATCCAGATCCCGACACCGCCGATGGACAGGGCTGCCATCACCAACCAGCGCCAGCGCGTCGGACCGAGGGGGGTGGTAGCGGCTCGGCGAGCGCAGGACAGGCCGACGAAGGACCCGGCGATCGAGGTGCCGTAGGCGAGAAAGAGCACCCACAGTCCCAGATCGAAATGGTGCATTTCGTGTGACATCAGTGTTCCTTACCAAGGCACGCTCGAGCACCTGCGCCGGCGGTCGCGTGCCGAACCGTCCGGGCAGGACTGCGATCTCGGCCCCCCGAGCAGCGACAGCAGCGTACCTAACGCGACTTATGTTTCAAACCAGACCAAGACAACGGAGCGACCCGGACAGCCTCGCCTCCTCGGTCGCGGCGGTTCCTTCGCTGAATGGTTGCCGACTCGACGCGGCGCACCGTGAAGGGCTGTACGCCCGATCTCCCTCAGGCAGTCAAAGGTCGAGTTCGTCGGCTGCACGATGTATGGACGAGTCTGCGTCCATGTACGGACTAAGGCTGAGGCCGTAGCAAAAACGATTGGCCTCTCCTTCGGCGGACGCCGGCCGTGGCGGTGGCGGACGCCACGCTGTCCGTCGGTGTCGGATTCCCGCTCGTTTCCTTCCGTCATCGCGTTGAGTTCGATCGCGACCGGTGACGCGGCCGGTCGCCTGACCGCCGACGGGGCAATCGACGACTCCGGCCCCCTGCGCCGGAAGTGTCGTGCCCCGTCGGCTCTCCTCGTCAGCAGAAGATCGCCGACGAGAAGATCAGGCGGTGCTCGTGCAGATTATTCGTTTTCTGCAAGATCATGCGTATTTTGAACAGGCCCGGTCGGTCTGGTGTCCATGTTTCGTCGAATGTCCCCTTCGTTCGGGTCGTCGGGAGGCTGTGATTCGTCCCGTCTTCGTGGCGGATCCCGGCCGCAAGGGATCAGTCGATGTCAATTCGAATTGCAGCTACCAGAACAGAGTTCGGATTCTGTGGCAGCCAACGGTCGCGGTTGGAAGGCCGGAATGTGTCGGATCGCCGACTGTGTGCTCATATCGGTGCGACAGCGACCCGAATCGAGATCGCGATCGCGGCGGTGTCGAGCATGCGGCAAGATGGGTCCGGAACTGGACTGGTGGTAGAAATCATTGCGTAACAGTATATTCCGGATATATTGCAGGCCTCTGTGCCGAAGGTTGCCCACCGCGTCGTCGAAAACATCCCCCGAGTTGTAGATCGGTTCTGCTGGGGTGCTGGCGGTGCGAGAGGCGCCGGACTCGGTGATATCCGTGTCTGCGAAGCCGGGAAGTGTCCGAAGATGGGACAGCTGAGTGAGGCGCACATCACGATGATGGCTTCCACGTGACCTGAACTACAGAAAGGCTAGGACATGTCGCCTCACTCTTCCTCTGCGGTCGGACTTGCTGATACCGAGGTGTCACTCGAGCTGGACGCGTTGATCATCGGTGCGGGAGTCGCCGGCCTGTATCAGCTGCATCAGGGTAAGTCCCGGGGAGTGGTGGGAATTGGCTGAGGGCATCCGGCCAGGTCCGCGGCGTGTCGTTCCCGCTCTGCGGGTAGGCCATCGCGTAGTGATCAACGAGTTACCGACCAAAGTGACTCACAGAAAGCAGCTACGCGATGACCCACGACCATTCTGCACTGCTCGCTCAGCTCGACGCACTCAAGGGCGCCGACAGCGCCAGCGTGTTCGCCGAACTGATCCGCACCGGCCTGCAGGCGCTGATCGAAGCCGAGGCCACCGACAAACTCGGCGCCGGCCGCTACGAACGCACCGCCACCCGCACCACCCACCGCAACGGGCATCGCACGAAGACGGTGTCGACCACCAGCGGTGATGTGGAGGTCAAGATCCCCAAGTTGCGGTCCGGGTCGTTCTTTCCATCCTTGCTGGAGCGGCGTCGACGGATCGACAAGGCTCTCTACGCGGTGGTGATGGAGGCCTACGTGCACGGGGTATCGACTCGCAGCGTGGACGACTTGGTCGGCGCCCTCGGAGTCGACTCCGGGATCTCGAAGTCGGAGGTGTCGCGTATCTGTGCAGGTCTGGACACCGAGATCGCCCGGTTCCGGGAGCGCACCTTGACGCACACGAGCTTTCCGTACGTGTTCCTCGACGCTACGTTCTGCAAGGTCCGGGTCGGTGCGCACGTGGTGTCCCAGGCGCTGGTGGTGGCCACCGGGGTGTCGATCGACGGCAGCCGGGAGGTGCTCGGCACCGCGGTCGGCGACAGTGAATCCTACGAGTTCTGGCGTGAGTTCCTCACCAGCCTCAAGGCCCGTGGTCTGTCGGGGGTGCATCTGGTGATCTCCGATGCGCACAGCGGTCTCAAAGCTGCTGTGATGCAGCAGTTCGCGGGTTCATCGTGGCAGCGGTGTCGGGTTCATTTCATGCGGAATATTCGAGCGGCGGTGTCCTCGAAGCATGTGCCGCCGGTGATGGCTGCGGTCAAGACGATCTTCGCGCACACCGATCCGGTCGAGGTGGCTGCGCAGTGGGACCAGGTCACCGACACCTTCGCCGGGTCGTTTCCGAAGGTCGCGGCGTTGATGGAGGCAGCCAAGCACGATGTGTTGGCGTTCACTGCGTTTCCGAAGGCGCATTGGCAGAAGATCTGGTCCAACAATCCGATCGAGCGGCTCAACAAGGAAATCAAGCGTCGAGCCGACGTCGTGGAGATCTTCCCGAATCCGGCGGCGTTTCTGCGGTTGGCGACTGCGGTGGTCATCGAACAGCACGATGAGTGGCAGGTCACCCGCCGCTATGTCTCGGATGTGAGCATGGACGAGCTTCGTGCGGTGATTGCCGCGAAGGGACACGCTGCCGGGCCGGCGTTGTCGTTGACCGGTTCGAGCGAAACAGCATAGTATTCACCGCGACTCGTTGATCGCTACGTGTACTGCAGAGCCGATCCGAAGTCCACCACTCCACGGGGCACTATCCTGCATCAGCTTCGCGAGCTGGGGCTGCGGGTGCGCGCCTTCGATACCGCCTCCGACGTCGGCGGCACCTGGTACTGGAATCGTTATCCGGGTGCTCGATTCGATTCGGAGGCCTACATCTACCAGTACCTGTTTTCCGATGAGCTGTACAAGAACTGGAGCTGGAGTCAGCGTTTCCCCGGCCAACCCGAGATCGAGCAGTGGTTGCATTATGTGACCGACAGTCTCGATCTGCGTCGCGACATCCAATTCTCGACGACGATCACCAGTGCGCATTACGTCGAGGACTCGAAGCGATGGATCGTGCGCACCGATCGCGGGGACACGATTGCCACCCAGTTCCTGATCACCTGCGCCGGCATGCTGTCGGCACCGATGTCGTCGGTGTTCGAGGGTCAGGAAAGCTTCGCCGGCCCGATCTTCCACACCTCTCGATGGCCGAAGGAGGGCGCCGATGTCGCGGGCAAGAAAGTTGCAGTGATCGGTGTCGGCGCCACCGGAATCCAGGTCATCCAGACCATCGCCGACAAGGTCGAACATCTGAAGGTGTTCATCCGTACACCGCAGTACGCCCTGCCGATGAAGAATCCGTCCTACGACGACCGGGATGTTGCCGCGTACAAGGAGCGCTTCGAGGAACTTCGCGCGACGTTGCCGCATACGTTCAGTGGCTTCGAGTACGACTTCGAGCATGCATGGGTCGACCTGACTCCCGAGCAACGGCGGAAAAGGCTCGAAGAGATCTATGACAACGGTTCACTCAAGCTCTGGCTCGCTTCTTTCGCGGAGGTGTTCTCCGATGAAGAGGTCAGTGAGCAGGTGTCCGAGTTCGTGCGAGAGAAGATGCGTGCGCGACTGAAGGATCCGAAGCTGTGTGAACTGTTGATTCCGACCGACTACGGCTTCGGTACACACCGGGTACCGCTGGAAACCAATTATCTCGAGGTCTACCACCGTCCGAATGTCGAAGCAGTGGGGGTGCGCACCAATCCGATCAGCCGAATCGTCCCGGAAGGGATCCTGTTGGACGACGGCACGCTGCACGAAGTCGACGTCATCATCCTGGCCACGGGATTCGATGCGGGATCCGGCGCGCTGACACGAATCGACATCCGTGGACGTGAGGACCGATCGCTCACGAGCGACTGGTCGCGTGACATCCGCACGACGATGGGCCTGATGGTGCACGGCTATCCCAACATGCTGACCACCGGTGCCCCACTCGCCCCCTCCGCGGCTCTGTGCAACATGACCACCTGTCTGCAGCAACAGACCGAATGGATCACCGAATGCATCCGGCACATGCGTGAGCACGGGTACACCGTCATCGAACCGACCGTCGAGGGTGAGGGCGAATGGGTCGCCCACCACGACGAAACCGCGAATGCCACGCTGATCTCGAAGACCAATTCCTGGTACAACGGCGCGAACGTTCCCGGAAAACCTCGTCGCGTGCTGTCCTACACCGGCGGGGTCGGCACCTATCGAGAACTCACTCTCGCGGCCGCCGCGGCCGGCTACAAGGGATTCCAGCTGAGCTGACCTTCTCGGATATCCGACCCCTGCGGTCGACCACTGCTCGTCTCACGGCGGCGTACGCACATGTCATCGGGTGAGCACGCGCTGCTACCGCTTTCTCATAGCTCAGGAGGACGATCTCGATGATCGACAACCCGTACTACACGCACGACTTCCACGGTGATTACGACCTGATCGGCATCGGAGCCCTCGACCTCGAGGAGGGTGGCTCGATCCCGGACTGCCGGCTCGCAGTGGCAACGTTCGGAACGCTGAACGAAGCCAAGGACAACGCAATCCTCATCCCCACCTGGTACTCGGGGACCCACCAGATCTGGCGCGACGCATACATCGGTCCTGACCATGCTCTCGACCCGAGCAAGTATTTCATCGTCTGCGTGGATCAGATCGGCAACGGTCTGTCGACGTCTCCCCACAACGCCACCGGCGTCAACGCAGAGATCGCCATGTCGAACTTCCCTCGTGTTCGGATCGGGGACAATGTCGTGGCCCAGGAGCGGCTGCTCCGGGAGCATTTCGGTATCGAACGCCTCGCGTTGGTGACGGGAGGCTCCATGGGAGCTCAACAGACCTACGAATGGGCAGTGAGGTTCCCCGACAAGGTTCTGCGCGCCGCACCGATTGCCGGTACGGCACGCAACACTCCCGGTGATTTCTTGATCGCGGAGATCATGCGCGAAGCGATCCTGTCGGATCCGGGCTGGAACGGCGGCGAATACACCTCGCATACGCAGGTCGTCGACGGCCTCACCAGGCAGGCTCACATCTGGGGAGTGCTCGGATTCTCGACCGAGTTCTGGAAGCAAGAAGTATGGCGAGCAATGGAGTTCGAATCCCTGGACGCGTTCCTGACCGGATTCCTCGAGCCCTACTTCACGGCGATGGATCCCAACGCACTCCTCACTCAATCCTGGGCCTGGCAACGCGGCGACGTCTCTCGGCATACCGGGGGAGACCTGGCCGCTGCACTCGGACGGATCACCGCCAAGACCTTCGTGATTCCCATCGACGAAGACCAGTTGTTCCCGGTCCGCGACTGTGCTGCCGAGCAGGAACTGATCAAGGGCAGTGAACTGCGCGTGGTCGAAGATGTGCTCGGGCATTTGGGCCTGTTCGCTGTCGCTCCGACCTACATGCCGCAGATCGACCGCCACCTTGCGGATCTTCTCGCGATCGAGGTCTGAAGCGGTGCCGCCACGACAACGGTTCACGTGGGCGGGACGGTAGTGAGTGTGCCCGCCGGCGGTCGTGGCGGCAGAGAACATCGAGATTCTTGCGCGGTTGCCGGCGATGTCGACCTCTATGCGTAGGGCGGGGCAGGTGATGGAACGGGCTCGGCTTCCCCTGGGGGGTGAAGCCGAGCCCGGTGATCCGGTCGCCGTCGACGACCTGACGTCAGTCTCCTGATGGTGGTGTGCACCCCGGATCGCGGCAGTCGGTGGTCCGAGGAGTAGGCGCGGTGCGGACCGCGAGTGCCGATCTCCGGCCGGCGGGGTGGCCGTACCCGCCCCGCTACTGCCGTTGGAGACGGCAGATCGATGTCCTATTCTGGGACATTCATAGAATGTGATGTGCGGCACATTGAGGGGGATGGCAGTACTGCGACCTGCAAGGAAATGTGATGGACAGTGATAACCGCCGGCGCCGCGTGACCACCGCCCGGCATCTCCATGACCTCGCCGGTTCCCCCTCCGAGGACGTCTCACCCCTCATCGCACAGTCATGGCGACGCTCACGTCAGGCGGGTGTCATCCCGGACGGCTCGCACCTTCCACAGCTGCAGTACGTCGAAGACCTCGATCTTCGCCGACGACTGGTGCGATGCGCCCTGCCGATCCTCGATCGGCTCCATGACGACCTGTCCGACATGTCCCTCAGTGTCGCGTTGAGTGACGAGCATGCGCGTGTGCTGGTCCGGCGGGACAATGATCCCGTCCTCGCCGCGAAGCTGGACAAGGTGTACTTCGCTCCCGGGTTCACCTACGCCGAAGAGCTCGTCGGTACCAATGGAGTGGGCACAGCCCTCGAGACCGGGATGGCCGTCTACGTCGACGGCGCTCAGCACTATCACGAATCGATCCAGTATTTCACCTGTGCCGGCGCGCCCATTCACAACCCCACCACCGGCCGTGTCGAAGGACTGATCGACATCACAGGCTTGACCCACACATCGAACCCGTTGATGCGCCAGCTCGCCCTTGGAGCGGCTCGTGATATCGAGTCGGCTCTTCGCGCCACGGGATCGATCAAGCAACAACTCGTGCTCGGCGAGTTCCTCGTCGCCTGTCGGCGCCGGCAGACGGCGGTGTACTCACTCAGTTGCGGTGTTTTCATGTCGAACGAGATCGGCTCGCGCCTTCTCGACCCGATCGACGAGGCTTTTCTCCGCGAGGAAGCACAGTCGATGCTCGATCCGTCACGAGTTGCCCAGTTCGACCTGCGCCTTCCGTCCGGAGGTAGCATCACCGTCAAGCGCACTCTCGTCGAACATGGCGGCGACATCGCCGGCATCGTCTTCGAAGTCGAGGCGACATCGTGTCCCACGAAGATCATGCAACCCCGGCGCACGGTTCCCGTGTTTCCGGGGGTGGCGGGGTCTTCGCTCCAATGGAACCGGTGTCGAGGGGAGTTGACGTCCCTCGCCGCGACAGATGCCAACGTGATCCTCAAAGGTGAACCAGGAAGCGGCAAACTCACTCTCGTTCGGGGCATGCACCTGTACAAGAATCCGCAGGCCCCGATTGTCGTCGTGGATTGCTCTGCTGAAAAGTCCGCTCACGAGGAATTGCGCACTGCGCTCGACTCCGCGGCGACCACGATCGTCCTTCGTCGCATCGACCGACTCGACGCGAGCACCGATGAGCTCTTTGCCGACCTCATATCCGCCGACCAGCACCGGTACCCCGCTCGGTGGATCGTCGCGACCACATCCACTGATGGGGAAGCACTTCAGGATTCTGCTCTCGCCGAGCATTTCATCGCCACCGTCGAGGTCCTCGCATTGCGTCATCACCCCGATGACATCCCGGACATCATCCGAATGCACCTTGCACCTCACCGCGAAACCGCTTTCAGCGACGACACGATGCGAACCCTGAAGAAGTACCACTGGCCCGGCAACGTCCGTGAACTGGTCGGCACTCTCAATCACGTACTTCGCGCCAAGCCCGCGGGAACGATCGCAGTAGCTGATCTGCCTCCAGCGCTCAGCTCCGCGCCTCGCCGGACGATGACGGCAATGGAAAGAGTCGAGCGCGATGCCATAGTGGCTGCGCTACGGGACAGCGGTGGCAATCGTGTCGCCGCCGCGAAATTGCTGGGGATCGCAAGGTCGTCTCTCTACCGCAAGATCGACACGTTCGGCATCCACGTGTGATCGCGCAGAATGCGTGATCCGAGAGTCGTCCTATGGCCTTGCGTGCGGTAGCGGTGACTGTCGGAAGGTGCGGCCCTCGCGGCAAGCCCGTGGGAGACGACGGTGTTCGCGCTCGACCTGTTGCACCCAGACCTCGAACAGCGTGGCAACACCACACCGCTGCGGGTGTTTCGACACCCGCAGCGGTGTGGTGTCCGTGCGTCGGGTGGGGATTTCACCCGATCTCGTTGATGTCGTCGTGTGGCTGTTCGGCGAGCGCGCCGGTTACGCGAGCGGTCAACGGATCGAGGTCGATGTCCGGTGCCGCGGCCCGGGATGGAACCGGGGTCAGGAAAGGGCTCGGTAGACGGCGGTCTCCATGTCGAGGTAACCACCGAGCGAGCTGGGGTCGGCGAACGGGAAGATCTGCGTCGCCCAGTAGCCTCCGATCTTGTTGTGCCGGTCGATCCAGTAGTAGAGGTTGGCCAGGCCTGCCCAGGCGAGAGAGCCTGCGGGACGGCCCGTGGGTGCTTCGGTTTCGTTGGTCATGAACGTGTAGCACCAGCCCTTGCGCTGGCCAGGGAAGAACTCGGCGTCGTTCGACAGAGACCTGATGACACCCGGAAGCATCTTCACGGTCAGGTCGCCGAGGTCGTTTCTGGTCGCCCACTCGACGGTGTCGGGGCGGAGGATGACGGTGCCGTCGTCTGCCTCGCCGTCGTTGAGCCACATCCGGATGAAGGCGAGGTAGTCACCGACGGTGGAGAACAGTCCGTGCCCACCCATGTCGACCTCGGGCGGGGTGGGGATGACGAAATCGGTGGCCTGGAGTCCGTCGTCGGTGCGCTGGTGCATGGTCGCCAGACGCGCGCGCATGTCGTCGGACGGAGTGAAGGACGTCGATGTCATGCCGAGGGGGTCGAGGACTCGTGTCTTCAGCGCCTCGCCAAGGCGGGTGCCGACGATGCCTTCGATCACCTGGCCTGCCCAGTCGATATTCGAGCCGTACTCCCACTGGGTGCCGGGATCGAACAGCAGCGGTGTCTCGAGCGCGTCCTTGGTGGCGGTGACGATGCTGGGCTGACCGTGGTTCTCGGCGAGGCGGTTGTACGTCTCGTTGAAGAAGTCGTATCCGAAGCCGGCGGTGTGCAGCAGTAGTTGGCGGGTCGTGATGTCGGTCTTCGGTGCTCGCAGCATCGGCTCGCCGTTCGAGTCGAAGCCCTCGATGACCTGGAGTTCGCCGATCGCGGGCGCGTACTCCTCGGCCGGGGAATCCAGGTCGAGATCACCGGATTCCACGAGTTGCAGCGCCACGGTGCCGGTGAGGGCTTTGGTGGTCGAGAAGATGCTGAAGACGGTGTCATCGGTCATCGGTTGATCGTTGTCGACAGACCGTACCCCAGCGGACTCGATGAACAGGGTTTCCTGGTCGTTCGTCATGCCCGCTACTACTCCGGGCACGGCACCGCTGTTCACCGTGGTGTGGATGACTTCGCGGGCTGAGTCGACGACGCGTTGGGTATCGGACATGGGGGTTGTTCCTCTCGTTCGGTCGACAGTGACGCTGCTCCAAGTTTCACAAGAGTGTGATGGGTGTCTCAACCGACGCAGCGGCGCAGTTTCGCTCTGTTTCCCCGCCGAATGGCGGGTCCCTCGGTCGAGCGGCCGCCGTATCCTCGATGCGAGTCTTCGAGGAGGTGACGATGGCCCGAGCAGTGCCCCGTCCACCATTCGATGCCGAACTCAAGGCGGGATTGGCTGTGGTAGGCGGTATGTTCCCTCCGACCATCACTGCGGACCTGATCGAGTTCATGCGTACGTCCTATGCGTCCCCTCCGATGGACGAGGAATTCGACCGCCGACGGATCGCGGTGAACGACGTGACCTTCCCCGGGGGTGATGGCGCTGCCGTCAACGCTGCGGTGCTTCGTTCCCGGGACTTCAGCGGGCCCCGTCCTGCGGTGCTGTACGCGCACTCCGGAGGATTGATGTTCGGAGACATGTTCAGCGGCCTGGACCTGGTGCTGGACTGGGTGACCGAACTGGGGGCGGTTCTTGTCACGGTCGAGTATCGTTTGGCCCCTGAGTATCCCGACCCCTACCCGCGTGAGGACATGTATGCCGCCCTGGAGTGGTTGGCTGCGCATGTCACCGATCTGGACGTGCGGGCGGACCGGATCCTGGTCGCAGGTGCCAGCTCCGGTGGCGGACTGGCAGCCGGTCTCGCGCTGGCTGCGCGGGACCGCGGTGGTCCCCGGTTGTGTGGGCAGGTGCTCGACTATCCGATGCTCGACGACCGGTGCACGACCGCTTCGATCGAGCAGTTCGACGGTATCGGTGTGTGGGACCGGATCAGCAACGAAACCGGCTGGACCGCCCTGCTGGGTGAGCAGCGGGGCACCGACCTTGTCTCGCCGTATGCAGCCCCGGCCCGCGCGCAGAATCTGCGCGGATTGCCGCCGGCCTTCATCGACGTCGGTGCGGCCGAGATCTTCCGGGACGAGGCGATCGGCTATGCCAACAGGATCTGGCAAGCCGGTGGCGATGCCGAGTTGCACGTATGGTCCGGCGCCTTTCACGCGTGCGACATTTTCGCCCCGCACACCAGCGTGGGCCGGTCCATGATCCGGACCCGCAACACCTGGGTCGAGAAAATCCTTGCGGACTGAGGGCAGGAACGAATATGCAAGAGCTACTCGGACGGATCGCCCGCCTCGATCCCAGCGCCAGTTTGGGTCTGCGTGTCATCGCGTGCTTCGACGAGTTGATCGTCGGCAACGTCAACACCCGTGCCCTGCTCGCAACCGCTGCCGCGCTGGCCGGTTGTACTGCAGGGTTCCGGCAGAGCGTCCCGCCGCGGACTCTACGAGTCACTCCGAAAGGTGAAGCAGTGCAGGGTCAATCGCCGACAGATCCTTCGAACCTGCACGTGGCGTCGGAGGACGGCATCGACGTCTGGCTCGAACGCGACGGTGCTGCTGGGCCGAACGACGCACTCATCCTCGAGCGCTTGGCACTGGCTGTGCGGATCCGGAACGGGCGTGGAGCCCGGGAGATCGACAATCGCCGCCACCTCGGCATACTCACCGGTCGCGAGAGCATTCCCGACGAGCGCTTGACCGCGGCGAGTGCGCTCGGATTGTCGGCAACGGGCCTGTATCGCCTCGTTGTGGCACCGCTGTTCGCGGTGTGGCGCAATCATCCCGCCGGCCCGGAGGACGTGATCGCCACCCCGTTCGGTCCGGTCCACGCCATCGTTGTGCCGGAGCGGTACCCGCCGTTCGGCGCTTCGCCGTGCGGTATCGGAACAGCCACGCCGCCGGACTCGTTGGATCGGTCGTTCCGGACCGCGATGGTCGCTCTGCGCCTGTGCCGAACCCCGAAGGAACCCCAGGTTGTGGCCGACTCCTACGGGGGTCTGATCGAACTGCTTGCCGACGCCGATGAGCACGCTCCGCACAGCGACGCCGACCGTGTCGAGGCCATCGCACACTACGCCTGGGGGATGGAGACGATCGATGCCGTCGTCGCTGCGCAGTCCGTTCGGGAAGCGGCGCGACTGCTCAACATCCACCACAGCACGCTTCAGAGCAGGATCGATACCATCACTGCGACACTCGGTTTCAACCCGTTCGAGGGATTCGGGCGCAGCCGGCTCGGGGCAGCGTTCCTGCTGCATCGCTTGCGTACGTCGACGGTCCTCGACCTGCCGGCGGCTGCGGCACCCGGCAATGTCGCCGTGCTCGGTCCTGCTCGCCGCGCGACGGTATGAGGCCGTCAACGCTTCATGATGTGGTCTCGGTCATCTCGGTGCCGGTTCGGTGCGTTGGCGTGTCGGTGATCGCCGGAAGCGGCACAGCGTTGTGCGGGTGATGTCCCTGCGACGTCAGCTCCGGGCGACGGAGCCGTCTTCATCCCAGCCGGGCAGGGCCGGCACTCGGGTGGCGAGGGCGGTATCGGCGACGATCAGTACGACTGCGATTGCGCGAGCCAGAGGCCGGATTACGAGGCTGGAAATCATCAGAGAACGGTCTTCCTTGGTCGTATGTCGTTCGGTGGAGCCGAGGCGTCCCGTCGGGAGAACGGGTCTGCCGATCGCGATCAGACCTGCCATCTACGTGCCGGAGGTGATCGTCCGGGCGGTTCAGCTCGGACGACAGCAGCGGTAATCGAGCATTCAACTATAATTATGCTACCCGGTTCCGAAAATCAAGTCGATCATGCCCGGCGCCGAACGAGCAGTCGGACTCCCGAATCGGTCTCTGTGAGCGGCACTGCCCTCGTTCGTGGGAAAGCGTAAAGAGGATTCCGATAAGGGAGAGCGCTCCGACGGTGGGAGCGATCGGCGTACCGGCTGTCCCGCAAGCAAACGCCGACGAACGGCATCGATGGGGCATGGCGGGCCCCTCAATCGAACGGATAGGACACAACCCGCCCTACACGGGTCGGTGTGGAAGTTCCCGGATGCCCTGCCCGTTGGAGGGGGGGGGACAGGCAGGGCATCCGGGACGGGGTCGGTTCACCGACCGGGAACCACGGTCCGCCTACAGGGGGTGACGGATCGTGGTGGTGTTGCAAGATCATGTTTATCGGTCACATCGCGCGTCGCCTATATTTACGGTACCGAGTACCCAAAATCAAGTCTCGGGTCGAAAAGAGGGGGGAATGCGATGGCTACCGGCAGACGTGGGCGTCCTCAGGTGTCGTCTCGCGCGCAGGTCGAGGTCGCCGCGTTCGAACTGTTCCTCGAACGAGGCTATGCGGAGACGTCGATCATGGATATCGTTGCGGCCGCGGGGATCAGCAAGACCACCTTCTTCCGGTACTTCTCCAGCAAAGCGGCACTCGTGTGGTTTCCTTTCGAGGAAAGTACCCGCGACCTCCAGCGCTCCTTCGGCACGGTTGACGACGAGGTGCCGGTCATGGAGGCGATCCGGGTCGGGGTGATCGATACGGTAGCGGCCCGACTCGACGACGAGGGCGTCTGGACCGCCCAGATTCGGATCCTCGACGCCTCACCGGAATTGCAGGCCGAGGGTGCTCAACGGTGGTTGGTGTGGTCCGAGGTCGTCTCGACGTTCGTTGCGTCCCGTATCGGTACGCGTCCGGCGGCGGTGGTGCCGGCTGCTGTCGGGGGTGCGGTGCAGTCCGTGGTGCTCGCCGTCCTGCGCGAGGGAGTGAGGTCTCCCGCATCCCCCGGTGAGGTGTTGACCACGCTCGATAAGTCGTTGACTTCGCTGGGGTACAGCCTGCAGAAGTGGATCGACGAACAACCTTACAAGTAAGGCGCATCGGCCTCCTCTGCAGTGGCGGACCTACGTGCGGGATGTACCCGAGGTCCAGTGACGTGCGCATCATCGATGTACCGGATCGATGTACCGGATCGATGCACCGCCGGTGGCGGTGGTGGTCTGCCCCCGGACGGGACCCACCGTTTCCCGACCCGTCGCCGTCCGGAATGCCGGCCGTCGATCGTGAGGCGCCGCATCGTGCCGACCCGCAGGCCAGGCAGGGTTCGTCGCCGCTCGACCCAATGGGAACTGATGAAGTATCTGGCCGGTGATGCGCGTGGCGCCGTTGGGTTCGGTATTCGCGACACTTCGAGGGATCGGAGTGGGTGCGCAGGTGCGAGGCGCACTTGTTCGGATATCGAACTGCATCGCAGGTCGTGCCGGTGATGCACATCTCAAATATTGCTCGCACACGATTCGTTCGCGCACGACTGAGTCCGGTATGCTCGTCCTGTGACCACAGGTGACCTCGCTTCGATCGGGAACGACGACCTCCTGGCGTTGGACCGGCAGGTCTGCTTCGCGCTTGCCGTTGCCAACCGGGCCGTCCTGGCTGTCTACCGGCCTATCCTCGAGCCTCTAGGCCTCACTCACCCGCAATACCTGGTGATGTTGGCGCTGTGGGAGAAAGCTCCGATGTCGGTCAAGGCGATCGGCGAAGCGCTGGCTCTGGACTCGCCCACGCTCTCGCCTTTGTTGAAGCGCCTCGAAGCCTCACAGCTGATCACTCGTTCGCGCAGTCGTGTAGACGAACGTCAACTGGTCATCGATCTCACTGCCCAAGGTCGAGCCCTGCGGAACGAAGCCCAGAAAGTCCCGGTCGCCGTGGTCGAGAAGCTCGGTGTTTCGCCGGCGGAGCTCCAGGAGCTGCATCGGGCACTGACCCTTCTCAATGATGCTGCAGCACATGCAATAACCAGTTCGGATCGACGTCCGTCCCGAGATCCATCCGAGCCACCGGATACAACGAAGGGAACGCTGTGACGACCCCACTTCGCACACGACCTACCGTGATTCAGCGCCTGGCCTATGTGGTTGGCCGCCCCTTGCCTCCGCAGATGCAGGACTGGGTCCGTAACGACATCCTGGGGCCGGGTGGCGTGCGCCGATATCTTCTTCGGTGGAATGTGCCGGTCATCCCGCTGCTGCTGTTGTTCCTGCTGATCCCGGGACCGGTATGGATTCCCGTCTCGATGATGATGTTGCTGCTCTTGCCCTGGATGTACTTTTCTGTGGCGTTGATGAGCATCTGGCAACGTCATCGACTCCAGCAACACGGTCTCGATCCGGATCTGCTCAGTGCGAAGGCACAGGCGCGCGCCTCGCGTGAACGCGAGGATTACGAACGCCGGTTCGGTCGCGCAGCCTAGACAGTATGGGCAGCTCTGAACGCGGAGTCAGGGTTGCGGACCGGCGCCTATCTCACCCACGTTGGCGGATTGCCGGGCGGCAGGGCCCCTGCCCGGCTTTTGCGGCGGTGGTGGGATGCCCCGGCATCGAGGCACGACCGCACGGTCTACGGCCGATTTCGGTACCGCACACGGTGCACGAGGGGCGTCCTCGTGTAACCGGTGAGTGAGTGGTGCACGTGGCGGCGACAGTCGTCGTTCGGCGTAGCGGTGCTGTGCAGACAGGGAAAGGAAGGTCAGCCCGCCGGCATCGCGGCAGGGCTATCAGGCAACGCGAGGGTCTGTCGCGGAGTTGCTCGGTGGCCGAGGAACACCGGCCGATTCGCGTGACCGAACAACAGGGGAAGCAGGTCGCGGGCAGCGACGGTTCCGTACCAGCCGCGGTGCGCGAACGATTCCCCGAATCGAGTGACTGCGTCGGGCCGCACGGTGGGGCCGACGACGAGGAGCGGGGTGGGGTCGGCGGTGTGCAGGACGCCGTCGACCGAGGGAGTGGCGTGATCGCCGGTGATCGCGATAACGGCGCGATCCGACAAGGACTCGAAGCGTTCGAACGCCGGGTCGAGCGCTTCGAGGACGTCCAGCTTGGCGCGTGGCTGTTTGGTGTGCCCGGCCTCGTCGGTGGCCTTGGTGTGGATGTGGACGAAGCGTGCACCCTCGTCGATCAAGTGCTCGGCCGCCTCGATACGTGTGGTCATATCCACACCGTGATCGGTGGCGGGAGGCAGGTGATGGTGCCGCATCCCGAGGAGCCCAGCGATGCCCCGATAGAGGCGGGTGCTGGTGACGGCAGCTCCTGCCACGCCGGCGTGGGTGAGGAAATCCGGCACGGGTCGCCGGCTGCCCGACCATTTGGTGGTCATGACGTCGAGAGCGGGGCGTCCGTCGGCGGCGCGTACTGCGTTGACCGGACTCGTGAGGAGATGACGCCGGGCGGTCAGCAGCAGTTCGTTGAGGTGTTCGGCCAGATCTGTCGCCTCCGGACCGGCCGATGTGACCTGCAACCAAGGGTGGAAGTCTTCGAAGAAGGGGTCCGAGTCGGTGACGTCGCCGCGGGTGTGGTGCGGGAGGACGAGCACCGCTTCCCCTCGACCGACCGGATGAAGCTGCGCGTCGGCCTTGTCGAACAGCGGTGCCAGTTCCTCGAATAATCGATCGGCGTCGGCAGCGTCGTCCTTACCTACGCGCCCGGTGATCCATACCTGTCCGTTCTGGACGCAGGACGTGCGTAGTGCGGCAAAAGTGGTCGCGGCGTCGAGCGGTAGGTCGATGCCCGCGCCGACTCCTTCGAGGACGGCACGTCCGGGAAACGGTATGTCGGAGTATCCGAACATGGCCCAATGGGCCAGTTCGGAGGCGGGGGCGCGTCCCCATCCGAACGGTATGTGCCACCCGCTGCTCCCGCGGGCGGTCAATCGGTCGAGGACGGGGGTGCGTGCCGCCTCAGCGGGGGTCCGGCCCGACAACTCCGGGACGGGTCGGTCCCCGAGCCCGTCGAGAGTGACCAGGATGACGGGCATCCGATCGTCGTCGAGGCGGGGCTGGGTTTCGCCGTAGCCGGGCATCCTCATGGCTGTTCCTCCAGCACGCTCGTGGCGATGAGCTCGCTGAGCAACGCCACGGTGGCTGCGGGCACGTGGTGTCGCCAGCTGTCGTCACCGGCCAGCATCGCCTGGCGGATGTCGGTCGCGTTCAGCTTGGTTACCGGGTCGCCGTCGACGACGGTTACCGCGTAGCCGGCCTGCGCGAGCCATCTGGCTTTGTCGTGTTCCCAGTCGCTGAAAACCCGCACGAAATGCCGTGCCGAGTGGGGTACATACTGCGGCCAGAGCTGCGGTTGGGTCAGGTCGAACGGCACGATGGTCACTCGTCCGGCCCGGACGTGGTCGGTCAGGGCAGCGTCGAGCAGGCGGGCCCGCTCGAAGTAGGTGAACGGATTGGCCGCCCGGGTGTGTCGGTGCGCCGAACTTGCTTCTTCGTGGTGTGCGCTCGGATCCGGGTTGGTGATCGCCACCACCAGGTGATCGCACTCGTTCAGGGCGATCTCGAACAGTTCCATGTGCTGATTGTGCACAGGCTGGAATCGGCCGGTGACACAACCGAATTCGGTCATCGTGTGCTCGTTTCAGCAGTGACGACGCCGGGACGGCCGTCGTCGACGAAGTCACCGATCACGCAGGCATGGGCATCACCGCCGGCGCGCAGAGCGGCAACGACCGAGGCGGCATCGTGGGGTGGAACGGCCAGAAGCAGCCCCCCGGAGGTTTGGGCGTCGGCCAATAGGAGCTGCTGCTCCTGCGGGAGCGAAGAAGGCTCGAACCACCCTTTCCGCAGTGCATTGACCAATGTCCTGCGGCTTCCGTCGGGAGAACAGCCGTCGGCGATCAGAGCCGTAACTCCGGGCAGAAGAGGAACTCGGTCGATGTCGATGCGAGCTCCGAGGCCGGCCGCGGCCGCCATCTCGTGCAGGTGGCCGATCAATCCGTAGCCGGTGATGTCGGTCGCTCCTTTCAGCCCGGCCTCACTGGCGATCCGGCTGGCCGAGGAGTTCAACCTGGTCATGCTCGCGACTGCAGCGGTACGTGAGTTCTGCGGGGCTTGACCACGTTTGATTGCGGTACTGATGATGCCGACCCCGATGGGTTTGGTCAGCACCAGTAGATCGCCGGGGCGAGCGCCACCTTTGGTGAGGATCTTGTCGCGCTCGACCTCACCGATCGCGACGAGGCCGTATTTGGGGATGGGGTCGGTGATGCTGTGGCCGCCGACGACCAGAGCGCCGGCGGCGGAGACAGCATCCGCGCCGCCGTGGAGAACCTTGTTCAACATGTCCGCGCCGAGGTCGGTGGGCCAGGCAAGGATGTTGAGGGCGATCAGGGGGCGGCCGCCCATCGCGTACACATCGGACAGGGCATTGGTGGCGGCGATCCGGCCCCAGTCGCGGGGGTCATCGACGAGGGGAGTGAGGAAGTCGGTGGTGACGATCCATGCCTTCGTGTTGTCGATGGCGTAGACGGCAGCGTCGTCAGGGGTGTCGAGTCCGATCAGCAATCCGGACTCGTCCGACTGGGGAACTCCGGCCTGTCGCATCATGGTGACTACGTCGTCGAGCATCGACTGTGGGAGTTTGCAGGCGCATCCTCCGCCATGGGAATACTCGGTCAGGCGGCGCATCGTGGTGGTCATGACACTGCTGCTTCGCGGAGTAGGCCACGGGCGATGGCGTTGAGCTGCACTTCGGAGGTGCCAGCGGGGATCCGCAGGTTGCGGGCCACTCGGAAGAGTTTTTCTTCCGGGGAGCCACGCAGCAAACCGTTGGCGCCGTGGACCTGGATTGCACTGTCGGCCAGGCGGTAGAACGCCTCGTCATTGATGATCTTGAGGAGGCTGATCAGGCGCGGCGCTTCCTTGTGCAGTGGGATCTCGAACGCGCCCCACTGGTCGAGTTCGGCTTGTGCGACCAGGGAGGTCGAGCGTGCTTGGTAGAACTCGAGAGCCATGCGGGCGATCAGGTGCTGGATCGATTGCAGATCACCGATGGGGCGGCCACCGGATTTGCGTTCCTGCGATCGGGAGATCGCTCGTGTGATGAGCCATTGGCCCCATCCGGAACACATGCCACCGCGGCACAATCGCCGCCAGTTGATCCAGGACATGGCCAGGGCGAAGCCGTCGCCCACCTCACGGACGATGTTCTCCGCAGGCACCCGCACATCACGGAATTCGAGTTCGCCGGTGAGTCCGTCGTCCATCATGGTCGGCAGGTCGGGGCCGCGCTCGAGACCGGGGGTGTCGGCATCGACGAGGAACATCGTCAACGACCGGGTTCCGGCGCCGGGTTCGGTGACGGCGACGACCTGGTATACGTCGGCGAAATGGGAATTGGTGATCCATGCTTTGCGGCCGTTGATGATCCAGTCGCTGCCGTCTTGTTTCGCCCAGGTCTCCATACCCAGGACATCAGTGCCGACATTGGGTTCGGTGTTGGCGAACGCAGCAGTGATCTGACCTTTGATCAACGGCGTGAGATACCGCTCCCGCATCGCTTCCGACATGTGCTCGCTCGCGGGGTTCGGGCCCTCTGTCCATGCAAGGGCGGCCAAACCGAGCCCGAGACCGGAATGGCGGTAGACGAATTCCTCGACGTGGTGCATCTCCACGCGGTTGAATCCACCGCCGCCGAGTTCGGCACTGATGTGTGGGGCGTACAGGTTCAGGGCGCCGGCGCGCCGTTGCACCTCACGGCGAGCCTCCCACACGATCGGGTGCATTCGGCCTTCACTGTCGAGCTTCGGTTGTCCGGCAGTGCCGACGTTGTGCTTCGCGAGTTCCTCTTCGAGTGGAGGGACGTCCTCGTCGAGGAACTCGCGAAAACGGTCGGTGTACTCCTGCACCCGGGCGGTAGGAGCGATCGACATGGAGTGTTCGGTCATCGTCTCTCGATTCTGTTTCAGGTCATAGCCTTTGGTGCGTAGCCACCATCTTCAGGTAGCTGTCGAGCATGGCTTCGGCGTCGTCGCGGACCGATTTCACGCGACCGGTTTTTGTCATCAGGAGCAATCCGAAGACCCAGGTGGCATGGACCACCGCGAGGTGGTGTGCAGTCTGCTCGGTTGCCAGTCCGTCGGTGATCAGACCATTCGCGATCAACGTCATCACTTGGTCGAACAGGGTGTTCAGTTCCTCGTCGAGCTTCTTGTTGAGGCCTGCAGGGCGGACTCCGCCGTACAGATAGAAGCCGAGTTCGAAGTCGGCGGGATGGGTGTCGTAGAAGGACCACAAGCCGTGCAGTGCCGCGGCCGATGCCGGCCTGTCGGGTGAGGTTTCGACGGTGGTGGCCACTTCGGACTGCAGGGCGTGCAGGGAGTCTCGCAGCACTTCGGCGTAGAGCTCTTCCTTGGTGTCGAAGTAGGTGTAGATGGCTCCCGTTGTGTAGCCCGCGGCCTGGGCGATCTCGCGCATCGAGGCGGCGTCGATGCCGCGTTCGGCGAAGATGCGCTTCGCGGCATCGCGTATCAGTCCTTTCTTGAACTCCCGCACGGCACCGCGCCGTGACCCGGATTCGCGGACCGTGTTCTGAGCATTGATCGACATGTCATTTTCCATAACATCGTTCAGTTTCCTTAACTGTAGTTCTCTTCTGTGAGGGGCGTCAACGGTTCCAGCTTGCCGGACCCACTGTCGGGGTTGTTCTGAGTGGTACCGGCATCAGGCCTGCGTCTCAGCCGTCGCCGATACCGAGCGACCGAGCGCGTGGATCCGGCGTCTGAACGAGACCCGGTGTACTCGGTCGGCCGAGGTGAGGACGGCCCCACAGTCGACAAGCTCGTGCACCGTCGACCACTCGCGCTCTGCGTCCACACGGATGCACCCACCATCGATGGTTCACATGATGCTCATGGCAACCTCAGCGATGCCCGACGGCATGCTGAACAGGCGATTTTCTCGCTGCCCGCCGCAGTAGCAGGACATGCTGCAGGCGCTGGTGACCGACGGCGTCATGGCACGGCCCGACGCTGCGGGCTGCACACTCCGATCCGGTCGTCGGAGATGCACCAGCGCCTGCTCGCGGCTTCCGGATCCGAGTCCACCTGCTCGGCGCCAAGCCCCGGTGTGTAGGCGGCTCGAACTTTCCCGTTGATGTGACCCTCAGCTGGGTGCACGGTGCGGTCCGGTCGGCAATGGGGTGGCTCGGCAGCCGTCTGTGCCGTCTCCTTCCGGGCGATCCTCGGTCGTTCTGTGTCGTCACTCTGTTCGACCTGAGGGAGGGAAGGGTGGTGTGGTCGAAGGGGTGGTCCGGTTCGGTCAGCTGGTGACCGAACCGGGTGATCGATTCCGGTAGGACTCCGACGTCGGTGACAGCCGGCACCACGTTCTGGCGGTGGACGAGATCGCCGTCGAGCCACCGACTACAGTGCGCTGCACTGCTGCTCGCAGCGCCTGTCCACCGAACGCCCGCAGCGACATCTGCGGATATATGCCGGCAGCTGTCAGCATCGGTACGCAGGGGAGACGACGCGAGGTCGGCTCCATAGCCGTTCGATACCACCGAGACCACGGCTGCGATCACAGCGGCGACGGTGGCCCCGGTCCCCGTGCTCGACGCACGTGCGATGTTCCCACTCGGCTCGAGTACCGCGGCGACCCCGCGCTGACACCTGTCGGAACGGGTGCTACTCATCCGGTGGTCAGCACTTCACCGATCGGATCGGCTTCACCGATGGAGGGCCGGCTCGGCGAATCGCAAGGCTCTTGACCCAGCCGGGGGACTGGTTACGTACCGGCACGCGAACACTCGGTGTGGCTGATGTACGGACAGGACGATGGACACCTAGCGTGCTCGTCCGCCGATCCGGTCACCGGCCGGGAGCGTTGCGGCGGCACACCGGGTCCCGACTCTCGGTCGGCAGGCGCGAATTCGACCGACCGGTCCAGGGGTCACGCTGGCCGTCGTCGCCGGTGGGTCCTGCCGAGCACTGGCCTCGCGGCCCGGATGCATCGGGGCAGGTGCATACCGATCGCGGACACCAGGCCGGAATGGTCCTGGAGGTCACCAGCGGTGCCCCCGGACAATCCCCGAGCGATCGAATTGCGGAAGGAAGCCAACCTGCCGGCTCCGGCTTCATCGGAAGTGACGGACCGAACGGTGTGCAAGCGAACAAGGGTAGACCGGATACCGGGCTCTTTCTACGAAGCCTCCGTCGGTGGTGCTGATGCAGAAGCCGCCCACTCTCGGGCAGTGATGCCGTAGGCGTCTTTGAACGCGCGTGAAAACGTTGAGGGATCGAGGAACCCCCATTTTCTCGCCAACGCGCTGATCGTATATCGCCGACTCGTTGGGTCTGCCAGCTCAGTCTTGATGCGCTCGAGTCGGAGGGTACGGATGTGTTCGGCCACGCCCTGTCCCGTGGCCGAGAACAGTCGGTGGAGGGTCCGCACAGAGACGTTGTGCTCCGCCGCGATCTGTGAGGCACACAGGTTCGGGTCGGCCAGGTTCTGTCGGATATACGCAAGCACGCACTCGAGTAGGCCGTCAGAGGCGGCGGCTTGATCGGCAAGCTCGGTCCGTATCGCCGCTGACAAAAGATCGACAGCACTGTTGTGGAGTGAAGCTACCTCCGCCAAGTCTCCTGCATCGGTCGCATCGTTGATGCTTGTCATGAAGGATGACACCACTCGTCCGATACCGCGATCGCCCCCGACATTCACCGCGGTCATCCTACCGATGAAATCTTCGGTGAAGCCGAAAGAGTATCGCGGGAACTGGAATACGCTCATTCTCCAGTCTGTCGGGAACAGGATGTCGTAGGGATGGCGAGTGTCCCAGAAAACCAGTCCACCGCGACCGACTCGTGCAGTTCTGCCGTGCTGCTGCACGAGTGCATGGCCGGCGGACTGCACCCCAACCATGAGGTACTCACGCTCGTCCTGGCTGATCAAGCGACGAGTGCGGGTGATCTGCTGGGGCAGTGACGAGGACGTCGCGATACGTACCGTGCCCAAGTTGCCCGTCGAGACCGTACCGATGAAGGGTTGCTCGCTCGTGAGGGTGATGTTGAGCGGGACATAGCTGCGGCAGATGACATCGTGCCAGAGCGCGACGCGATCGGGTGCCGAGACCTGGTCAGAGGAGAAGAAAGTGTTCATCGACCTACCTGGTGCTAACCCCGTTCATTGTTCTTTTCAGGGTAGCCGTAATCGCGATGCCGGGCTCGGTCTCGATGTCGGCTCTCTGCGGTGCGGCGAGAAGGTCATCGCGACATGGGGTGGTGGGCGCCTTCAGCTCAGGGACTCTGGATGTCGATACAGGCCACGACGACCTCGATTACCCCATGTCGATAAGGTGTGACCGGCGGGGATACGTGGGGTGGACCTATCGGGGGTTACGGGCGGGCTGACTCGCTGCGATCGACGATGCGTTGTACTCGGTGATCCTCCGATTCCCCTGTCTCGCCCCTTCACACACCCGTGGCGCTTCGGAGGCGCCACGGGTGCTCCCGAGTCAGATGGTGGCTGTCGCCCGGTCCGTCTCGTCGGAATGTGTGGAGGGCAATGCGCGCTGTTCGTCCGCTCCGTTGAGCTCACGGACGCCGTCGAGTGCCCCGAACTGCGGCACGAACGTGTGCGTGGCATGGATGGTGGAAAGTGGGGTGTTGACGGGCGTGGTGCGGCGCTGGTTGAAGTTCAGCGACAGCACATCCGGCCGTGAGTAGTGGCCTACGGGGTCGGCGGCCTGCTTCGCCAAGGTGATCGCAGACAGATCGATGTCGGCGTAGAGGATCCCCTCCTCATCTTCGGCGAGAGGAGTTGCGAGATCGCGGCCGTCGGGCCCGATGATCCGCGCGAAACCTCCGCCTCGGCCGATCAGCTTTCGCTGTTCCTCGTTCTCGCAGAAGAACTCGTGGGCCTCCGGCGTGACCACCTGGGTGGTGCAAACCACGAAGGTTTGTCCCTCGAGTGCATACATACGCGTGGCCGTGAGCTGGGCATCGACACCGAAGGCGGGGACCTCCGGCTGGTACAGCGACATGCCAGGCCAGCTCGCGACGTGCACCTGCTCGTGCATCGAGTACATTGCGTACTTGGTGAGCGTCTGGAAATGCTCCCAGCAGTTGAGCGCGCCGAGCCGCGCGAAAGGCATGTCGTACACGGAGATATCCGAGCCGTTTCCTTCTCCGTATACCGAACGCTCGACGTGGGTGGGCTTGAGCTTGCGGCGTCGGGCGACCAGCTGCCCATCGGCGTCGATGATGAGCTGGGTCATGTACAAGCTGCCGCCATCCCGCTCGCTGATTCCCACCACTACGGCGATGCTGTGGTCGCGGGCGGCATCGAGCAACCGCTGTACGTGCGGGCTATCCATCGTCAGGGAATTCTCGTGGTAGCGCACGGCGAACTTCGCCATTCCGGCGAGCGGGCTGTCGACCCAGATGTGGTACGGGTACCCCGGGATGAATACCTCGGGAAACGCAACGAGCTCGCACCCGTTCCGGGCTGCTTCCGCGATGATGGACACGGTCTTGTCGACCGTTTTGGCCGCGTCGAACCACACAGGCTGTGCCTGCACCGCAGCAACTTTGAATGTGTTTGTGTATTCGACCATGTCCGTACCTCCGTTGCTTGTGTTTGGCAGGACAGTACGAGGTGAAAAGGCGCATGAATTGACGTGGAATGACACGGGTCCTGGCATTCTGCGCCACCCGTGTAGGGGAGTTCATCTAGCGGTTCGGCCGGGGGTCCGAGGCGGCTCTTCGCCGTTTCGATTCGTCGAAGGACTGGCCGGGCACGTTGAAGGATGTTGAGGCGGTAGTTGTCGGTGTCCTTCTGTGGAACGGCGGATAGGTCGAGGTCTGCGTCGGCTGTGCGTCCCCGTTTCTGGTTCGATCGTCGAGTAGCGGGGGATTGATGGGTTTGTGGTAGTCGTTCGGTAGGGACTGTGTCCACGCCGCAATTGCGTGCTCTCCGTGAGAGTAAGGGCGTGATTGCACTCCGCGAAGTCGGTGGTAGCATGCTCTCGATGCACCACATTACTTGTTGGACAGCGACTTCCGAGACGATCAGGTCATGTGGTCGACTGTAGGCGATGTAGGTGCTTTGCAAAAGTAATAGTTCGATCCGGGGCGAAAGTTCGGGTTCCGCTGCTCCCGCGTGTCTGAGGGTGTGGATAAGCCTTCGGCTCTGGAGTTCTCGGCCAACGGGATCTGAATAGCTAGCGGTGCGGCCTTGGGTGCACCCGTGAATTCTGATCGTGACAATGCGCCCCTGCCGACGGTTCGAGGTGATCTCTGGTTTACCGCGGTAAACCGCAGTGGGGTTCATAGCGGTTCTCAGTAGCGCGATGGGTTGCCAGGTCGTGTGACTAGTGGCGGGTTCGACTAGTCGCGGGTTCGCTGTCACAGTGACGAAAGTGATGCGCGGTTCAAGGTAACGCGATCAGCGCTCGACCGTCAGGGCTTGCCTGCATCATCTCGCCAACCTGCATTCTTGAACCCCGGCACGCCACCGATCAGGCCGAGTTCGGCGCGGTATAGGGAACCCGTATGTTTGCGGAGCCGTGTGGGACCGTTTCCGCATCGACAGTGTCAGGGAGATAGCAGGATTGAGGTAGTTACCATGTATTCACTTGGTGCAGAATGTCTTTGAAGAGAAGATGTGCGGTGGCGCTGGAGGTGGCGTTGACTCGGTCGGCGCTCTCACGTGAGGGTGAGAGCGCAAGGCATCTGAGATGATACGGCGAAAGCTTGTTCGGTAGACCCGTAAGGGTCTATCGTACGTGTTGCGCGTCTCGCGGAGATTACCGTGGTGCAGGCGCAATCGTCATCTCCGCCAAGAGATGACGACGCGAGTCCGAAGTAGCCCCACCCTGGGGTGAAGCATACGGAGGTAACCTGTGGCTGTTCATGTGATGCTCAACCAAAAGGTGGCGTCGGAAAATCGACGCTCACTATGAACCTTGCCGCTGTCAAAGCGGATGTCCTCACCGCCGCGACCGCTGGTGCCGATGACGATGTTCAGTCCCCGGTCGCCGCGATCTCCGTCGACCCGCAGGGCTCCGCAGTCTGGTGGGCTTCGCGCGTCGAGGAGTTGCCGTTTCTGATCGATCAGGTTCACGACAACCTCGACGTGCTGCGTAATCTCGACAAGCTGCCCGGCATCAAGCACGTCTACGTCGACACCCCGGGCTGGATCGACCTGTCCGGTGCTGATGACGGTACCGATGTGCTCGGCACCGGCAGTTCCGCCGACGCCCTGCGAGCGGTGCTCGAGGTCGCTGATCTGGTCATCGTTCCGATCGAACCCGAACCGCTGTGCTTCGATCCCACCGCGCGCACCATCAAGCAGGTCATCGAACCTCTCGGCAAGAATTTCATTGTCGTGGTGAACAATTGGGATCCCCGCGACGGCAAGGTGGACCTCGAGCAGACCCGCGAGTTCGTCCAGGCCAACGGATGGCCGCTGGCGCGAACGGTGGTGCGGCACTACAAGGTCCACACCCGCGCCGCTGCCGAAGGCCGCGTCGTTACCGAGTACGAAGCCAGCCGCGTCTCGTTGCAGGCACGGGAGGATTTCTACAAGCTCAGCCTCGAGCTCGCGGATGGTGGTCGCTGATGCCGCCCAAGGGTGGGCGCGCGAACTTCGCCTCCCTCGTCGGAGCAGTCGGCGACAACTCTCCGGTCGACCGTAAGCGCACCCCCGCACCCACGACGACGAAGACGACGATCGAGCCGCTCGAAGGTCAACTGCTCGCCGATGTTCCGGTCGATCAGCTCATCGCCAACCCCCGCAACCCGCGCGACGAACTCGGGGATCTGTCGGATCTGGCGACGATCGCCGACCGGCAGCTGCAACCCGGCACCGTCGTCAGCCGCACAGCGTGGTTGAAACTGTGACCCGAGGATGAAGACGATCTCGGTGCAGCGCAGTACATCGTCGTCAACGGCAACCGCCGGCTCGCTGCGGCCCAGAAGTACGGCCGTCCCGGTCTCGATGTGGTGCTGCGCGACAGCATCGCCGTCGACAAGGGTGAAATCCTGTGGGCTGCAACGAGTGAGAACATCGACCGCCGTGACTTCGACGTCCTCGAAGAAGCCAAGGCTGTGGAGTTGATGGTCTCCGAGTTCGGTAGTGCGGATGTGGCGGCGAAGAAACTCGGTCGCTCCAAGGGCTGGGTGTCGCAGCGTCGCGCCCTGCTCAAACTTGCCCCCGAGCTGCAAGCAGCCCTGCGTGCAGGTGATCTCGCTGTGCGCCAGGCCCGCTCGCTGGCCCGGGTTCCGCTCGAGGAACAGGTCGCGGCGTGGGAAGCAGCCCAGAACCCTGATCCGGAACCCGAAGCCGACGCAGAGACTGCCGAGCCTGAGGCGCCGCAGCCGAAAGAGCCTGCGAGCAAGCTCGAGCCGGTGGACAAGGTGGCTCAGGCACTCAAGCGTCTGGGAGCGGATCCGGATGTGCTGGCCGCGGCGGTGCGGAAGCACTTCACTGACGACGAGCGTCGCAAGCTCATCGATGCACTCGAGCTCCGGTAACCGCGATCCAAAGCCGATAGCGTTGCTTCACAGCAGTTTCCACTACTCAGCCTTGCGTAGTGATGTACTTGGAATATGGGCCCGGCTGGGAAGAGTGACTAGAGCGTGTCCTGTGAATCGGTGAACACCCCCCCGTGATACGCATTCGGGGTGGTAGGACGCGGTGAGCTGACCGACAAGGCCTGGACGCAGATCGAACCGCTACTGCCCGCTTCAGGACGAGGCGGACAGTGGCGCGATCACCGACAGGTGATCAACGCGATCTTGTGGAAGCTGCGCACCGGCGCACCCTGGCGGGACCTGCCCGAACGCTACGGACCGTGGAAAACGGCGCACGAGCGGTTGCGTAAATGGACCATGGACGGCACCTGGGAGAAGATCCTCGATGCCGCGGTCGTCAAAGACGACGCGGTCGGGGCGGTCGAGTGGATCGTCTCGGTCGACTCGACCGTGGTCCGGGCACACCAGCATTCGGCCGGTGCCCGGAAAAAGACATCCCAGGAGCTTGAGAGTCAAGCAGCAGCCTGCTCGGGGTGAGGTGACCAGGCGGTCGTCTCGTCGTAGCAGGTGCGGGTCTTGAGGCATCCGTGCAGGATGCCGACGAGTCGGTTGGCGAGCTGCCGCAGGGCAGGACGGTGACCGAGACCGCGGTCGCGCTGTTTGTCGTAGTAGGCGCGGGCACCGGAGGAAGCTTGCAGTGCCGAGAATGCCTGTGCGCTCAGGGCATCGACGAGCCGATCGCCCAAGGACGAATCGTGCCATAACTGTTTTCTTCTTGCCGGAGGCTCGGGTGATCGGACTGGTTCCGGCGTAGTTCTTGCGCGCTTTGGCGGTAGCGTAGCGGCTGCGGTCGTCACCGAATTCACCGAGCACCCGGGGACCGAGCAAGGATCCGAGTCCCGGCTGGGACAAGATGATCTCAGCGTCCGGGTGTCGGCCAAAATGGGCATCGACCTGCTTCTGCAATGTCGTGATCTCGGTGTTCAGCGTGGTCAGTACGGCCACGGCGGAGCGGGTGGTGGTCGCGTATGCGGTGGTGATCACCGCTGCCCGACCCAGGTGTTCACCGCGCAGCACGGCCTGGATCTGGTCGGTCTTGGTTTCGATGTCGCGACGCCGAGCCTTGCGCAGTGCCGCGGTGATCTGACCGCGTGTCAGTCGCGCTGCCGAGGTCGGGTCGGGTGCTTTGCCGAGTAACTCGAGGGCGTCGACGGCGTCGAGGGCGTCGACGGCGTCGAGGTCGTCGAACGCCTCCAACGCGGCCGGGAAGTACTCGCGCAACGCATGCCGCAGCCGCTGGGTATGGCGGGTGCGTTCCCAGATCAAGGTCTTGTGGGCCCGGGCCACGACCTTGATGGCCTCGGCCTCGGGGCTGTCGCCGGCCACCGGCCGCAGTTGGTGCGAATCGGTCCGCACCATATCGGCCAGCACGTGCGCATCTGCGGCGTCGCTCTTGGCGCCCGAGACTCGTCGACGATCACGAAACGAGATGCCTGCAACGGGTTCACCGCGAACACCGTGTAGCCGGCAGCGACCAACGCCGCTACCCAGGGGCCGTGGTCGGTCTCGATTCCGATGGCCACCTCGGACTCGTCGACGTTGTCGCCCAAGTGGTCGCCGACCATTGTATGCAACCGCGCGATCCCGGCCACTCCTTCCGGCAACCGAGCCTTGCTCAACCTGCGCCCGGATGCATCCATCAACTCGATATCGTGATGCTCTTCCGACCAGTCGTCTCCGACAAACAACATCAGCCTCGTCACCCGCCCTTGCTGTTCAACGCCACTACATCCGGCAGCATGCGGAAGAACGATCAGCAACCTAATGAAGCAGTGCTCCGGTGGCACGACATCCCATCAGCGATTCCGTTCTCCCGGCGGACGGGCAGGGGCACGGTCTTTTTTCAGGACTCGGTGTCCAGGGGGCTCGAGTGCTCACCTGCCCGCCGCTACCAGTGACGAGTCTGCCGCATCGCAGGACCCGCCAGCTCTCATTAGGGGGCTGCACACCGGCAGTCGAAGCGCTCGCCGTCGACGGAGAATGCCTCGGACGTTCCCGAGGAGGACTGAGCAGCAAGATTCATCTCGCGGTCGACGGACGCGGTATGCCGATGAGTGTGATCCTTACCGCCGGCCAGGCCGGTGACAACCCGCAGCTGGTTCCGCTGCTCGACAGGATCGAGGTCGCCCGCCTTGGGGGTGGACGGCCGCGATCCCGTCCGGATGCGGTGGTGGCGGACAAGGCGTATTCGCATCCGAGTACCCGTGTCCTGCTACGGGGGCGCGGGATCCGGTTCACCTGTCCGGAACGGGCGGATCAGAAGGCCGGCCGGGCGGCGAAAGGCTCCCGTGGTGGGCGTCCACCGGCGTTCGACCGGGCCGAGTACGCAGGCGGCAACGTCGTCGAGCGCTGCATCAACCGGCTCAAACACTTCCGTGACCTGGCCACTCGTTACGCCAAACGAGCTGCCTATTTCCGATCCGAGTTGATCATCGCTGCGATCGTCTTGTGGCTTCAGTGATTCACAGGACAGG